>CAZIWR010000005.1:0-44714 GCA_964542805.1 uncultured Acidobacteriaceae bacterium
CTGGACGTGCTTTCGTGATTTCGACTCTCGTAGGGGCGAACCTGCGCGTCCGCCCTACTGTCGGTATCGTGGCTTGGCCCGTAGGGGCGGACCCCCGTGTCCGCACATTCGCCTGTAGGGGCCGATCTTCAGATCGGCCCGCTCTGCCCGATTTTCGAATTTCGCTTTTCGTTTTTCGATCTTTTCTGAGGCTCCGATGACCAAGGATTTCAAACCCTATGTCCCGCAGGATTCCCGCGAGCCCGAGCTTTCGCTGAAGGCCATTGTCGCCGGCGTCCTGCTCTCCGCTCTGTTTGGTGCGGCCAACGCCTATTTGGCCATGCGCGCCGGCCAGACAATCGCCGCCACCATTCCCGCGGCGGTGATTGCTATCGCGCTGTTCCGTTTGCCCATGCTCCGCGGGGGCGTGCTCGAGCAGAACATCACGCGCACCTCGGCCTCCGTCGGCGAAGCGCTCGTCGCCGGCGTCGCTTTCACCATCCCCGCATTTTTTCTTGCCGGCATCTGGCCCGACCTTCGCGCGCATCTCTGGGACGCCATCTGGCTGATGCTGGCCGGAGGTCTGCTCGGTGTTTTCTTCATCATCATTCTTCGCCGTCCGCTCTGCGTGGATTCCGATCTGCCGTTTCCCGAAGCCACCGCCTGCGCTGAAGTGGTCAAAGCCGGGCAGCACGGCGACACCGAGGCCCCGCGTTTTGTTTTCGGTGCCATGGGTATCGGCGCCCTGCTGCAATTTTTCACCAATAGCCGTGGCTTCCAGATTTTTCGCGAGAACATCAACGGCTTCGTCCAGCTCCCGCGCGTGGTGATGCCGCGGTTCGAGCCGGCCTCGGCAGCCGCCGCCGCGGAAGTGGCTCACACCGGCGCCGTGCCTTACGCTTCGCCGCTGGCCTCGCCCGCGCTGATGGGCATCGGCTACATCATCGGTCCGCGCCTTTCGGCCATCAATTTCTCCGGGACGGCCATTGCCTGGTGGCTGCTGATTCCGCTCGTTCTTTTCATCGACCCCGACTTGCCGCGCCGCCTCGGCGCCGAACCCGGCCAGCCCATCGCCTGGGACGCTATCAGCTACACCGTCTGGTTCAACATCGTGCGCCCCATCGCCGTTGGCACCATGCTCGTTGCCGCGGTGTACACGCTCTACACCATGCGCGAGTCGTTGCTCGCCTCCATCCGTGGCGCGCTCGGCGCTGCCAAACAATCCACTGGCGCCTCCGGCCTCGGCCGCCTGGACCAGGACATCCCTCTCAAGTGGGTCGCGTTTTCCATCGTCGCGTTGATCGTGCCCATCTTCGTCATCTACTACCGTTTCACGGGCCGCTGGTGGGTGGCCGCGCTCGCCGCGCTGATCATGACCGTCACCGGCTTCGTGCTCTCCGCCATCGGCGGCTATCTCGTCGGACTCATCGGCAGCAGCAACCAGCCTGTCTCCGGCCTCACGCTCACTGCGCTCGTCGTCGCCGCGCTGCTCATGGTGGGCGTGGGCGTGCGCGGCGCAAGCGGCGTGGCCGCGGTCCTCGGCGTCGCCTCAGTGGTGTGCATCGCGTGTTCCGTGGCCGGAAGCCTGATTCAGGATTTGAAAGCGGGATATTTACTCGGCGGCACGCCGTGGAAGATGCAGGTCGCAGAAATCATCAGCGTCGCCGTGCTGGCGTTTTTCCTGATGTGGCCGATTCTCGCGCTGCACAGCACATACACCATCGGCTCGCGCGCTCTGCCCGCTCCGCAGGCCGGATTGATGGCCACGCTCGCCAGCGGCATCGTCGCCGGTCAGATGGCCTGGGGACTCGTGCTCATGGGCTGCGTCTTCGGCATCGCGCTCATCATGATTGACGCTCCCGCGCCCATGCTCATCGCCGTGGGCATGTACCTGCCGTTTGAGACCACTGCTGCTATTTTTGTCGGCGGCATGTTGAAGTGGCTCGCCGACCGTATCGCCGCGCAAAGGAAGCTCTCCGCCGCCGGCAAGGACGCCTTCGAGCAGCGCGGCACCCTGCTCGCCTCCGGCCTCATCGCCGGCGAAGCCATCCTCGCGATTCTGCTTTCCGTCGGCTTCATCCTCGCCCAGTGGCGCAACTACCCCGATTTTTCCTTCACCAAACTCATTACGGGTGCCACCGAGCTGCACGTCTTCACCGACTACGGCAGTTGGCTTTCCCTGATTGTCTTTGCGGTCGTCGGCTGGATTCTCGTCCGCGGCCCCTTCCGCAAAGGCCTGCCCGATTGAGAATCTTTGTAGCGCCGGGCTTTAGCCCGGCATCTCTCTTTTCCCTGAATCCGGAATCCTGAATCCTGATTCCTTCTTTCTACACCCTACACCCTGCCTTTAATAATTCTCCCAGCACCCCGGCGTCACCAATTCCAGCAGGTGATTGTCCGGGTCGCGGAAATACAAACTCTTCCCGCCGGGTTCCCACTGCTTCATTTGTTCAATGGCAATCCCGCGCGCCTTGAGCCGCTCTTCCCACGCTGAGAATTCCGAGGCTGGAATCGAGAATGCGAGGTGCAGCGGTCCGCTGCCGTCATGGGTGGGGAACTGATTCTCGGAGAGGGAAGCGCCGCGCTTAAACAGCAGCAGCACCTGCCCATCCTTCACGCGCAGCGCGCGGATGCGCGCGTCGCCCACCATCACCTGAAATCCAAATAGGTCCACGAAGAAGTTCGTGGCACGCTCCAGGTCATCCACATATAGCGAGGATTCCAATATGCCGGTCACTTGCGGCATCGTTTCACTTCTCCTGCTCCCTTGTTTCTACACCCTACACCCAACACCCTAAACCCTCTCTTCAGAACCCCTGCTTCTCCAACGCCTCCACCATCAACCGCGACGCCGTCGGCGCTTCCCGCGCCTCCAGCAGCCGCTCCACGTATTTCGCCAGCATATCCGCCTCGACGTTTACCGCGTCGCCCACCGCCATGTTTTTCACGTTCGTAAAATCGTACGTGTACGGAATAATCGCGATGTCCACGACGCCCTCGTGCCACCCGGCGATGGTCAGGCTGATGCCGTCGAGTGCAATCGAGCCTTTCATCGCCACGTACCGCGCCACCCCGTCCGGCACGCGCACCGCGAGCCACCAGTTCTCGCCCTCGGGTACAAGCGACGTCACGCGCCCTACGCCGTCCACGTGTCCCTGCACAAAGTGTCCGCCGAGCTCCGCGCCCGCGCTCAAAGGTTTTTCCAGATTCACGCGCGTGCCGTCCTTCATTTCTCCAAACGACGTCCGCCGCAGCGTCTCGCCGGACAGGTCCATGTCGAAAATCTCGCCGCCCAGCTTCACTACCGTCAGGCAGCAGCCGTTCACGGCGATGCTGTCCGCGACGCGCAGATTTTCCGCCAGCTCCGCCGTTCCGCGCACGCGCAGCCGCCCGCCCTCTGCCGAGTGCTCAAGCGACTCCACCGTTCCCACCCACCTAACGATTCCGGTAAACATCGGACAAATTCCCTTCCACGGCGAAGTCCGGACCAAACCGCCGTATTGAAATCTCGCGCAGCTCGGCCGCCGCCGGGGCAGGGAAGCGCTCACCCACCATCGCCAGCCCCGCACCGCCAAACATTTTCGGCGCGTAGAACAGCACCACTTTGTCCACCACGCCCTCTGCCAGCGCCGCGCCGTTCAATTGCGCCCCGCCCTCAATCATCACGCTCAGCATTTGTCGCCGCCCGAGTTCTTCGATCACCGCGCGCATCTCCGGACGCCCGTCCCGCTCCTGCACGCGTACGATCTCCACGCCCGCACGGCTCAGTGCCCTCGCTCGCGCCGATCGTATGGACGCCGTCGTAAACACCAGCACGTCGCGCCTCGCAGACTTCACCAGCTTCGATTTCAACGGCAGCCGCAGCCGTGAATCCAGCACCGCGCGCACCAGCCTGCGCCGCCGCGGTTTTCCCGTGCGGTCCGTCAACCGCGGATCGTCCGCCAGCACCGTGCCGATTCCCGTCAGCAGCGCGTCCGATGCGTGCCGCATGCGCTGCACCTCCGCACGCGATTCGCGCGACGTAATCCACGTGGCGCTTTGCTTTTTCCCGCGCCCCGCCGTGTCCGCAATCTTGCCGTCCAGCGTCATCGCCACCTTCAGCGTCACCTGCGGCCGCCCCGTGCGAATCCATTTTGCAAACGCATCGTTCAGCCGTTGCGCCTCTGCTTCGCGCACGCCAACAGTCACCTTCACACCCGCCCGCCGCAATTTTGCCAGACCTCGTCCCGCTACCGCCGCATTCGGATCGCGCATCGCCGCCACCACGCGCTTCACGCCCGCAGCGAGTATCGCCCTCGTGCACGGCCCCGTACGTCCCGTATGGCTGCACGGCTCCAGCGTGACGTACAGTGTCGCCCCGCGCGCACGCTTTCCCGCGCGCCGCAGCGCCACAATTTCCGCATGCTCGAATTTGTCGTAAAGATGAAACCCCTCGCCCACGGCGCGCCCGCCGCGCACCACTACGCAGCCCACCATCGGGTTCGGGTGGGTTTGCGATTCGCCGCGTCGCGCCAGTTCCAGCGCCCGCTCCATCCACTTTTCGTCTTCCGTGTGATTTATTTTTGTCATTCTGAGCGAAGCGAAGAATCTCTCTAGTATGAAGTCCGTTTCCTCATCTTTGTTAATCTGCGTTCATCGGCGGTTCCAACGCCTTACTCAAACATTGAATCCACAAACGCCTTCGCGTCAAACGGCACCAGATCATCAATCTTCTCGCCGACGCCGACAAAACGGATCGGCAGCCCCAGCTCGCGCGCGATGGCCACCACGATTCCGCCCTTCGCCGTGCCGTCGAGTTTGGTCAGCACGATCCCCGTCACGCCAACGTGCCCCGTAAATTCCCGCGCCTGGTTCAACCCGTTTTGTCCCGTCGTCGCGTCCATCACCAGCAGAATATCGTGCGGCGCGCCGGCGACGAGTTTTCCCGCCGTGCGCTTCATTTTTTCCAGTTCCTGCATCAAGTTCGACTTCGTGTGCAGCCGCCCGGCGGTATCCACCAGCACAACGTCGATCCCGCGCGCCTTCGCCGCCGCCACTGCGTCGTACACCACCGCCGCCGGGTCCGCGCCCGGCTTCTGACGAATCATCTGCACGCCGTTGCGCTCCGCCCAGATGGCCAGTTGCTCGATGGCCGCCGCGCGAAACGTATCCGCCGCGCACAGCATCACGCTGCGCCCTTCCGCCCGCAGCCGGTTCGCCAGCTTGCCAATTGTCGTGGTCTTGCCCGTGCCATTCACGCCCACGATAAACGTCACTCGCGGCTCGCTGCCTTTTTCCTCAGACCGCGCACTATCACCGGTTGCCCGCGCCCCAACACTGCTCGTCATTCCGACTCCCCGTGGCAGCGGGGAGGAGGAATCCCTCTTCTCGCCTTCCTCCGCGCCTCTGCCGTCGCGCTGCAAAATCGCCACCAACTGCCCCTTCAATTCCGTTTTGAGTTGTGCGCCGTCGGTCAGCGCTTGCCGGTCCACTTTTTCTTTCACCGCGTCGAGGATTTCCCGCGTCGTCCGCGGCCCCAGGTCCGCGCTGAGCAGCGCCGTTTCCAATTGCGCCAGCAGCGCCGGATCAATTCGCCGCTCCACCGCGAGCAGCGTTTCCACGGTCTCGGCCAGTTGCGACCGCGTCTTGCTGACGGATTCTTTCAGCCGCTCGATCAGTGTCGGCTCGGGCGGCCCAAACAGTGTAATCATCGCGTTGCTTGCTTCTCCTCTGTCTCGACGACAATCTTAACAGAACTCGACGCAGCCGCGTCTCGCCGCGTCCGCAAGCTCTAGTTTTGTGAAGGAATCGCTGCTGAACGTACTGTTAGGACTGAAAACTGAAAACTAAACTTCCACCAGCGTCGCGCTGAGCTTCAGTTTCCCTGACCCCACCACCGCGTCCAGCGCATGGACCACCACGGGGTCAAACTTCGACGTACCCAGCGCGCGGATCTGCTCCATCGCGAATCCCAGTTCTCGCGCCGACTGGTACGGCCGGTTCGTGGTCATGGCGTCCAGCGTGTCGGCCACAGCGATGATTCGCGCCATCATGGGGATCTGGTCGCCCTTCAACCCGTAGGGATACCCGCGCCCGTCCATGTGTTCGTGGTGCAATTCGATTCCCGGCAGCATTTCCCGCAGTTGCGCCACCGGCCTCATGATCCTCGCGCCCTTCACCGGATGCTGCTTCATGAGTTCAAATTCTTCCGGCGTGAGCGTGCCCGGCTTTTTCAGCACGCGGTCGTCCACGCCGATCTTTCCCACGTCGTGCAGCAGCGCCGAGATGCGCAACTGGTCCAGGTCCAGCGCGGAGAGTGCGAGTTCTTCGCCGATGATCGTCGAATACTTTGCCACGCGCCCGGAATGACCCTGCGTGTACGGATCCTTTTCGTCAATCGCCGCCGCAAGCATGCGGATGGACCCCAGAAACAATTCGCGGTTTTCTTCCGCCGCATGCTTGAGCTGCGCGATGAATTCCTCGATGTCCCCCGCCATCTTGTTGAAGGTTTCGGCCAGCTCGAAAATTTCCGCCGCGCCGCCTACTTTCGCCCGCTGTTTGAAGTCCCCGCGGCTGATGGCCTGCGTGGATTCCGCCAGCCCGCGGATGGGCCGGCTGATCCCGAACGCGGACCACAACCCGATGAACAGCGCCAGCACCGCCACCACCGTCGCCACGCCGATGGCCTCTTTCGTCAAATCTTCTACGCCGGCGTCTTTCCGCGCGTCGTCCAGGCTGCGCTGCGCGATCACCGCCCAGTTCATTTGCGGCAGCGTGCTGTACGTGCCGATCATGTCTTCGCTCTTGCCGCCGTCCGTTCTTACGAACGGAGCGGTTTCCGTCGCCCGGCGCTCCGCTTCCAACGTCTTCAGCCGCGCCACCAGCGGCACCGTGGCGCTCACGTCCTGCCCCGGCACGTACGAACGCGTCCGCGGATGCGCCACGATGCGCCCGTTGCGGTCCACCACGTACACCTCGCGTCCGCGCACGCTGGTTTCCACCAGCCGTTCCAGGATGCGGTCCAGCGAAATCACCGCCGCCAGCATGCCTCGGAACTCCGTCCCCACCATCAGCGGCAGTGCCATGATGAACGCCGGCCGGTTCTCCGTCCCGTAGGCCAGCGGATCGCTGTGGAACTCCGCGCGCTGCTGTGTGGTAAAGAACGCGCGCTGCATTGCCTTTTTCAAAAACTCGTCTTCCATCACCCGCGCGTCGCCCGCGCCCCAGCCTTTCACCGACTGGCCCACCGCGGTCAGGTACAGGATGTTGGGATTGCTGTCCACCAGGCTTTCCAGCAGCGTGGTCACCTGGCCTTTGTTCTTTTCATCGTCAATGTTCCCGATGAGTCCCGCCAGCGCCAGAATTTGCCGCTGTCCCGTCAGTTGCTGGTGCAAGCTGGCCTGGTACAGTTGAATTTCTTCCACGATCGACCGCGTCACTTCGGTCTGCTGCAATCGTTCCGTGTCGGCGAGTTTGTCCTGGCTGAGGCTCAGCACCCGGCGGTGATAGACATAGATGGGAAGGAGGCTGATCAGCAGTAGTGCCAGCAGCACCACGTAGAACAGGCGCGGGCGCCACTGTTTGCGCGGCCGGGTTGTTTCGTTGGAGGACAATGTTTCCTGCGCGAACGCCTATTCTAGTGGAGCCGCTCCCGCGTAGCAATCGAACCGAAGTACTACGTTTCCTCCGCCGCACTGTAGCGCCGCGCTTTAGCGCGGCATTTGCAAGCTTTGCTGGCCACTAATTACTAGTCACTAGACACTTCCGCTCACTCGTGCTTCAACCGCCGCTCCATCAACTCCCGTATCGCTTCCTTCGGCGCGCGCCCTTCATAGAGCACGGCATGCATCTGTTCGGTGATGGGCATCTCCACGTTCATTTTTTTCGCGAGTTGCATCGTCGCCACCGTTGTGCCCACGCCTTCCGCCACCATGCGCATCGACCCGACAATCTCCGCGAGTATCCGCCCCTTGCCCAGCTCGACGCCCACCGTGCGGTTCCGCGAGAGCCCGCCGGTGCACGTCAGCACCAGGTCGCCCATGCCCGCCAGCCCCGCCAGCGTTTTCGGCTGCCCGCCCATAGCCACCGCCAGCCGCGTCATTTCCGCCAGGCCGCGGGTAATCAGCGCCGCAATTGTGTTGTGACCAAACCCCAACCCATCGCACACGCCCGCGGCGATGGCAATCACGTTTTTCACCGCCCCGCCCAATTCCACGCCCGCCGGATCGTCGCTCGCGTAAAGGCGGAACGTCGGCCCCGAAAATTCCTCCTGCACCATCCGCGCCAGTTCGGCATCCTTTGACGCAATCACCACCGCCGTCGGATCGCCTTGCGCCACTTCTTTTGCAAACGACGGCCCCGAAAGCGCCGCCACTCGCGGCTTGAATTTCGGCGACACCACCTGCTCGATCACCTGCGTGATGCGTTCCAGCGTCGCGTGGTCCAGCCCCTTCGTCGCGCTCACAAACACCATTTCCGGCTTCACGTGCGGCAGCATTTTCGTGTACAGCCCGCGCGCGTGTCCCGACGGCATCACGCCCAGCACAATCTCCGCGCCCTCCAGCGCCTCCGCGAAGTCGTTCGTCGCCGCCACTTCCCGCGGCACCTCGAACCCTGGCAGGAAAACTTCGTTCACCCGCCGCGTGCGCAGCGACTCGCAGATGTCCGTCTCATACACCCACAGCGACACGCGGTGCTGCGCCCGGCTCCGCGTCAGCGCCATGGCCAGCGCCGTCCCCCAGCTCCCCGCCCCGATCACCGCAATTTTCTTCATGTTTTCCTGCTACCTGCTACCTACTCCCTGCTTCCTGTTTTCTACACCCTAAACCCAAAACCCTACACCCTTCTCTCCGCACACTATCTCTTAAATTTAAGTCGGTTCTCCGTCCCCGCCACCAATCTCCCAATATTGTCCTTGTGCTTCAAGATAATCATCGCTGCCAGCAACGTCGTTCCAATCGACACCGCTGGCGGCTGCCCTTCCGGCTGTCCTGCGAACCACACATACCCCAGCAGCGGCAGCGACGCCGCCGCAATAATCGACCCCAGCGAAACGTACCGCCAAATCGCCACCACTACCATCCACACCACCAACGCTCCCGCCACCGCCGGCCAGCAAATCAGCACGAACGCGCCCACCCCTGTCGCCACGCCTTTCCCGCCCTTGAACTTCAGCCACACCGGAAACATGTGCCCGAGCACAACCGCCACCGTGCCCACCATCATGCAGTTCAGGCATCCGCCGGAAAACTTCGCCGCCATCCACACCGCCAGATAGCCTTTCGCCAAATCCAGCACCAGCGTGACCACTCCCGCCACCGGCCCCGCCGTGCGCGCCACATTCGTCGCGCCGATATTCCCGCTCCCCGACGCGCGGACATCCCTCCCCTCGCGCAACTTCACAATCAAATACCCGAACGGAATCGATCCCAGCAGGTAGGCTCCCAGCGCAATTCCCACCTGCAAAATATCTGCTTCAAACACCCACATTCTCAGTTGTCTCCTAAACCCTTTTCATTTGCCCGCAGGTCAAGCCGCAAACGAAAACGTCTCCAGCCTCGTATACACCGCCCCGCCTCTTAGCAGCTTGCTCTCATACAAATAAATCTCGCTGCCCCGCGTCGCGCCAAACTCCATCGCCCCGGCCTTCTCGATCGCCTCGCGCAATTTCGGCAAGCCTTCTTCGCTCTTGAACCGCGCCAGCGTCAAATGCGGACGGAACGCGCGCCCCTCTCGCGGAATTCCCAGCCGTTCGAGTCGCGCCTCAATTTCCTCTGCAATCTCCGCCAGATTGGGCGTCGCTTCGATCCCCGCCCAGAACACCCGCGGATGCTTCGCATTCGGAAAAAATCCCACGCCCCGAAAATTCATCTCCACCGCCGCCGCTGAACGTACGCCCTCCAGCTCTTTCTTGATTTGCTCCACCTTTTCCGTCGCCACCTCGCCAATGAACTTCAGCGTGACGTGCATCCCTTCCACTCGCGCCCACCGCGCTCCTCGCGCATCCCGGCACTCTGCCTCCAGCTTCGCCACAAACTCCCGTATCTTTCCCTTCACTTCCTCCGGCACATCCATCGCCACAAAAACTCTCACTCTGAGCCTTCTCTGATCTTTCTCTCAATCACAAATCACCAATCACAAATCACAAATTCTCACAAATCACTCAATTTTCCCTTTGCCGCTCTCTCTCTGCTTGGCGAGAAAATACTTTCGCACTAAATCCAACGCTGTTTGAGAAGCGTACAGCCGTATGCGTTCGCGGTCTCCGGGGAAGTGCATGCTGCGTTCCTTCGTCGCCGACTCGTTAGCCAGCGCGATGTGCACCGTGCCCACCGGCTTTTCCGGCGTGCCGCCGCCCGGCCCGGCGATGCCGGTGATGCCGATTCCCAGTTGTGCGCCGGTGCTTCGCCGAATTCCTTCCGCCAGCGCGATAGCCACCTCTGCGCTCACCGCGCCCTTCGCTTCGATTAGTTCCGCGGGCACGTCCGCCCACGCCGACTTCAATTCGTTGCTATAGCACACCACGCCGCCGAGAAAATAGGACGAACTTCCTGGAATACTCGTCAGCCGCTGCGCCACCAGGCCCCCCGTACAGCTTTCCGCCACGGCAATCGTCGCGTGGTTCTGGTTCAACGCGTTGGCCACCACCGTTTCCATCTCTTCGCCCTTCGTGCTGAACACCGCTTCGCCCAGCGCGAACCGTATGCGCTCCACCATTTCGTCGAGCATTCTGCCCGCCGCCGCCGCGTCCTCCGACCACGCCCGCAGATGAATCTGAATTTCTCCCGGAGCCGCGAGGATCGTCGTCTGCGCGTCCGTGTAGCTGGCGTAGATCGGCGCGATGCGCTGGTCGATTTCCGACTCGGGCAATCCGGCCACGCGCAACTCGCGCGTGTACAGCCGCTGCCCGCTCGAAAGTTTTTCCAGCCGCGCGCGCACCTGCGCTTCAAACATCGCCTTCATTTCATTCGGCGGCCCGGGCAGCAGGATCACGATGCGCCCGCGCTCTTCCATCCACAGGCCGGGCGCTGTCCCGCGCTTGTTCTCCAGCACCGTTGCGCCCTCCGGCACCATGGCCTGCCGCTTGTTCGTTTCCGACATCACGCGCCCGAATCGCCGGAAGCGCTCCTGGATGCCGCGCAAAATTTCTTCGTTGAGCAGCAACTTGCGTCCCAGCAGTTCCGACACCGCCTCGCGCGTCACGTCGTCTTCTGTTGGCCCGAGGCCTCCGATAGCAATGACCAACTCCGCGCGTTCCAGTGCCTCGCGAAACGTTTCCCGCAGCACTGCGCGGTCGTCGCCGACGATCACCTTCCGCGTCACCTCAATCCCCAGCTTGTTCAGCTCGTCCGTCAGCAGCAGGGAATTGGTGTCCACGCGGTGCGCCGTCAGCATCTCCGACCCCACCGCTATGATTTCCGCTTTCATGACGCAGAATTGTACCCGAAAATGCAGCGCCCACCCGCCTGTCTTCAGCGAGTGGGCTCGATTCCTATCGCTTAGTCATCCTGAGCGAAGCGAAGGATCTCTCCTGGCTTTTGTCTGTGCCCTTCTGCGTCGAGGATTATGTTTTTTCCTATTTTCTATTTTCTCTTTTCTATTTTCTTTTCTTCATCTGCGTTAAGGTTTCTTCCCAATCTGTTTCAGCAATTCCGCCACCGCCGCATCCAACTGCGAATCCTTCCCCGTGTAACTCTCCCCAATCGGCCGCGTCACAGCAATATCCACCGGCCGCGGGTTCCTTTCCATGGTTTGTCCGGAGTTGTCTGTAATGCGTATGCTCGGTGTGCGGATGGTCGAGCCATCCAGCAGCGTTTGTCCGCCGGTGTAGATGATCCATCCGGCCGTCGGCTCGCCGATTATTTTCCCCAGCTTCAATGCGCGGTAGCCTTCCGTGAAGTCTTCCGCATCACTCAGTGAGTGCTGGTTCACCACCAGCGCCGTCGGCAGTTCCAGCGCGCGTTGCCCGAGCACGCTGCGCGCCGGTGCCGCGGCATTGCGTCCGCGAAACGTCATATGCAGGTACGGTCGCCGCGCCAGCACGTCGATCGCGTACACGTTCACGAAGCCGCCGTTGTTGTTGCGCACGTCGATCACCACGCCTTCGCGCCCGTGGTTTTCCACGTCCAGGTCCACATAGAGCTGCGCCAGCGACCCCGCGCCCATATCCGGCATGTGCGCGTAACCCAGTCGTCCGCCGCTGGCCTTTTCGACGTACGCGCGCCGTTCTTCCACCCACTGCCGGTAGAGAAGCTGTTTTTCCGCGTTGATGCTGACGGGCATCAGCGCCACGTTGCGTTTGCCCGCGCCGTCCGCCGTCCCGATGCCTCGGGACGCCACGCTCAATTCCACGCGTTTTCCCGACGTGTACGCCATCAATTCTCCCAGCGCCGTGTGCGCACCAATCGGTTTTCCTTCCACCGCCAGCAGATATTCACCCGTTTTGATTCCCATCACCGCCGCCGGGCTGAGCGCAATCACCTCCGTGATGCGCAATCTCCCATTCGTTTCGTATTCTGCGCGGTCAAACCGCAGCCCCAGCCGTCCGCTCGCCGGCCCTCCTTGTCCGCCGCCTCCGCCGGGCGCTCCCACGCCGCTGTGCGACGCGTTCAGTTCGCCGACCATCAAGTTCAGCAGCCGCCGCATCTCGTCCGGCGTGGTGGCGCCGGCGATGCGTGGCGCGTACGCGTCGTGCACCGCGTTCCAATCCACGCCGTGGAATTTCGGGTCGTAGAATGTGTCGCGCTTGATGCTCCACGCCTGCTCGAACACCGCCATTTTTTCCTTCTCGAAGTCCACGTCCATTTCGGCGGTCACATTGATGGCTCGCGTCTGCCGCGACTCCACGGTAATCGCCTGCACGCGTCCGCCGCCCAGGAAGTACACCTCTTTGCCGTCCGGCGTGAACGTCGCGAACGATTTGTTTTCCGCCGTGGACGTGAGCTGCCGCGCCACGGACGGCTCTCGCGATAGCTCGTCGTACGGATAGGTGTACAGGTTTTGCTGGTTGGCCACCGACGCGTTCAACAGCAGCGACTTTCCGTCGGGACTGATGACCGCGCGGCCCAGGTCCACGCCCACGTTGATCACTTGCAGCCGCCGGCGAATATCCGTGAAGTCCACCTCCACGGGCTTCGTCGCCGGTTTTTCCGCGGCCGCTTCACCGGTGCCCGCTTCGCCGCCGCGCGCCTCGGGTGACTTACCGGGCGCTTTCGTCGGCTTTTCCTGGAAAAGTTCCTTGAACTGGTCCTCGCGGAATTTTGGCGTGCGCGGCATCAGGTTGACGCGCGCGAGCATTCCATCTTCCGTGCGCTGCGCGGACACCAGCAGCAAATAACTTCCGTCCGGGCTCCACGCAACGGATCCGCCAAACGCGTTGGAAAGGAACGTCACCGGCTTCGCTTCACTTGCACTGAGCGTAGCCGAAGTGCCGCCTGCCGCCGGCGCCACATACACGTTGCGAAAACCCTTCTCCGAGATCGAATAGAACGCCAGCCATTTGCTGTCCGGCGACCACACCAGCGGATCGGGAAAGCGCCGCTCGCTGCTCGTGCTCAGCACGCGCTCTTGCTTCGCCGCCATGTCATACACCAGCACATCGCGCCCATCTCGCTCGAACGCGATGCTCTTTCCATCCGGCGAAAACACCGCGTCCGTATCGGCCATCGGGCCGCGCGTCAGTTGCGTTTCCGAATCATTCGTAAAGTCGTAGAGAAAAAGTTGTGCGTCGCCGTTCCGGTCCGACGAATACACCACCTGTTTGCTGTCCGGCGACCACGCGATGTTCGACTCCGCCGGCACCGTGTCCGTAACTCGCTTGGCGTTGCCGCCGTCTTTGGCCGACGCGGCAAACACTTCGCCGTGCACCACGAACGCGATCTTTTTTCCGTCAGGCGAAAGCGCCAGTTCTTGGATTTGGCTCGTCAGCGCGAGGTGTTGCGTTTCCGGCGACGGCGGCGCGCTGCGTCGCGTCAGCGGAATCGCAGCCGCCTGTCCGCTCGCCGTGTCCAGTTTCCATATGGCGAAATCGCGCTCAAAAACAATCGCGCTCCCGTCGTAGGAAATCACCGGCCACAGCACGCGCCCGTCGCGGAATTTCGTGATTTGCCGCGCTTAACCACCGGTCGCGCTCTGTGCCCAGATGTTTTGCGCGCCGGAGCGGTCGGAGACGTAATACACGGTGCGCCCGTCCGCGCTCCACATCGGCCACACTTGCTTGGCGCCTCCCGCCGCGGAGAGCCGCTGATAGCTCGGCGTCGCTCCTTCCTTCACCAGCCAGATTTCGCTCTCATCAATATGACTATGTCCCTTGCGCCACCATTGACCGAACGCCTGATTGCCTCGCGCGCTGATGGCCAGCGTGCCGTCCGGACCCGGCGCCGCAAAAAATTCCGGCGCGTAGCGGTCGCCCGCCACCGGCATGGGCGTGCCGCCCTCGCTGGACACGCGGAACACGTCGTTCATTCCCGCGATGTCGTAACTGTTCGCGCTGAAGTACAGCCACCGGCCGTCGCGCGACCACCCATCGAGCCACTCCGCTCCGTCCTCGAACGTGAGGCGCTTCACTTCGCCCGTCGCAAACGTGTACACATAGATGTCGCCGCCGCCCGTGCGTGTGGACACAAACGCCAGCCGCTTGCCGTCCGGCGAATACCGTGGCCGCGAATCGTACGCTGAGTGCGCGATCAATAGATGCGCTTCACCGCCGGCCAGCGGCGCCGTCCAGATGTCTCCGCCGCTCACAAACGCAATCTCCGCCCGATCCGGCGCCACGCTCGGCTCCGAAAAATACGGCAGTGCCTGCTCTCGTAGGACAGGCTTTCCAGCCTGTCCTGCACCCGACGAACCCTTCGCACTCAAACTCATCGGCCCTTGCGCGCAAATCAGCGCCATCATCAGCGCACTGGCAAACAACTTTCGCATGGCGTTCATGAATTTCCTCCGGACTTCGGGCGGTGGTATCAACGCGGCATTGTAATTCAAAAAGGAGTTGAATCGCAGACTTGTCGGCAGGATTCTCGACTCTCTATCGCGCCGTTCCTAAATCACCCAATCACCAATCACTCATCTTTTCCGCTGGTGGTTTGCCAGCGAATCACAAATTCTTCCTTCTCTCTACACCCTACACCCAACACCCTACACCCTTCAGACCAGCGCCATTCCCTCCACATCCCAATCCAAACTAAACAACGCCCCGCTCGTCACCAGAAACGCGCGCCGCGTCGGCAGCAGTGCCAGTCCCACCAGACCGATTCCGCTCAGCACCAGCTCGGCCTGGCTGCCGTCCGCTGCAACGCGCACCACGCCGCGCTGCCCGTGCAGTGACGCCGCCGCATAGAGCTTGCCGTCGCGCCCGAACGCCAGCCCCTGCGGCCGGCCCAGCCCGCGGTAGAACGTGGTCACCTCGCCGTGCGAGTCAATGCGCACGATGCGGTCGAAGCTTGACGTCGTCGGCCCCGCCACGTAGAGATCTCCGTCCGGCCCAAACGCCATGTGATACGCGGCAATCGACGGCTCCAGCGTGGCAAACACAAAAATCTGCCGCTCCGGATTAATTTTGAAAATCGTTCCGCTGCGGTCGCCCACGTAGAGGTTGTCATCCTTGTCAAACGCCAGGCCCGTGGCCACGCCCATGCCTTCGACCCACTGTTCCGCGCGCCCGTCCTGCGTATTCACGCGATGGATCGTGCCGTCGTTGCGGTTGGAAACAAACAGCGCGCCCGCGCGGTCCAGTGCCAGCCCGGTCGGGTTCATCAACTCGGTCACCAGCGGCTTCACCGTGTAGTTCGACGTAATTTTGTACAGCGACACCGGCACCTGCTGCCCGCGCTGCCCGCTGAACGTCACATAAATATTTCCCTCGCGGTCCACCGCCGGATTGGCCACCGGATGCAGGTTGTCGGCAATCTGCACGCCCAGCGCGATGGGGAAGGGAACACTCTCCGCGCGCGACGTCGCCACGCGCACCCATCCGCCCGACGCGCCCTCCGGCACACGCGCCACCATGTAATTCTCCGACCCCACCACGATCGCGCCGTCCGTATCGCCAAATTTCACGCGCGACCTCGACCCATTCCTCTGCTCGAACCCGCTTCCGCGGATCACCACCTCGCCGCCGGGTATCGCCGCCCCCGGCGTCACACTCTCAATCCGCGGTGTGCTGTTTCCTTTCACTTTCTCACTTTCGCTGTTTGACTCTGCAACTCTGCCACTCTGTAACTCTGTATCTCTCCTTCTACACCCAACACCCTACACCCTAAACCCTCTTGCCACTTCTCACCCCAGCCATCCCGTCCAACGAACGAGCCATAGCAGAATCGCAGCGTAAATCCCCGCAAACCAATCATCCGCCATAATCCCCCACCCATGCGGCCACTTCTCCGCCTGCCGCGCTGGCGGCGGCTTCACAATATCAAAGATGCGAAAAAGTATGAAACCCAGCAGCAGATATTTCCACCCGCCGCCCGCGAAGCGAAGCGTGCCGAGCGGCAGATAGGTGATCAATTGTCCGCTTATCTCGTCAATCACCACAGGGCCCGGATCACTATTGCGGAAATGAATGACTGCGTGCCGGGAGGCCCAGACCCCGATTAGGCCCACCCCGATAGAGAGAATCATGTCGACAATCAAGAAGGGGACATGGAATGCGAGCCCAGTGGCGTGGGCACCCGGCCCTGCTTGGCTGCTAAGTCGGAAAAAACCGGCGAGGCCATATTGAAAGAGAAAGAGAAGGAGAATTGGCAAACCGCACGCCAGCGCCACGCCGCCCAGCGACCCCCACGTCCCCGGCGCCACCGGCAAATAGCCCAGCCCGAATCCGGTGGCAATCCACAACGCCACCCGCGGTTTCTTCGGTGCTGCTGCTTCTGTGGTTTCGCCCATGAGGAACTTCTTGCCCAGCCCGTTCTTTCAATCATTCAATAATTCAATGAACAACTGAACCAATCTTTTCAATCACTCGCCACTTTCTTCTTCCGTTCCCGGCCCTTCGTTCGCGTCTTCATCAAACACCGGCTGCGCAATCCGGTACTTCTCGCTCGCCCACGCCCCCAGGTCGAGCAGTCGGCACCGCTCGCTGCAAAACGGAAAATCCGCATCCCGTTGACTATCCGTCTCCGCCTTGCAGATGGGACATCGGTGTTTCATGCTCACTGGATTCTATCGCAAGAGGCCGTTGTAGGGGCGGACCAGCGTGTCCGCCCTATGGAGTGCGGCGGCTTGACGCCGCTTTGCCTTTACGCCAGCTTTGTGGGTCGCGGCTTCAGCCGCGACATTAGAACGGTCGGCGCGAAGCGCCTTCTCCCCTGCCGGAGGCGCCCTTTCTTGCCAGCGCGAAGCGCTTGGGAATTGCTGGCCACCAGCGTTATCTCAGCACGCGCAACAGCTCATTTACGGTTGCGCCGCGCGCTCCATCCTCACGCAAGATGTTCTGCGCAGGCGGAAGACCCGCGCTACATTCTCTCAACTCCAACACCTTGCCAATTAAATCGTACTCATGCGCTTTCGTAATCTCGACCGTCGCCATCTGTCCGCGCTGCGGCTCGGCGTCGCCGGCAATTTCCGTGATGATAATTTTCCCGTCGATTTCCGGCGCCATGCCCTCATGCCGCGCCTCCCACACCAGCTCCGTCTCCTTCGACGGCCCTTCCAGCATTGCGATGATTCGTTTGCCTACCCGCGCCTTCAACTTCCGCGCCGAAATCTTTTTCTGAATGGCCATCAACATGTTGCGCCGCTCTTCTATCGTTTCCGAGTCCACTTTGCCGTCCAGCGCGTAGCTTTCCGCCGTCTCGTCATCCGAGTACGCAAACACGCCCAGCCAGTCGAACTCCGCCTCGCGCACAAAGCTGCACAGCTCGCGAAAATCTTTTTCTGTCTCCCCCGGAAATCCCACGATAAACGACGTGCGCAAGCTGACTCCGCGAATCGTCCTGCGAATCTTCGCCAGCATCTTCAAAAACGCATCGCCGCTCGAGCCCCTCTTCATCCGTGCCAGCACGTTGCGGCTCGCGTGTTGCAGCGGAATGTCCATGTACTTCGCGAGCTTCGCATGTGCCGCCATCGTCTCCAGCAGCCGCGCCGTGATGCGGTTCGGGTAGCAGTAGAGAAACCTCACCCACTCCACGCCGCCCACCTGCGCCAGCCGCTCCAGCAGCTTGGGGAGTCCATCGCGAATGCCCAAATCTTCGCCGTACGCCGTGGTGTCCTGCCCGATCAGCGTCACCTCGCGGACGCCTGCCTGCGCCAGGTTTTCCGTTTCGTGCACCACCGACTCGAACCGCCGGCTGCGAAATTTTCCGCGCAGCTCCGGAATAATGCAGAACGTGCACGGGTGGTCGCAACCCTCGTTGATCTTGATGTACGCGGCATGCCTCGGCGTCGTAAACATCCGCGGCGTCTCCTCGTTGTACAGCCACGTCGGCGCTCCCTCGCCCGTCATTCCGAGCGAAGCGAGGAATCCCTCCTGCCTATTTTCTATTTTCTCTTTTCCATTTTCTACTTCTCCGTGCAATTCTCCCCGCACCGCCTGCAAAATCTGCTCCACTTCGCCCGTCCCAATCACCGCATCCACTTCCGGAATCTGTTCCCGAATATCCTTGCGGAACCGCTCCACCAGGCACCCCGCCACAATCAGCTTTTGCGCCGACCCGAACTTCTTGTACTCCGCCATCTCCAGAATCGCCTGCACCGACTCCTTTTGCGCCGGCTCGATAAAGCTGCACGTGTTCACCACCAACACGTCCGCCTCCGCCGCCCGCGGCGTAATTTCGTACCCGCTGCGCGCAAGAATGCCCATCATCACCTCGCTATCCACGAGGTTTTTCGGGCATCCCAGGCTCACAAATCCCACTTTTGGCATACTTCCGCGCACGCTCCCTTGCATGCAAACGCACTATTCTAACACGCGCGTCATTCGACGGGTTGTCATCCTGAGTCCCGAGACCTCGGGACGAAGGATCTCTCTTTGTAGCATCCTCTGGCTTGCAAATGTGCAGAACCAAAACTATTCAGAATTGCGGCCTATTTTCTCTTTTCTATTTTCTCTTTTCGCTTTTCTCTCATTACCTGCTACCCCGCAACAGGGCTTTGATCGCTGTCAGCAGCGATGTCATCTGCTTCGCATCTGTCGCCTGCGCCCCAAATCGCGCCGCTTGATACAGCGACGTCAACTCGCCCACCGGCCCGGCCACTTCCGGAGGCGCGATGGCCGTCACAAACTCCAGCGGTGTTTGTCCCGGCGCTTTTTTCCAGCCGCGCCGCGCCAGCATGCGCAGCATCTGTTGGTAAAGCAGCGTCGCCAGCCGCGGTGTCACCGCCTCGCGTCCTCCGAAGTGAATGCCCCATTCGAGCGCCAGATATTCGCGCAGCGACCGTCCGCGCACTAGCACGAGCACCACTAGCATCGCCGCGATTGCTATTCCAATCCGCCACGGCCCCAGCATCTTCACGCGGATTTGCTGCCATTTCAGCCATTCGACCACCGCGCGGCGTTTCTGTTCCAGGTACCGCCACGTCTGGTCCGTCCATTCCCGCGACGTCTTCTGAAAATTCTGCGCCAGCGTCAACTGGTGGGCCATGTCGTAGTTGATCACCCATTCGCTCCACATCAGCTCGAACCAGTCGTAGTAGAACGCTAGCCGCCCCAGCCAGCCGCGCATGCGCTCGTCCGACGGCGGCGTAGGGTCGAATGTCATCCACCCGATTTCCGGAAAATACACTTCCACCCAGCTATGCGCGTCGCTCCCGCGCACGATGTAGTCTTCGCCGATGTCGTTGTATTCCCCGGGCAGAAATCCGTTGACGTACCGCGCCGGCACGCCCAGCGACCTCAGCATCACCGTCATCGCCGAGGCAAAGTACTCGCAGTGTCCCGCGCGCCGCGTAAACAGAAAATGCGCCAGCGGACTTTCTCCCGGCGTGCCGGATAGCTCCAGCGTGTAGCCGTAGCGCGTGCGCAAATGTTGTTCGATAGCCGCGGCCATGTCGTACGGGTTCGTCGCGTTCCGGGTGATTTCGCGCGCCAGCGCGGGGATGCGCGGGTCGAGCGGCGGAAGCTGCAAGTAGAGCCGCCGCGCCTCCTCGGGATATTCCGTCGGCGCCGCGCGCAGACGGGCCGGCGGCACTTGCGGCACGTAGCTGATGCCTTCGTAGCGCACCTTGGTGTAGTTGTGGAACGGGTTGAACACCGCGCGCGTGAAGTCCTGTTCCAAATAACTCCGTGGCGACGTGCGCCCGGCGCGATCCGTCTCCGGCGAGAAGCGCCCGCGCAGCCGCTCGGCGCGGTCCGGCACGAACAGCGCATCCGTGGCCAGCGGCTCCATCAGCACCAGGTAGGAGATGCGCCGCCCGGTGCGCCGCGTCTCATTCATCGTGACGCCCAGCCCGAACCATCCGCTGGCCAGGTCCGGATAAATAATAGTGCGTTCGCGCGCTTCGCTCGTCCAGCGTCGCCCGTCAAACGTAGTCAGCGCAATCCCGCGCCAGCGCGTGCTGGACATCAGCGCCACGCTCGCGTCCGAGCGGATGCGCATCACCACCGCCGTATTTTTCTTGATGGTGCCGATCTGCCCCAGCTCCACGTTGTCGCTGAACCCGCTGATCAGCGACGGCTGCAGGTTCAACCCGCTCATGTAGCCCGCGGTGACGCGCGGCAGAATGAAAAAAATCGCCGAGCCCAGCACCAGCGACCCCGTTGCCACCGCCAGCGAAGTTACGCTCAACGCTCGGTTCAACCGCCGCGCCGCCGGTGTACCCATGGCCAGTGGTGGCGACACCGCGCCCTCCGCGCTCCGCCGCATCTCCAGCCCCACAAACGTGGCCACCGCCAGAAATAAAAACAGCAGGAATAAAACCAGGAACGTCGTGTCCACCGTCAAGATGGCCGCCACCAGCACGGTGGTGAACGCCAGCATCGCGAGAAACAAATAATCGCGCGTGGTCGTCGCCGAATACAGCCGCACGATCATCGCAAACAGCATCAAGTGGATGGACGCCAGCAGCGCCGCGTACAGCACCGGGTTCGGCGCGCCTGCCGCCATCGCCCGCGAAAACAGCCACAAATCAATTGGGAAAAAGAGAAAATACGCGATGGTCAGCCGCGTCGCCGCGCGATGCGACAACTCCACCGCTGCTCCGCGCCACCAGCGGAGGGCCTTCAGCACCAGCGCCACCGGCGGCACAATCGTCGACACCGGGTCCAGCTTGCCCGTGGACACCAGCGTCACCACGCTCGTCGCGATCATCAGGAACAGCGCAATCTCGAAGTACCGGTTGACCGCCGCCAGCCCCTGCCCGCTCGTTGTGAGTCCTGTCGTCCTCGCCGCGCTGTTCATCTCTTTGGCCGATTCTACCACGCGCCCTTGGCCGCTAACTTCCTGCTTGTTCAATGCCCTTGTTGCGGCGACAATCAAACCACCATGAAAGGCCTCATCTCACTCATCATCTCTTTAGCCATCGCCTTCGGAATCTACTATCTCTATTTCCGTCAGGTCCAGACCACCGGTGGCGGCAATAATCCCACGCAGGCCATCACTACCACCGGCGTCAAGAACGATTTGAACGCCATCGCCCAGGCCGAGCGGGTGTACTTCTCCCAGAACGGCAGCTACGCCACGCTCGACCAGCTCACCGAAAGCGGCGCGCTCTCCACCACCACTCGCCAGCGCGACGGCTACACGTACTCGATCGAAGTTTCTGCAAGCGGCTTCACTGTCACCGCGCGCAGTTCGCGTCCCGGCTCTCCCGCCTTCGCCATCGACCAGTCCATGCAAATCCGCCCGCTCCCGTAGGACAGGCTTTCCAGCCTGTCCGCTCCAAATTGTCCCCTGGACGCCTTACACGCAACGCATGGTCCCCGGTGCTTGCGTTTGAACGCCTCTGTCTTTTCCTATTTTCTCTTTTCTATTTTCTCTTTTCTATTTTCGTATTTCTCTTCACTAGTCACTAGCCACTATCTTCATCTTGCTTTCCCCCGCCATTTTGCGCTATAAGGAGTCTTCCGTTGATCTGCATAGAGGAAGCCCAGCTTTCCTCACATCTCAATTTTCGGAGGACTCCCATGTTCGCACGCCGCACGCTCGCCGCTTTTCTTCTGGGCGCATTGACCCTCAGCGCCGTCGCCGTTTCTGCTCAGGAAAAGAAATCTGCCCCAGCAAAGAAATCCGCCCCTGCGCCGCCCGCCATGGACGAAAAAGCCATGATGGATATGATGCAGAAGCTGGCCACTCCCGGCCCGGGCCACAAGAAGCTCGACTTCATGGTCGGCACTTGGAATGCCAAGACCACCATGTGGATGGACCCGGACCCGACTAAGCCTCCCGTGGTTTCCCAAGGCACTTCCGTTCACAAGTGGGTTCTCGGCGGACGCTATCTCGAGCAGCGCTTTGAAGGCACCTTCATGGGCGGGCCATTCTCCGGCGTCGGCTACACCGGTTACGACAACTACAGGAAAAAGTACAACTCCACTTGGATGGACACGCTCGCCACTGCCGGCATGACCTCCAGCGGCACTTTTGACGCCGCCGGCAAAGTCCTCACCTCCACTGGCAAAATGGACGATCCGTCCACCGGCAAGTTCACCCCCTTCCGCGAAAAGATGACCATCGTCAGCAACAACGAAGTTCTTTTTGAAATGTGGACAGCCATGCCCGACGGCAAGGAATTCCAGATGATGAAAATCGTCTACACCCGCAAAAAGTAGCAATCGGCTTTCTTTTCTTCCGTTGTCATTCTGAGGGCCGCGTCCCGAAGCCTCGGGATTCGCGGCCCAAAGGATCTCTCCTGCTTTGTGGATGCTAAGGTTTTGTGTCGGGGCCGATCTTTCGCGATGTGCGCGTCCCGACGATTTGTTTCGGGAAGATCGGCCTCTGTCGCTTCAGCCCGCGACGCTTCTTTCCGCGATTCGTGCAATTTTCTTCGTCGCGCTCGAAACCGCCAGCCGTCCGACCCAGCTTAGCGGCGCGGAGCGTGCTGCCTTTTTCTTGGGGAGTCGTCCTGTGAGTATCAGAAAGGGCCGCAGTGTGATTTCCCGGTAGGTCACACTGTGTTTTGCGGCCGGAAGCGGATCAAGTTGTTCGGCATGAAAATGCAGGGATTCTTTCAGGTGGCGGTGCAGCTCCGCTGTGGCGTTCTTCCGCACTTCCACCGCCGGGAATTGCCACAACCCGGAGAAATATCCATCTGCATCGGCCCTTCCTGGTTTGACCAGAAGTGTGTAACCGAATCCGTCCAGAAATACCGCCGCGGCGATCGTAACTTTGACTGCTTCGCGTTTTTTCCTCGCCGCCGGAATCTTTTCGACCAGCCCCAGCTTCCGCGCCCGGCACCATTGCGCCACGGGACACGCTTCGCACCGCGGCGCCCGCGGCGTGCACACTGTCGCGCCCAACTCCATCATCGCCTGATTCCATTCCCCCGCAAGTGGCGCAGGCACTCTTGCCTGCGCGTTGCTGAACGCTGAACGCCGCTTTTCCGCGCGCAGGTCACTGCGTGCATCATCCGTCGTCTTCCCGTTTTTCGTCCCGAGGCTTCGGGATCGCTTTTCGATTTTCGTCTTTTCCGCCCCCATCAACTCTTGCGCCCTCTCCTCCAACTTTCTCCATCTCCCCGCCGCCCGCAAATCCCCTCGCACTCCGCCCAATCGCGCCAGCACCCGCGCCACGTTTCCCTCCACCACCGCCAGCGGCTTGTCGTACGCAATACTCAACACCGCCGCCGCCGTGTACCGTCCCACGCCCGGCAGGGCCAGCGCCGCCTCCACCTCGCGCGGAAATTTCCCGCCATGCTTCGCGACCATCTCCCGCGCCGCGCGATGCAAATTTCTCGCCCGGCTGTAGTATCCCAGCCCCGCCCACATCTTCAGCACGTCTTCGCTGCGCGCGCGCGCCAGCGCACGCAGGGTAGGGAATTTTTTCACAAACCGCCGGTAGTACGGTTCCACCGCCGCCACGCGCGTCTGTTGCAGCATCACCTCCGACACCCACACGCGGTACGCATCGCGCGTTCCGCGCCACGGCATCGCCCGCTTGTGCCGTGCATACCACGCCAGCAACCGCGCCCGAAACGCCGCCACGGATCGCTCACTCAATCTTTTCATGTTGGATTTCGTAGGACAGGCTTTCTAGCCTGTCCAGTTTTTGGTGGATGTGGTCTTGTAGCGGCAACCGGCACTGCTTTTGCGCCGGTTGCCATCTTTGCTTCGCTGTTACTCTGCAATTCCGTAATTCTGTAACTCTGCAACTCTGGAACTCTTTAACTCAGTTTCTTCTTTGCAAACGGCCTTGCATACGCCGCAGGCGGATTGTGCGCCGTGGTCGCCGCCGCCTTGCGATAAAACTCCAGCGCCTGCGCTTTGTCACCCATTTTTTCGTACGTCTGCGCGATCAAGCACTGGATGAACGGATCGTTCTGATTGGCCTTCTGCAATTCCTCCAGCGCGGTTTTATGATCTCCGCGATAGAACGCGACGTAGCCCACCAGGTACGGAAAATACACCGCCTGCGTCGGGTTGGTGCCCTTGTCGAGCGCGACCTTGGCCGCGGCGACGTGCTTCTGCGCATCGTCGTGTTTTCCGCGACGCGCGGCAATACGCGCCTGCGCGTGCGCCCAGCGAAACTCCCACAAGTCCACGCGCTCCGGCTTGATGTTCGGCTCGCGCATTCCGCGCTCGTGCCCCGTCTCGTACCACTTCTGCGCCGTGTCCAGGTCGCCCGCCTCGATGCATACCCGCGCGGCCTCATTGGCCATCTCGCCCTGCTGGAAAAAATCGTTCACGGTCACCCAGTAATCAAACACCTTCTGCTCCCACTCCACGGTCTTCTTGCAGTTTCCTTCGAACGCGTACGACATCGCCATGGCCCGCTGTGCCGCGGCCTTGGCCTGTGGAGTCGCCGCCGCTTCAATGGCCTTCGCAAAATATTTGCGCGCTTCCGTATACTGTCCCATCAAGTCGAGCACCACGCCCGCCGCGTTGTTCGCCGCCACGGACTCCGGCGCCTTGGCGAGCTCCTCGCGATACACCGCTAGCGCCTCGTCCAGTTTTCCCTCGCGCAGCAGCGCTCGCGCCTTGACGATAAATTCCGGCGGCGCCTGCTGCTGCGCTTGCGGCTGTTGAGTTTGCGGTTGTTGCGGCGGTTGCTGGGGCTGCTGTAACGCGGGGTTTACCCCCGCGCCCTTCTGTCCGTCCGCTGCTTGCGCAAACATTGCCCCTGCAGAAACCAATACGGCTACCATCGCGAAGCGAACTATCTGTTTGTTTTTCATGGCCGGATTATCTCACAACACGTTTTCCCACCGCCGTATTTCTGGTGGTACCCCGCGTCCAGTCGGCACCTGTAGGGGCGCGCTTCAGCGCGGCCTCAGTCCTGTTTTTGTAGCGGCAACCTGCGCCGTCCCGATCCTTCGGAATTGCGCAGGTTGCCGATTCTGCTTTATGTTTGGAGTGCGGCGTAGTCCTGAGCCTGCCGAAGGGCGGCTCGACGCCGCGTTGCTCTCATGTAGCGCCGGGCTTTAGCCCGGCATCGGTCTCCTGCTACGGCTCCGCGCCCTGCGCCACCGGCGCAGGGCGCGGATTCCGCTCTGCCGAAGGCCGTTGCGGAGGCCCGCCCCACTCCTGAGGGCGCCTGCCCCGGATGGTGTTGCGGGGAGGCCAAAGCAACATTCCCATTTGTTTTGAGGGAAACCGAGAGAAAAGTGCAGCCGAAGGGCTTTGCGGTTTCAACTAATCGTTCTTGTTGCCTGCAAAGCCGACTTTCGGACGCTCATCATCAGGCCAAAGGCGGTCGTGCCACTCAACACAGTATGCGACATCGTCGTAATGGAGATGTAGATTAGCCCAGTCCAGTTTAGGATGGACTCCCTCAGCCGGCGCGAGCCCACTTCGTGTGCGAACCTGATTAAGCTTTTGCTTTAATTCATCGATCTCCTTTGAGTGGAACCCTCTAAGATCCCAAATCCTTGCGCAGAGTGTCCGGCTCTCATCTTCAAACGCAACAATCGAATGCAGATTGTATCGCGTGCCATCCTTGAGAACGAGTTCGACACAGAACGGAGGGATAGGCTCTCCTTTGCACATCGCTTTCAACCAGCCGACAACCCAGTCGGTCGCCATGCTTTGACTCCTCTGCGGTGCGTAGCACACTGCCCAGAACGATCATGCTCAGCGGGGGAGAAGCCCCGCCTGCAGGAGTGAATGCTAAGAGCCTGACAATAACTTTATGCTCTCCGCAAAAAATCTGACAGCCGTATCCAGTAAAGCCTCTTTGTCGGGGATGTAATCCTTCAGCTTCGGCTTAATTACGGTTCTAAACGCCTTTACAACTTGCGTAGTTACGTCTTCCCCAGATTCGCGCAACAAAGCTTCTAAGCGAACGTGATATTGGTTCGCATATAACTCCTGCTTCTTCATGTCATGGCCCCAACGCATTCCACGATGAAGCTCGCTAAACGTTTGTTTGAAGAATTCCCTTTGACGAATAATTTTGATCCGGTCTAGGTCGGTTGCCTTGACCGGAGCTCCATCAATGAAAAACGATTCGCCCGACTCGAATGGCACGATTATGTCGTCCATAAGACGGCGAAACGGTAGATGAGTCTGAATAAGCGAGGTGGGTTCGCTCTTGCGAACAGCGTAAACCGCGAACAGGTCTTCCTTCTTCTCTTCTTGTTCGTCTGCCATTTCTACTCCTTACTCCAGGCGGGTGGCCAACCACGCAAATCCGAGAGATGCTGCCGCCTTACATTGGTGGCAGCTTGCCGCCATCCGTTCATCCTGATTTCCGGAGGATTGTTTAGGGTCGTGCGTCCTTCACCACGGCTGAAAATCCGGCACAAATTGCCCATGCTGCCTTGCGACACTGGCAAGCCGATCAACAATTTCCACATAGCCCTGCCTATTCTGAATCTGTGCAAATTTTGATTCGACAAGGAGTCGTTCATTGTCATCAAGATACGGCGATGCGATTTTCAATACCTGCTGATAGTGCGATGTTGCTGAGTTAACATAACTGACGCTCGCGAATGTCATGATCTGAAGCGTAATCGCTAACGCCACTAATCCCATCAACAAGTATATGCCTCTCCAAGCGCTCTTTATTAGGTGCCCGGCTGCCTCTAACTTGCCTTCAAGTCCTTCTCTGGTGATCTTAACCTGGTCAAAACCCTGCTTGTCCTTTTCCAATTCTTCCAGCATGTCCCTGTGTCTGTCCCGAATGCGCGAGAATCGCATAAAGAAATATTGCACAATCGCGATCAACAAGCCCCCAAAAATAACTGACGACAGGAATAGAATCCGCAAGTTTGCATTACCTGAGAGACCCGTAGCAATCTGTCGATAAATCTCGTCTCTGTAACTTTCGACGCCCAGTGATGCCAAATCGAGGATCCAATTACGCGCAAATCGAAGCATTGGACTCAGAATGGATTGCCAAACTCCGCTTCCAAGTGCACCGACAAATATCGCTCCCAAGATTGTCGCAATGCCCTTCAAAATGCGTTTACGGTTCATGCGCATTACTCCACGGCGTTTACCACGGAACCTAAGCACTGCGCGTATCTTATCATGAGGTAATATCTACTAATTTCCTGCACTTTAGACAATTCAACATCTTACCTATTCTCAAAGCGATTGAATAAACACAAAATACGACGACGTCCACAAACCCGTCGGAATCGACCCTCTCGCCTGGCTCGTCAAAATAATCTTGAACAAATCCGGCTCATCAGTCAGCGCCTCGAGAAATTTCCCATCACCCGCCCCGGATTTTTGCTCGATAAACGCCAGCTCGCGCAGCACGTCGTAAATAATCTCATTCGACGCGGCCATCGCCGTGCCCATGCGGTCCGTGCGGAACTGCATCTCCGAATCAATCTCGTAGAAATGCCACGCCAGGCACGCCGCCAGCGTCACCGCTCGCTCGAATTGTTCTGCCGCAGGTCCGCCTCCCAGGATTTGGGCGGACCTGTCCGCCGGTTTTTTGGCGGATTCGCCTCCTTCAGCCCCGAAAGGGTCGAGCACCAGCATCACCCGCCGCTCGTCCTCGCGCGTGAACTCCCGCACCTTCAAGTCGCCGGTCTTTGCCGTGGCCTTCCAGTCCACATACCGCGCGCTGTCCGTCGTCACGTAATCGCGAATCGAGTACAGGTCGTGCCCCCGCCCGCGATAAAAACTTTCAATCTCTCCGCTGATCAGCGGCAGAATTTCATAGAACTCCTCCGTCGGCGCCACCCGCGGATAGACCACGATTTCCATCTTCGAGTCCACCCGCCGCGTTTTTTGTAGGAAGCCGAACGGAAATTTCGTAGTGATGCCCAGCGCGTTTTGCTGGTACACGCCGCGCCGCGGAAACGTCAGCTCCACCTGTTGCTGCGCCGAGCGCTTTTTCGGAATATACGGAAAATACACCGGCCGCGTCAGAATCTGCTCCGCCTCCGCCACCACCGGCTCGCCTTTCACTGCTTTTTCCGTCGCGCCTGCCACGCGCAGCGAAAACGACGGCAGCGTCAGCTTTTCGTTTTCAATTTCCAGCGTCGCCAGCACCGGCTTTTCGGCGAAGATGTGTTCCGGCAATTCCAGCTTCAATACGATGCCGGTCAGCACAATGCTCGACAGAATTCCCGACACAATAATTCCCGCCAGCATGCTCGCCAGCACCATGAACAACAAATTGTTGCCCGTGTTCAACGCCGCCAACGCAATCACGAACACGCCGGTCACGTACACCACGCCTTCTTTGGTCAGCTTGTAGTCGATGTGAAACGCAAGCCAGCGCAGCGGCGTGCGCCGCGCCAGCGCCGGCACAATCGTCACGCCCACCCAGATGGAAAGCGCCAGCGCCGTCAGCGCCGCCCCACCGGCAATCCACAGATGACCCGTTTCCGCCGCCGCCGTCGAGTACAACGCGAGCGCCAGCGCCACCGCCAGTGCCACCATGGCGACTAGAAAATTCCGCCACCCGGGCTTGTCCAGCCCCTGCCACCAGCGCTGCGCGAATGATGCAGCCATCAGAATTTGTAGCTCACGTCCCGCCCCGGTGCGCAGCATCGGGGCTAACGTGAGGGTTTCCCTTCAAGTGTCGAATCGCCGATTTTCGTTTTTCGATTTTCGAATTTCGATCTTCTCACATCGGCACTGCAGTCGAATCGAGGATGTCGTTGAGGATGGTTTCCGCCTGATCCATTTTCTTCGCGGTGGACGCATACCGCGAGCTGACCACCAGCCGGTGCGCGAACACCGGCACGATTAGCCGCTTGAAATCATCCGGCAAGCAGAAGTCGCGCCCTTCAACAAACGCCAGCGCCTGCGCCGCGCGATGCAGCATCACCGAGCCTCGCGGGCTGATGCCCAGGCTCAAATGTTCCGACTGCCGCGTGCGCTCGACAATCCCCAGCGCGTAGTCGAGCAAACTTTCATCCACGCGGACTTTTTGCGCTGTCGCTTGCATCGCCGCCACGTCCGCCGCGCCCATCACCGGCACAAGCGCGCCCGCCGCCGCGAGCCCGCTGTGGTTGCGAATAATTTCTTTTTCGCTCGCGCGATTTGGATAACCCATGCGGATGCGCATCAGAAATCTGTCGAGCTGCGATTCCGGCAGCGGGTATGTGCCGTGATGTTCGATCGGATTCTGCGTGGCCAGCACCATGAAGGGTTGCGGCAGCGGGTGCGTCGTGTTTTCCACCGTCACGTTGCTTTCGTTCATCGCTTCCAGCAACGCGGATTGCGTTTTCGGCGTCGTGCGATTGATCTCGTCGGCCAGCACGATGTTGGCGAAGAGCGGCCCGGGCTTGAACTCGAACTGCTGGCTGCCCTGGTTGTACACGCTCACGCCGATCACATCCGACGGCAGCATGTCCGACGTAAACTGAATTCGATGGAATGAACAGTCGAACGACCGCGCCAGCGCCTGCGCCAGCGTGGTCTTGCCCACGCCTGGCACGTCTTCGATCAGCAGGTGTCCGCGCGCAATCAACGCCACCAGCGCCAGCTCGATGGCCTCGTCCTTGCCCTTAATCACCGTGGCAATGGAGCGCTGCAGTTGCGCAATCTGGTTCGCTGTCGTTGTGGTCATCGGTTGAAGATTCTTCCTGCTTCTGCTAACGTATTTTCTTTGGGCGATTAGCTCAGTTGGTTAGAGCGCCCGCCTCACACGCGGGAGGTCAAAGGTTCAAGTCCTTTATCGCCCACCATTTTTTCGTAACACAAGCTTACAGCCTGTGTCGCTCCCAAAGCGAAGCGCCATTCTAACGGAATTCTCCTCTCTCAACCATCCTCTATCTTTTATCTTTGCTTTTCTCTGGGCCTCTGTGGCTGGTTTTTCAATCCCGTTTATCTGTGTTCATCTCTGGTTTCTGGAGTCCGGTGGACTCCACCGGAGTCCTGACACCGGACTGCGGCTAAATCGTTGGTGTGTTAATATCCCCGCGGAATGAAAACCGGAATCATTGGTCTCCCTCTCGTCGGCAAGACAAGTCTGTTTAGAATTCTCACGCGCGTGCGACTTTCCGCCAATGTCGCCCACGGTGCGACGCACATTGGCGTGGCCACGGTTCCCGATAAGCGACTCGACCAGCTCGTGCCGCTCCACAATCCGAAAAAAGTCACGCATGCCGCGGTCGAATACGTCGACGTCGGCGGCCTGGTGAAGGACCGCACGAAGGATTCCGCATTTCTCACCGAGCTGCGCCAGGTGGACTGCCTCGCTCACGTTGTGCGTCTCTTCGACGACCCTGCGCGCCCGCATCCGTCGGGCAGCCTCAACGCCGCGCGCGACGCCGATAGCGTGGATGTCGAGCTGATGCTCCACGACCTCGACCAAATCACTCGCCGCCTCGAGCGCCTCGAAAAAGATCTGAAGAAAAAAAGAGAGCCGGTGCTCGAGCGCGAAGAGGCCGCGCTGCTGAAATGCAAGGCCGCGCTCGAAGCGGAAACGCCGCTGCGCCAGGTGGCATTCTCGCCGGAGGAGAAAAAGATTCTCACCGGCTTCATGTTTCTTTCGCACAAGCCCATGCTCTACGTCATCAACCTCGGCGACGCGGAGGTCGGCGAAATTAACAGCGTCGTCGAAAAACACAATCTCGCCGCGCTGGCTGCCAAGCCGAACACGAAGGTTGTTCCATTCTGCGGAAAAATCGAAGCCGAGCTCTCCGAGCTTTCCGACGAGGAGGCCGCTGAGATGATGTCCGGCTTCGGCCTCACCGAGCCCGGCCGCGACCGCGTGCTCCGCGCCACCTACGAATTGCTCGGCCTGATTTCGTTTTTCACCTGCGGCGAACCGGAAGTCCGCGCCTGGACCATCGAGCGCGGCACCAACGCGCAGCGTGCCGCCGGCGCTATCCACACCGATCTCGAGCGCGGCTTCATCAAGGCCGAAGTGGTTCGCTGGGACCGTCTGCTCGAAGCCGGCTCTCTCGCTCGTGCCAAGGAGCAGGGCCACGTCAAGCTCGAAGGCAAGGAATACATCGTGCAGGATGGCGACGTCATCCTCTTCCGCCACAGCGGATGATTCAATGCAAGAATCGCACACACTTTTAGCAATCCTGCTCGGCGCGACCGCTGCTGCCGCCACCTGGCTCGGCGGCTACCTCATCGCTCGCCGCGACTGGTCCCGCGAGTACCTGAAATATTTTGTCGCGCTCGGCGCCGGCTTCATGCTCGGCGTGGCGTTTCTCGAGATGATTCCAGAGTCCGTGCATCTCGCCGGCGACGCTTCGTTCCTCTTCGTGCTCGGCGGCTACCTTCTCGTGCATTTTTTCGAGCACACCCTCGCCCCGCATTTCCACTTCGGCGAAGAAACGCACGTCGAGGAGATGGCCGAGCAGCACGTCGGCTTCATTGCGCTGGGCGGGCTCGCCATTCACGCGTTCTTCGACGGCGTAGCTATCGCCTCCGGCTTTCTGATTTCGTCCTGGCTAGGCGTAGTGATCTTCGTTGCCGTATTGCTGCATAAACTGCCCGAAGGTTTCACGGTCGCGTCGCTGATGCTCGCCTCGGGACAAAGCCGCCGCGTCGCGACGCTTTCTTCCGCCGCGCTCGGCGCCGCCACGTTGGCGGGCGTGCTGCTGATGAATTTGCTCAAAGCCGACGTCGGCTACGCCCTGCCGCTTTCCGCCGGCGTCACCATTTACGTCGCCGCCTCCGACCTCATGCCCGAAGTCAACAAGGAGCCGGGCATCCGCATGGCCTTCATTGTGTTCGTCGGCGTCGCGCTCCTCGCCGCTCTGCATTACCTCTTCAACATTCCGCATACGCACTGAAGAATCGGAAAATAGAAAGGAGAAAATAGAAAAGAGGCCGCGATGATTACAATGCGGAGAAGAGAATTCCGCTATGGAGTCACAGCGGCACGAAGGGGCCTTGACAGGATTTTAGGTTGCTAATCGAACTGACCAGCCGCTCCGGTTTGGGGCTTTAGTTCGGGGTGCAATTCGTCATTTAGTTCGCCAGACACGCTCGTCTGAGTACTCGTTTTCAGTTTCAGAGTACCTAGTGAAATACTGGTTAAGTGCGCTTCGATATTGGCCCAAGACAAGGAGTGCGTCCGCATTCTTGGGAACCGAATCTTCCTCCAGCAAATCAAGATATCCATGGGTGGCTTCGTCTTTTAGAAATCCCTTGATGTCAGTCAACAATCTATTGATCATCGCAATTCGTGGCTTTCCCAGGATTCCGTCCTGCTTCTTGGACGCAAGGTAGCTCATGTCCTTGTATAGACCGTCGAGCATGGGTTTCAGCATTTCATAGCGCTCGATCGCGGAAGGCTCGGCCGTGATGAGTGGTTGTTTCTTCATTCTGGTGGCTCAAATCTGTTCGGGTGCGTCGTATGGATATTGGAAGTCTTCTTTCCGACTATCCAAAACCACTCACTGTTCGGCAATTGCTTTGTATTCGCAGTCCGGTGCGAGTAAGCAGAGGCTGCATATTGCGCTAGCATCAGCCTGAGGTCGCTATTCGTCGGCAACTGATCCAATTCAAAAGCCACAAAGTCAGAGAACGGCTTACTATCCCCCAGAATCTTGTTTAGTTCTACTAAACTTGAGTTTACTAATCCAAGTTTGAACTTGTTCACTGCGTCATTAGGGCGCTTCTTTGCCAATTCACCAAACTCCGCAAGGAAGACATGGAGTTGTTTTTCTTGCTTTTCAAATAAATTAATCTCTTCTTCGTCTTTCACAGTGGCCTACCTTCTTATCCTGGACATGCCCGGCTAAATTCTGCATGTCTCATCTTGATAACATCCAGCGGATCTCGTTGCTTACTCTCAAACAGTTGAACCATGAGCTCCAAATCATCATCTGTAATTGCAATTATGCACTTTCTCTGTCCAGACCAAAGGTCAATAGTGTTGCGAAAGGAGGCTCGGGGCAAGGGATTTCGAGTTACGAGCACGCCGAAACTACCAAATTCATCTTTGAGGTACCGATTCAATTGATTAATATGCTCTCCTTCGATCTCGCGGACATTTTTCAGCTCGAATACAAGCTGAACACTGTGGTAGCGGGCAAATATGTCAGACAGAAATTCATGGGCTCGATTGTTGTAAAAGATCAGATCGCGAATTAATACACCTGAATCTGTTCGACTCTGCGTCTGAGCGAAATCTAGCTGGGGATACAAGAGAGATGCCAATAATTTGGCGCTTTCTTCCTCGTATTTCTTATCCGCATGGCCCTGAAGCCCGGATGGCAAATTCTTGATTGTGGCTAGACTTCTTTTCGCTGAAGTTATCGGAATTTGCCTGAATAGTGGATCATTTCGACAGTCATCCTTCTTTCGTTCCTTCGTTTTGACGTACTCTAGGACGGCTCCATAGTTGTGTCTATTGAAGGTTAGGACCGCAACTCGATCATCTCCGAATCCCTCTCTTTGTACTCTGTCCCGAGGGCAACTATGTTCAAAGTAGTCATCAAAATCCAACCACGGAACGAATCTTAACCAACGCTTTGGCACGAAAATCACCGGAGAACCGTCCACGGGGCTTACAGGAAGGTAAACGTCCTTTTCTGTCACCAAGCGCTGATTCTGATAGTCATAAATTTGTATGATGGATGCTGCGGTCGGAATGGCGAGTCTTTGACACTCCTGCATCGTGTAATCGACTAGAAAGGACTTAATGAGATTGCATGCGAAGTCGCTTATCCGGTCTTTGGATATCTGGTCGACGAAGAACTGGATCTCTTCGAAGTGAATAAAGCCTCGATTGTTGTATTCGGGCACCCGTTCAAATAATTCCAATAGTTCATTTGCGGTTTTTTGCCCAATGCGCTGCCCCTTTCTTGTCTTGGAAAGCCCTAAACCGACCTCATCGCACTCGCTTAGGGCTATTATGATTTTGGTTGCTTCATCTTTCTTGCCTTTCTTGGCTAGAAGTCCCAGATGGTTAAAAGAATTAACCATCGCAGTATGAAGAGATTGGTCTTGTTGGGAAGGAGATCGCCACAACAAAAAAGGGTCTACGTAGAGAGGGATATCCTCGTCAAGAAATGGGATTGCAAAATCTACCTTTGCCTGCGCAAGCGGAATACCGAAGTGGTCCGTTAGTCTGGGTCTGACTAGAGCCATCGAAAGTTAGTACCTCTCTCCGCGAGCTGCGGACTGGCGGCGACCCACTCAGAACTTGCGAAAAACCGCTTGCGCATATTGTGCGCGAAGGTTGGCTGAAATCAAAGTGTAATGAGCTGAATTGCGAATCCACAGGCGCACCTTTGAGAGCTCCTAGCATTAGTTCCATTAGCATCTAGGAGAACACGCGGGTAATTCACTTGCGAATTTGCAGAGCGAAAATGGCAACCGTCGCAGGAGCAGTGACGCGGGGGTGAACCCCGCGCTACAGGGACGGTACAAGATGGCCGGAGAGGAGGGAGTCGAGGGCGATGAGGCGGGCGTCGAGCTCGTCGTCGGAGAGGCGAGCGGTACGAAACAGTTCGCGGAGAAATTCGGCGGCGGGACGGTTGCGCTTGCGGGAGTTGCAGTCGAAACAGCACGCAACCACATTTCGAAAAGAGTGATCGCCCCCCACGGAGACAGGCACGACATGGTCGAAGGCTGCGGATTCCGGGCGAAGTTCGCGGAGACAGTAGAAGCAGGCATGGTTTTCGCGGCGCAGGATGGCGGGACGAAGTTTGCGGTCGTGGAAACAATCGGCGGTGTCGAGTTTTTCCAGATTGCCGGGGGAATCCGGCTGCATACAGCCGGGAATTTCGTGGGGGAGGAGAACGTCGAGGGTGTGTCCGGCGAGGCTGCGGTCGGTGATGCGGATGCAGCCCTTCTCGGCGAGGTGGCGGAGGTGAAAGCGCGCGGTGGTCGAGCTGGTGCCGAAGCTCGAGCCGAGGCGTCGATTGGAAATGAGCGCGACACGTTTGCCCTCGGCGCGGGAGTGGCGCAGCAAATGGTAGTACATGGCGCGTTCGCCGCTGCCGAGGCGGAGATAGGGCACCAGGTGGTCCTCGATGTCGCGGCAGACCTGGGCAAAGTCCACCTCGGCGTGGCGACCCTCCTTCGTCGGCTCTTGGCGGACTTCAGCGGGCAGGCCCTCCTTCGTCCGTTCTGAGCGGACTTCGGCGGGCAGGCACACCCGGACAGAATCCGGTTGGTCGGTCATGGGAATTTCTCCGAGTCGATTTTAGGGGATGAGCTTTGTTGTCCAGCTTATATCTCTATTATAGCATATAAGAGGGGTCTATTATTCGCATATTATCTGAAAGTTTTAGTGGCAAGATTCACGGCTAACGGGTTGAAGGGACAGGATTTGCGGTTTGCGGGGCGGCTACGGCACAGCCCGGAGAGGGCTTGACAAGAATCTCGTAGGACAGGCTTTCCAGCCTGTCCTCCGATGTTTAGGTCGCCTGGACAGGCTTTCCAGCCTGTCCTCCGATGTTTAGGTCGCCTGGACAGGCTGGAAAGCCTGTCCTACGAAGAGGTGCGGCGGGCGCTGGACCGCGGCCAGTGCTCAGCTTTGGCAACCAGTCCCGCTTTCACGGGATTATTCTCGATGTAAGTGACGATGCGCGCAAATTCCGCTGGGTCGCGCACCCAATGATCAAACGATTCGTCTTGCCAGAATGTTTTTCGGGTTCGATTCAAGAGCGCATTTGCCTCACGGGCAGTGAATCCTTTTAGCGATTGGGTAATCCGGCGGAGCGGAGTCCACGGAGTCAGAAGCATGTGGACGTGATTAGCCATCACGACATACGCGTGCAACTGATATCTTTTCTGTTCTGTCGCCCCAAATTGCAGCGCAGTGACAACGAGTTGTGCGATGCGCGGTTCTTTCAGCCACAAAGGCCCGCTAGATGCAGTGTCCAGATAGCAGTCCGCATGATGGAATTGTTTGCCCGGATCGGAGAACTTCGGATTTTTCAGGTCGCGGATCACGCTGCCGGGCAGCGAACCATGCAAGCGCCACGTCAGGAAAATCGCTTGTCCGGGTGGTTGCCGGTGAGGCAGGTGACGCTTGTAATGCTCCATTTGCGCCAATCGTAGGACAGGCTTTCCAGCCTGTCCAGTAAACTTGAATTTCGGAGGACAGGCTGGAAAGCCTGTCCAACGAAACCGCGCAACTTTCTGTAGGCAATAGGGTTTGATAGGATGTGGAGGCGATGGCCAGGAGCGACGTCCAACTGATGCTGGGCGTGAAGGCGGGGGACGATGCGTCCTTCGAGCTTCTGCTGGCCAAATACCGCACGCCGCTGGTGCATTTCCTGTTCCGCATGGTGCGCGACGCGGCCACCGCCGAAGACCTGGCGCAGGAAGTTTTTCTGCGCGTGTACCGCGCGCGAAAAAAGTACGCGCCGAGCGCGAAGTTTACGACGTGGCTGTTTCGCATTGCCACGAATCTCGCGCTCAATGCGATCCGCGACTCGCGCAATGAGAAGATGGGCATCTCGATTGATGAGTCCGCCACGGCGGACGGCGAACAAATGCCGCGGATGGACGTTCCGGACAAACGGCCGGGCCTGGTGGAGCGAATGATGGAGCGGGACCGCGCGGCGGTGATTAAGCGAGCCATTCTCGCGCTGCCGGAAAAGCAGCGCGCCGCGGTGCTGCTGCACAAGTATCACGATCTCGATTACGACGAGATTGCCAGCATTCTGGATTGCTCGGAGAGCGCGTTGAAGTCGTTGCTGTTCAGGGCATACGAGACACTGAGAGTTGAGCTTGCGCCTTTAGTGGCGGGGAAAGATTAGCGTGAGGGGAACGAGGAATGAGGAAGTGAGGAAAGAGGAAGGACGAAAGTCGAAGGATGAAAGAAGGGCGAGATGAATTGCGAACGATACGAAACGCGGCTGATTGCGTACATGGACGGGCGAGCCACGGCGGCGGAGCGCGGCGAGGTCGAGCTGCACCTGGTGGCCTGCTCGGAGTGCCGCGCGCGCGTCGAGGAATTCCGCCGCCTGTGGGGCGTGCTGGACGAGACTCCCGCGCACGAAGTGTCACCCGCATTTGACGCGCGGCTGCGCGCGCGCATCGCCGCCGAACCGCGCGTCAGCCTGCTGGGCTGGCTGCTGCCGCAGCCGCGATTGGCGTTGGCGATGTCTCTGCTCCTTGCGATGGGCGTGTGGATCAGCCTGCTGCCGCCCGCTCAGAATGAAATCGCGCGCGCCGATGAAGAATTCAAAATGATCAAGGACTTGCAAGTGCTCGAAGACCTGGACGTGCTGACAAATTTTGAGGCGCTCTCGGAAGTGCCTCCGGTGCAGAAGCCCGTGCAGCAAAAGATGTGAGAATGAAAGCGAGATTCCAAATCGCAGGAATTGTGGCGCTGGCGCTGCTGGCTGGATTAATGGCGCAGCCTGCGTTCGCGCAGCGGGGCAGGGGACAGCGCCTGCAGAACAAGCGTCCTGCCGCCGAAAAAGCGCCGCAGCCTCAGCAGCAAGCGACTCCACCTGCCGGGCAGCAGCAAGGTGCGGGAAATGCGCACGCGCCAGGAAAAGCATTTATGCCCGGGCGCGGCGCGGGAGCAGGCGGCGTGCCGCCACAGTGGCTCGACCGGCTTCACCAGATGTCTCCGCAGGACCAAGAGCGCTTCATGAACAACAACCAGCGCTTCCGCAATCTGCCTCCGGAGCGGCAGACGGAGATCCGCGAGCGCTTGCGCCGGTGGAACAATATGACGCCGCAGCAGCAGGAGGAATTGCGCCGCCGGCAGCGCGTGTTGGCGAGCATGACTCCCGAAGAGCGAAGGCGGCTCAGTGAAGAAATCATTCCGAAATTGCAGCAGATGGAGCCGGCTCGCCGACAGGCCATCATGCGACGCGTGCGCGCGCTGGAAGGCATGAGCGAAGAGGAACGCGCAGCGCGCCTCAAGGACGAGACTTTTTTGCAGGGGCTGAGCCCGGATGAAAGGGCCATGCTGCACGATGTGGTGCGGTTCCGCATTGGGGCGGGCGCCCCGCCGGAGCCTCCGCAGGACAATCCGCCGCTGGATTGAAGCCAGCGACGAGTGGCTGGGAAAAACTCCAAAAGAACAAGACCTGGAAAGCACACCGAGAGGGAAGTAATTCTTAGGACAATTTCGTTTTTCCTTCGCCTTTGAGAAAGCGCGACCCCACGGAATGCCGCACTTTATGCGGGTTCCCGCTACCCCTAGTGGTTTTCGGGCGTGGCCACACCATCCCTGCTAACTTTTCCACAAAGATTTTGGAATTGATGTGGAATTTCGCTTGACATGCGAAGCGCGCTGACTATGATGTGGGCCCAAGTGGGAAGAAGTGGGAGCAAGTGTAAGGACGTGGCGGAGAGTGTAGGGGCGTGGAGCTGAACCACTCGAGCAACTCACGGACAGGCGGACGCAAAAATGCTGCGGGGAACGTATCCAGCGAAAGTCGATTCCAAGGGCCGGGTGAAAATTCCGGCGGCCTTCCTGGAAGAGCTGCACGAGCGCGGCAACGAGTTCTACGTAACCAGCGATACGGGCGACTACGCGCGGATTTATCCCATGAAGAAGTGGCGCGCGATCGAAGAGAAGCTGGCGGGCGTGCCTTCGTACAACAAGACGAAACAGAAATTTCTGGCGCGCGCCAATTACTACGGACAGGCCGTCACGATGGACAAGCAGGGAAGAGTTCTGATTCCGCCCGTGCTGCGCGAGGCCGCGCTGATGAAGGGCGATGTGGATGTGTCCGGGCAGCTCGACTATATCGAAGTCTGGAACCACGCGCGGAATATGGAACGGCTGAAGGCTGAGCCGATGACGGACGACGATCTGAAGTCGCTGGCGGACCTGGGCATCTAGTTTGAGCGCGTCGCATACGCCGGTGCTGTTGAAAGAAGTTTTGGAGTGGATGCGGATTCGGCCGGATGGAACGTACATCGACGCGACGGTCGGGCTGGGCGGACACGCAGTTGAAATTGCAAAGCAGTTGAAGTCGGGCCGGCTGATCGGAATGGATCGCGACGCGCAGGCTCTGGAAATCGCGCGCGAACGGTTGCAGGGATTCGAGGAGAGAGTGACGTTGATGCAATCGCGCTTCTCCAAGATTGACGAAGTGACCCGCGGTCTGAAGCTGGCTCCGGCGGACGGCATCCTCGCCGATCTGGGCGTTTCGTCACTGCAACTGGACACACCGGAGCGCGGGTTTTCGTTTCGCGGCGCCGGGCCGCTGGACATGCGCATGGACTCCGGTGAGTCCGACACCGCGTCAGAAATTGTGAACTACCGGCCGGAGCAAGAGCTGGCCGACCTCATCTATCGCTACGGCGAAGAGAGGCATTCACGAAGAATCGCCAGGGCCATCGTTCGCGCGCGACCCATCCGCGACACCGAACACCTGGCAACGGTTGTGGCAGGGGCTCAAAAAGTAAGGGGAAGGCAGAAACTGCATCCCGCGACAAAAACGTTTCTGGCGCTGCGGATTGCGGTGAACCGGGAGTTGGAGGACCTCGAGCAGTTTCTTGACCGGGCCCCCGCCACATTAAATTCGGAAGGACGATGGATCGTCCTGAGCTATCACTCCCTGGAAGACCGGCTGGTGAAACAAGCGTTTCGGCGGCTGGCGCAGCAGGGCGTGGTGAAAGTGCTGACGAAGCACGTGGTGATTCCCACGCCGGAAGAAATCCGCATGAACCCGCGGGCGCGCAGCGCGAAGATGCGCGTGGCAGAAAAACTGGCTCCGCTCCCAGCGGGAGCGGAAACGAGCGCGGTGTGATGAGTGATTACTATACAGTTAAGAGAATAGATAATTCACGGCTGGTGCGGACGGCGAATCCGGACCGCATGCGCGAGTCGTGCCGCATTGTGGCGTACGGGTGCGTGCTGGCCGCGGGACTTTTCCTTTTTGCGTGGCAACATTTCCAGTGCCTGCAGCTTGGCTATCAACTCGAAGAGTTGAAGGCGGAGCGCGGGCAGGCTGCGGAGATGAATCAGAGACTGAAACTGGAAGTGGCCGCGCTGAAATCGCCGGAGCGCATCGACGCGATTGCGCGCAACACGCTGGGCCTGACGATACCGGTGCCCGGGCAGGTGGCGCCGGCGGTTTACGCGCCGTCGGAAGCGGTGCTGGCGCAGGCGCGCGTGGCCGCGACGGCCGGTGCATCCTCCCGTTAGCGCGGGCCGCCCATTTTTGCTCGCGTCGAATTGCATAACACTAGATTGAGGGACACACCCTTGTAGGCCGGAGTTCATGGAGCAGCGCACGCCCCGCATCCGAGTTTTCATCGTCGCAGTAGTGGCGGTGTTATGGATGGTGGCGGTGCTGGCCCGGCTCAGTACCCTGCAACTCTTCCGCTACACAGAATACCTCGGCCGCGCCCAGCGGCAACAACAACGCATCGTCGAAATCAGCCCGAAGCGCGGCGTGCTCTACGACCGCAACCTGCGCGAGCTGGCCATGAGCATCGCGGTGGATTCGCTTTTCGCGGTGCCGTCGGAAATCAGCGACGCGCCGATGGTGGCGCGGCTGCTGAGCGGCGTGCTGGAAATTTCTCCCGCAGAAATCGAAACGAAGATGCAAGGCTCGCGCTCGTTCGTGTGGCTGGCGCGCAAGCTGCCGCCGGAACAGGTGCAGCGCATCGAGGCGCTGAATCTGCGCGGAATTTATTTTCAGAAAGAGAGCCGGCGCTTCTATCCCAAGCGGGAACTCGCGGCGCACGTGCTGGGCTACGTGGACGTGGACGAGAAGGGGCTGGCCGGGGTGGAGTACGCGTTCGACAAGCAAGTGCGGCCGCGGCCGGGAAAACTATTGATCTTGGCGGACGCGCGGCGGCGCTGGTACGACCGCAGCGAACAGGCGGCGGACGCGGGCGAGAGCGTGGTGCTCACGCTGGACGAAAAAATCCAGTACATCGCGGAAAAAGAATTGGCCGCGGCAATTGCGAAAACGCACGCACAGGCCGGCACCATCGTGGTGCAGGACCCCAACACCGGCGAGCTGCTGGCGGTGGCCAACTGGCCGACGTTCAATCCCAACCAGCCGGGGGAAAGCGCGCAGGAAGCGCACATGAACCGCGCGGTGGCGGCGACGTACGAGCCCGGGTCCACATTCAAAATTGTGACGGTGGCGGCGGCGCTGGAAGAAGGCATCACGCGGCCGGACGAAATTGTGGACTGCCAGATGGGAGCAATCTACATCAACGGACACCGCATCCGCGACCACAAACCGTTCGGGCTGCTGACGGTGTCGCAGATTCTGGCCAAGTCCAGCGACGTGGGGACCATCAAGCTGGGGCTGCGACTGGGCGCGCCGAAATTTTACGACTACATCCGCGCATTCGGATTCGGGCAGCCCACGGGCATCGAGCTGCCGGGCGAGACGCGCGGGCTGCTGAAGCGCGTGGAGAAATGGACGCCAGCGTCGGTGGGCGCGATTTCCATGGGGCAGGAAGTGGGCGTGACGTCGGTGCAACTGGTGTCCGCGTTTTCCGCCATCGCCAACGGCGGCGTGCTCTACCGTTCGCGTATCGTGCGCGAAATGCGGCGCGGCGAACAGGTGATTCCCGCGAGCATGGCGACGCCGGCGCGAGTGATCAGCCCCAAGACGGCAGCGACATTACGGAGGATGTTCGAAGGCGTGGTGCTGGAAGGCACGGGAAACCTGGCGCGGCTGGACGGATACTCCGCGGCGGGCAAAACCGGCACAGCGCAGAAAGTGGATCCGAACACGGGCACGTATTCCGCGACGCAGTTCATTTCGTCGTTCGTGGGCTTCGCGCCGGTGAACACTCCGGCCATCACCGTACTGGTGGCGCTGGACTCGCCGGCAGGCGTGTATCACGGCGGGGACATTGCCGCGCCGATTTTCAAGCGCGTCGCGGAGCAGGTGCTGGGGTATCTGGACGTGCCGCACGATGTGGCCATTTCGCCCGCGCAACAGCTGGCCGCGCTGCACGGCAAGCCGCAGCCGCACCCGGACGTGAGCGACTTCGATCCCGCGCAGGTGGAGAACTCCGGAACGCCGAGCCGGCTGCCGGTGTTTCCGCCGGAACCCGCGACACCCCAATTGTGGAGTGCCGCGCCGACCGTGGCGCTGGCCGAGGGCGAAGGCGTGGCGGTGCCACGACTGGCGGGGCTGACCGTGCGCAGCGTTACCGAGCAGTGCTTGAGGCTGGGGCTGAATCCGGTGCTGATTGGCACAGGGGTTGCAGTGGAACAGAACCCGGGGGCGGGGGCGACGGTGAGAGCGGGGAGCAGGATTACGGTGCGGTTTGCGAGGTCGGCGGCAATGCACAAGGCATCCGTTGGCGGAAATTGAGTGATTTAGCGATTGGTGATGGAGTGATTTAAGAGATGAGGAAGAGAGGAAGTGAGGAAGGAGGAAAGGAAAACAGCGGGGAGGCGTAAATGGGAAGGGCGGCAGGTAAGGGAAACAGGTTGAAGTGGGGGAGACGAAATTGCACATCAAAGTAAGAAGGCGGCTGGCACGAATGGGAACGCCGCGGCGAAATTTCAAACGGGTCAATGCAGGAATGAAACTCAGAGAGCTGCTGGCGGGGATCGAAAACGTAGCGTCCGAGAAGTATCTGGACGCGGAAATTTCCGGCGTGGCCTATGACAGCCGCAAGGCTACGGCGGGCTCGCTGTTTGTGGCCATCCACGGGGAAAAAACCGACGGCAACCTGTACATCCGCGACGCCATACAAAACGGCGCGCGAGTAATCCTGAGCGAGCAGATCGCGCCGGCCGATTTGCCGGACAATGTGGCCTGGGTGGAAGTGCGCGAGGCTCGCAAGGCGCTGTCCATGGCGTCGGCGAATTTTTGCGGGCGGCCGGCAAATGCGCTGAAGCTGGTGGGCGTGACGGGGACGAACGGAAAAACGACCACCGTATTTCTGGTGGATTCAATTTTTCGCGCCGCGGGATTCGCTTCCGGGATGTTCGGCACGATCCGCTACCGCACGCCCAAGGGCATTCAAGTGGCCGAGCATACGACGCCGGAATCACTGGACCTGCAACGATTTCTCGCGGAGGTGCGCGACGCAGGCGGGACACATGCCGCGCTGGAAGTGAGCTCGCACGCGCTGGCGCTGGACCGCGTGTGGGGCTGCCCGTTTGCCGTGGCCGTGTTCACCAACTTGACGCGCGACCATCTGGACTTTCACAAAACGATGGACGCGTATTTCGGCGCCAAACGACGGCTGTACTCCGGCACGGGCGCGGGTGCACCGGCGGTGGGCGTGGTCAATAGCGATGACCCGCACGGCAAGCAGCTCGCGGGCATGGCCAAGCGCACACTCTCCTATGGCCTGCAAAACGGCGCGGACATCACCACCAAGAAATTTGTGCCGGCATTTTCCGGGCTGGAATTCACGGCACAAACGCCGGCGGGGAAAATCGAAATCCGCTCGCCGCTGGTGGGGCGCATCAACGTGTACAACATTCTCGCAGCGGTGGGCGCGGGGCTCGGGCTGGGGCTGGCGCCGAATGTGATTGAGAAAGGAATCAGCGCGCTGGAATGTGTTCCCGGACGCTTTGCGCGCATTGACGAGGGGCAGCCGTTCCTGGTGGTGGTGGACTACGCGCACACCGACGACGCGCTGCGCAACCTGATTCAGACGGCGCGGGACCTGCTCAAGACCGGGCGGATCATTACGCTTTTCGGCTGCGGCGGCGAGCGCGACCGCACCAAGCGTCCGCTGATGGGCGAAGCGGCGGGCAGCTTGAGCGATCTGGTTGTGCTTACGAGCGACAACCCGCGCGGAGAAGATCCGCTGCGCATTATCAACGACGCCGTAGTCGGGCTGCAGAAAGTGAATGCGAAATATGTGGTGGAGCCGGACCGCGGGCGGGCCATCGAAATCGCGCTGGAAGAAGCGCGCGAGGGGGACATTGTGCTGCTGGCGGGAAAAGGGCATGAGACGAGTCAAATTATCGGGGAGAGAACGATTGAGTTTGATGATCATGTAGTCGCAAGGGAGGCGTTACGGAGACGGGGATACGCGCGTGAACGTGGAAATGTGAAAGTGTAGAAGTGTGGAAGTGTGGAAATGAGGAAGGAGGAAGGGAGGAAGGAGGAAGGGAAACACAAGATGGCGAGTGGGGTGCAAGTAGGAGTGCAGGGAAGGGAGAAGGGAAGAGCGGGAAAAGCGAAAGTAGCCTAAATGCTGGAGTGAACGGGCGACAGCGGAAGGAATGAGAAGCCAACCGGCGAGGAAGCGATGCGGTGGACAGTACAACAAGTTGCTGACGCTTTGGGTGTCGCGGCTCCCGCAGGGGTTGACGCCGTGGCCGGGGTGGCCGGCGTGTCGATTGATTCCCGGACTGTCAGCGCTGGAGAACTGTTCATCGCCATACACGGAGCGCGTCACGATGGACACGCTTATGTGGCTGCGG
>CAZIWR010000006.1:0-38981 GCA_964542805.1 uncultured Acidobacteriaceae bacterium
TGATGGCGTTGCCGAAGGCGCTGCCGTAGCCGGTGGAGCCGCGCGGGTTGGTGTAGAGCACCAGATAGCCGTTGGCGGCGTGCTCCTGCCAGCCGAAGTCGAAGCCGACGCCGTACATGGCGTGCGGGCCGCCGTGAATGGTGAGCATCAGCGGATATTTTTTCTGGGGGTCGAAGTCCGGCGGCTTGATCACCCAGCCCTGGATTTTGAAATTGTCCACGGAGGTGTACCAGATTTCCTCGACCTGGCCGAGCTTGACATCTTGCAGCACGTCGTCGTTCACCGTGGTGAGCTGCTTGAATTCCGATTTGGCCAGCGAAAACGTGACGATATCGCTGGGCTTGTAGTAGCTCATGAGAGTGCCGGCAGCCTGGCCATTGGCATTGATGGAAGAAACCGAGAGCCTGTGATTGCCCTGGGTGAGCTGCTTCATCTCGCCGCGCAGCGAAGCGAAATGCAGATTGCGCGTTCCGCGGTCATCGGCGGTGAAATAGATGCCGCTGGAATCGGGCGCCCAGGTGAGGCCGTCCGGACTGCGGTCCAGAGTGCCGGTGAGCAAACGCGGATTCGAGCCATCCAGCCCCATGACGTAGAGCTTGGCGGTCTGGTAGGTGTCCTGCGACCAATCGTTGCCGAGGTAGGCGACCAATTTGCCGTCGGGAGAAACCTCGGGGTCGGCGTCGGGGCCTTTGCGCTTCGTAAGTTGACGGATGGTTTTGTCCGCAGTGTTCACCGCGTAGATTTCGGACTCGCGCCACTGATACTCCCAATCGTCGGTGCGCAGGCCGCTGAAAAGAATTTCGCGGCCGTCGGGAGTCCAAGAGATGGCCGTGCCATGCTCGAAATCACCCGAGCTCAACTGGCGCGGCGTGCCACCGCTGGCGGTGACGACAAACACGTGGCGCGTGCCTTCCTCGATGAAGCCGATGCGGTCACGCCGGTAATTCATGCGCTCGATGATGCGGGGATTCTCCGTCCACTTGGCGCCATCGGGCCGGGCCGGCATCTTGATGTTCCAGGAATCTTTCTTGGGGACGAGCATAGTGAAGGCGATGGACTGGCTGTCCGGCGCCCAGGCAATGCCGCCCGGCGCGCGCTCCACGCGCGTAATCTGCATCTGCGCGCCTTCGGCGTCCATCCAGCGCACCCAGAGCTGCGAGCCCTTGGGCTGACCTTCGGCCAGATAGGCAATGCGCGTGCCGTCAGGCGACCACAGCGGCGAGGAGCCTTCCACCAGGAAGCGGTTGCGGCTGCCGTCGGCATTCATCACCCAAATGGCCGACTTGGACTGGTCGTTGAGCTTGTCGATCCAGCCACGGGCGTAGACGATCTGCTTTCCGTCCGGAGAAATCTGCGGATTGGACACATTCTCAAACTCGAAGTAGGAATCAAGTGAGAGCTTGCGGGTTTGTGCGGGCAATGGCGCGGCAACGCCCAGCAACAGGACTGCAAGAACCAGCAGTGCGGTACGGTTTCGCAACATGGATACCTCCCGTTTCGGTGGAACTAGCGGAAAACCACAGAGAGCGAGGCATTCTACCTGCCTCGGGAGAGACGTACAACACCTGAACGCGGCCGAGCGATTCCCTCGCCCGCACTCGGGACAAGTCGAAGGCCGGAGCGATGGTTTATTTGCGTGGGGCCAGGGCTTGCAGGCTTTCGGTGCAGGCGGCAATCGTGCGGTCCAGGTCGGAATCGGAGTGGGCGGCGGAGACGAAGAGCGCTTCGAACTGAGACGGAGGCAAGAACACTCCGCGATTGAGCATGTGCAAGAAGAACTCGCCGAACAGGCGGGTATCGGATTTTTTCGCGTCTTCGTAATTGCCTACAGCCCCGGCGGTGAAAAACAGGGTCAGGAGAGAACTGGCGGCGTTGACGCGCGCCTCGATGCCGGAACTAGCGATGGCGCCGCGAATACCCGTCACGAGCTTATTTGTTTTGCGGTTAAGCTGGTCGTAAAAGCCGGGCGCTTCGAGCAGCTTCAGCGTCTCGATGCCGGCGCGCATGGCCAGAGGATTGCCCGAAAGCGTACCCGCCTGATAGACCGGCCCGAGCGGCGCGACATTCTTCATCAACTCCGCGCGGCCGCCGTAAACCGCAGCGGGAAGCCCGCCGCCGATGATTTTCCCGAGAGTGGTGAGGTCAGGGTGGATGCCGTACACCGCCTGGGCGCCGCCGTGCGCAAGGCGAAAACCGGAAATGACTTCGTCAAAAATGAGCAAGGCGCCGTGCTGGCGGGTGAGGTCGCGCAGGCCGCGCAGAAAACCTTCTTGCGGCAGCACGACGCCCATGTTCGCCGCGACCGGCTCGACGATGACTGCGGCAATCTTTCCGCGATGCGCGTCGAAGAGGCGCTCGACGGAAGCGATGTCGTTGTACGTCGCGTTCAGCGTAAGAGCAGCGAGACTCTCCGGCACACCGGGGCTGGAGGCGATGCCCAGCGTGGCCAGTCCGGAGCCCGCCTGGGAGAGAAAACTGTCCGCGTGACCGTGGTAGCCGCCGTCAAATTTCAGAATGAAGTCTCGCTTCGTGAAGGCGCGCGCCAAGCGGACGGCGCTCATGGTCGCTTCCGTGCCGGAGCTGACGAAACGAAGCATTTCGAGCGAAGGCATCGCGCGGCGAATGGCGCGGGCCAGTTCGGCTTCGAGCGCAGTGGTCATTCCGTAGCTGGTGCCGCGGGAGGCCTGATCCTGAATGGCGGCGGTGACGGCGGGATGCGCGTGGCCGAGAATCATCGCGCCCCAGGAGCAGACGTAGTCAATGTATTCGTTGCCGTCCACGTCGAAGAGATGGGCACCGGCAGCGCGTTCGACGACCAGCGGGTCGCCGCCCACGGCCTTGAAGGCGCGCACGGGGCTGTTCACGCCGCCGACGAGAATATCTTGCGCCTGTTGGAAAATTGCACGAGAGCGGGAACGAGGATTCACAGGGATCTCCAAAGCTGCAGGCTCACGCTTTGAGCCAGCGGGCGGCATCCTTGGCGTGATAGGTGAGGATCATGCTCGCGCCGGCGCGCTGGATAGAGGTGAGGATTTCCAGGGTCACGCGCTGCTCGTCAATCCAGCCATTGCGCGCGGCGGCCTTGACCATGGCGAATTCGCCGCTGACGTTGTAGGCGGCCAGCGGCACGTCGAAGCGCTCGCGCACCGCGCGAATGATGTCCAGATATGGCAGCGCGGGCTTGATCATCACCATGTCCGCGCCTTCTTCAATGTCAAGGGCGACTTCCTTGAGCGCTTCGCGAGCGTTGGCCGGGTCCATCTGGTAGCTGCGGCGGTCGCCAAACTGCGGCGCGGACTGTGCGGCCTCACGGAACGGGCCGTAAAAGCCGGAGCAGTACTTGGCGGCGTAGGCAAGAATGGCGACGTCGGTGAATTTGTGCTCGTCGAGCCTGCGGCGGATGGCGCCAACGCGACCGTCCATCATATCCGAGGGCGCAACGATGTCCGCGCCAGCGCGCGCGTGGGAGAGAGCTTCCTCGGCAAGGAGTTCCAGCGTGGGATCGTTAAGCACGACGCCGTGCTCCACCACGCCGCAGTGGCCGTGGCTGGTGTATTCGCAGAGGCACACGTCGGTGATGACGACGAGATTCAGCTTGGCTTTGCGGATGCCGTCGATGGCCCGCTGCACGGTGCCCTTGGGGTCGGAGGCTTCCGAGCCTTTTTCATCCTTCTTTGAGGGGAGGCCGAACAAAATGATCGCGGGGATGCCGAGGGACTCCACTTCGCGGCATTCCTCGACAATTTGATCCGCCGACTGCTGATAAATGCCGGGCATGGAGCTGACTTCCGTGCGCACTTTTTCGCCCGGGCAGACAAACATGGGATAGATGAAGCCGTCGGTGGTGAGACGCGTCTCGCGGACCATGCGGCGGATGAGTTCGGTGCGCCGCAATCGGCGCGGGCGATGAACGGGAAAGGTCATGGCGTTTTGGCTCCAGAGGTCGCGTGATGCTCGACCCACGAAATGATGGCGACTACAAGACCAGCCGCCGAAGAATCCGCCGCGACGATCTCGGCAACAAAACCAGCCTGCTGGATGGCGCGGGCGGTCACCGGGCCAATTGCGGCGAACACCATGCGGCCCCTCGGCTCCGCTCGTGACAAGCCAGGCAACTGGCGCAAAACATCCGCGCCCATCTGCTCGACGAATGAGTGGAAAGCTGAGGGACTGGCAATGGTAATCACGTCTGCAGCGCCCTGGCGAATTTGCTCCAGATCTTTCGCCGCAGCGTCGTGCCCCTCGGCTGCGCTCGGGACAGGCACGGCGAGGGTGCGATAGGCGACCACGTCGGTAACCTGCGCGCCAGCGCGGCTGAGGGCCGCGGGCAAATCGGCGTCGGCGCGGTCGCTGCGCGGCAGGAGCACTTTCTTACCGAGCACGTACTCGCGCAACTCCTGTGCCAGCCCTTCGCCGGTGTTGCGTGAAGCGACGAACTTAACGACAAGCCCTTCCTGCCGCGCGGCATCTGCAGTTGCCGGTCCGACGGCGGCGACGGAGGGCGGCGCGCCCGCCAGGACCGATAGGTCGATGCCCCGTTCGCGGCAGCGCGCGGCGAAAAAACGCACGGCGTTCTGGCTGGTCAGCAACAGCCAGTCGAAGCGAAAGAGCGAGAGAATGGCGGCATCGAGAGGCTGTTTGTCCTCCGCCTCCGCAAAGGCTACCGAGGGCACCAGCAAAACTTCCGCGCCGTTTTCCTGGAGCGCGCGCACCAGGTCGCCGGCCTGTTCTGCGGCGCGAGTGACCACCACGCGCTTGCCCGCCAGTGGTTTTGTGCTAGCTGCCATAATTTGCTCGTCCAGCCAATTGCAGGAGGCGTCCTGCGCCGGCCGCGAGTAGTTTTTCCGCCAAGGCGCGGCCCAGCGCTTCGGCGTTTTCGGGAGAGCCGGAGGCAGAGTCGCGGAGGTGCTCGGAGCCGTCGGCGGCGAGCACGATGGCGTCGAGCCTGAGCCGCCCAGCTTCAATGCGACCCCACGCGCCAAGCGGCACTTGGCAGCCGCCTTCGAGTTTCGCCAGCAGCGCGCGCTCCGCGGTGACGCAAGCGCGCGTTTCAGCGTCGTCGAGTTTTGCAAGCAGCTCCATCACGCGCGCGTCTTCCTCGCGGCACTCGATTCCCAGCGCGCCCTGCCCGACAGCCGGTAATACACTCTCCGCGGTGAATACGTCGGAAATTCTTTCGCTGCAGCCCAAACGGTCGAGGCCGGCTTTGGCGAGGACGATAGCGTCGTACTGGCCTTCGTCGAGCTTGCGGAGGCGCGTATCCACGTTGCCGCGCAGCTCGAGCACGGTGAGATCCGAGCGGATGTGAAGCAGCTGCGCCTGGCGGCGCAGGCTGCTGGTGCCCAGACGCGCGCCGTGAGGCAAGTCCGCGAACTTCATCCCGCCGCGGGCCACCAGGCAATCGCGCACATCCACGCGGCGATAGATAACAGGAAACGCGAGGCCGGCGGGGATTTCCGTGGGCACGTCCTTCATGCTGTGAACGGCGAAGTCCACTTCGCGGGCGAGCAAGGCGTCTTCGAGTTCCTTGATGAATACGCCTTTCAGGCCAATCTGGCCCACGCCGCCCTGCTGGAAGCGATCGCCGGAAGTCTTGATGATGACGATCTCCGCGGGAACTCCGTGCACGCGGGAAATTTCGTCGCGAATAAAATGCGCCTGCCAAAGTGCGAGCTTGCTGCCGCGGGAGCCGATGCGCAGGGAGGTCACGGCTGGTTCTTTTCCAGGCCGAAGAGATGGCGGACGGCTTCGATTTCTTCGAGCTTGCGGCGGAGTTCCTTCTCCCCGCGCAGGCGGCTGGCGGGCTGCTCCAGAATGCTGTCGAGCAATTCGGCGGTGAGGCGGGCGACGCGCTCGCGGTCCTCGGGAGCAAGGTGCTCCATTTCGTCCATATGCTTGCGGAGAAATTCTTCGCGATTGTGCTGGAGCTTGTCGCGCAGCTCAGCCAGCAAGGCGACGCTGCGCGCGCTGGCCTGCCAGCTCTTGAATTTTTCGAGCTGCTCGGAAATAAGGGCTTCGGCGCGAGGGATTTCCTTTTCGCGGGCGTGCTTGTTCTGCTCGACGATTTCCGTCAAGTCGTCGATGGTGTAGAGGTAGACGTTGTAGAGCTCGGCGACGCCGGGCTCCACGTTGCGGGGCACGCCGAGGTCAATCACAAACATGGCGCGGCCGCCGCGGGAGTGCATGGCTTGCTCGATCATGCCGCGGCTGAGCACCGGTTCGCTGCCTCCGGCGCAAGACACCACGATGTCAGGCAGCTCCAATGCGCGCGGGAGGTCATCCCAGGCAAAGGCTTCGCCGGAGACGCGCCGGGCGAGCTCCTCGCCGCGTTCACGGGAGCGGTTGGCGACGTAGATGGAGGTCATGCCGCGGTCGCGCAGGTGCTCGACCAGTTGCTCACCCATCGCTCCGGCGCCGAGAATGAGCGCGCGGTGATTGCGAAGTTTGCCGAAAATCTGCTCGGCGAGCTTGACAGCAGCAAAGGCGGCGGACATGGGCCGCGTGCCGATTTCGGTTTCCGTGCGCACGCGCTTTCCGACCTCGAGCGCGCTCTGGAACAAACGGTTCAGCACCGGGCCGGTGTCGCCGTGCTCGAAGGCCACCATGTAGGCCTGGCGCACCTGGCCGAGAATTTCCGCCTCGCCCAGAAGCATGGAGTCCAGGCCGGAAGCCACGCGGAAGAGATGGCGGACCGCGTCGTGATCGTGATGGTGGTAGAGCGCGCCATTGAGCGAACCTGCAGGAAGGCCGTGGAAAGTAGTGATGAAATTTTCCAGCGCGGCGGCCGCATGCTCCGTATCTTCACCGAACACGCCATACAGCTCGCTGCGGTTGCAGGTGGAAACCACCACCACTTCTCCTACCACGCCACCGGAGCGCAACTCCTGCGCCGCGCGGCGGGCGTTCTCCGCGCTGAAGGCCACGCGTTCGCGCAGCTCGAGGGGAGCCGTGCGGTGGTTCACGCCGAGGAGAATGATGTGCATCGGCGCGTCCGAACGCGCTCCGTTGGCCGAAGATGGAATCGTTGAGGCCATCAGAAAAACCGGTGATAACTCGACAAATAAAAGTTGACGATGGTGTAGCTGAAAATCACACAAAAGAAACAGGCCACGCACAGGCGGCAGGCACGAGCACCGCGCCAGGCGGTCTGCCGCGAGAGCCGGAGGTAGAGCACGTATACCAGCAGCACCAGCAGGGAGATGATTTCCTTGGGGTCGCCGGTGACGTAGTGACCCAGCAGACGGTGCGCCCAGAGGAAGCCCAGCGCCATGCCGAAGCTCAGCGCGGTGACGCCGACGATGACGCTGCTGCGGCTCATGCGCTCGAGCACCTCCAGAGCCGGAAAGCGCCAGATGACCGAGCCCAGCTTGCGGTCGCGCAGCCAGCGATTCTGTGCCAGATACAGCAGGCTGACGACGAAAGAAAGCGCAAAGGCGGCGTAGGCCAGGATGTTGATGGTCACGTGCAAAGCGAAGAGCGGGCCATGAGCCTTGGTGTGCTGGATGGCGGCGGGCTCGGGCGCGAGGAACGTGCTGATGGCCACGAAAGCAATCACAAACGGAAGCACAAACGGCGCCACGGCGCGCTGCCGGTGGAAACGCTCGATGCCCAAGTAGGTCACCGCCAGCAACCAGGCGAAGAGCGAGAGCGAGCCGTAGAAATCCTGATACGGCACGCCGCCCATCGCGCGCGCGCGCGAAAGCAGCGCGAAGTAATGCGACACCACGCCGCCGGCCAGGCACAGCGTCCCCAGGCGGCCGATGAAGCGAGAATCCGTGTAGAGATACCAGATGTGGATGCCGAAGCTTGCCAGGTAAAAAGCCAGCACCAGATTATCGAGAAATGATGTCATCGAATTCAGCTCTCAGGCGCAACGAAGGTCGGGGCGAGCGGGAGTGCCCCTGGCAGGGAAGGCGACCCCGGCTCCAAACAAAACGTTTATTATAGCGGAATCCTGCGATGGCGTCAGAAAGGAACGCGAACCGGCCGGGCTGCACGCATCGGATTGTTTTGCTAAGATAGGTAGTTGTTGCAGAGGACTATGCCAGCGACCCGCCAGCCGTTCAACCGGAAATCACTCTTCCTTCGCGCGTGCCGCTCGGAGCCGGTGGAGCGCGTGCCCGTGTGGATTATGCGCCAGGCGGGGCGCTACCTGCCGGAATACCGCGCTGTCCGCGCGAAGCATTCCTTCCTCGAAATGTGCAAGACCCCGGAGCTGGCGGTGGAGGTGTCGCTGCAGCCGTATCGCATTCTCGGCGTGGATGCGGTGATTGTCTTCTCCGACATTCTAATCCCCGCGGAGGCCATGGGACAGGGGCTGGAACTGAGCGAAGCGGGGCCGGTGCTGTCCAACCCAGTCCGCGACACGGCTGCGGTGAATGCGCTGCGGGCGTTTGACCCGGAGCAGGAGACCGGCTTCCTGATGGAAGCCATCCGGCAGCTTTGCCGTGAACTGGGGCCGGAGGTGCCTGTACTGGGCTTTGCCGGCGCGCCGTGGACGCTGGCCTGCTACATGGTTGAGGGACAAACCAAGAAAGATTTTGCGGTCATCAAAGAACTGATGTACCGGCAACCGCGCGTGCTGCACGCGCTGCTAGAAAAAATCGCCGAGAACACGGCGGCATACTTGAAGGCGCAGATTGCCGCGGGCGCGACAGCGGTGCAATTGTTCGACACCTGGGCGGGCGAGTTGAATCGAAAGCAGTACGAAGAGTTTGCGCTGCCGACGACGCAGTTTCTCATCAGCGAACTGCAAGCCGGGCCGGCCCCGGTGATTTACTACTCGAAAGCTACAGCGCACTTGTTTGACAGCGTGGCGAAAACCGGCGCGGATGTCCTGAGCGTTGACTGGCGGATTGATCTGGCCGACGCGCGGAAGCGCCTGGGCAACCGCGTGGCGCTGCAAGGCAACGTGGATCCGTGCATCCTGCTGGGGCCGGCGGACGGAGTGCGCGCCGCCGCGCGGGAAGCCATCGAGAAAACCGGCGGCGTAGGGCACATCCTCAATCTGGGGCATGGGATTCTGCCCAATGTGCCGGTGGAAAACGCGCGCGCGTTCGTTGAAGCGGGACAAAACTTCGTGCTGCCGACTGCGGTGCCCATGGCTCAGGCCAAAGGGGAGAGCCGCTGATGTCGGACAGCAACGTATCCCTGCTGCTCAACCGGGAGACCTTTGCAATTTCGCCGGAATTTCTGGCGAAGTACAACCGGCCGGGACCGCGCTACACGAGCTACCCGACTGCGCCGGTGTGGCAGGACAACTTCGGGCCGGGCGATTTGGAACAGGTGTTCACCGGCGCCGATGCATCAGCCGCGCCGGTATCGCTCTACATGCATCTTCCCTTCTGCGAAAGCCTGTGCCTGTTCTGCGCGTGCAACGTGGTTATCCAGAAAGACAAGAAAGTAGCTTTGCCATATCTGGAGGTGTTGAAGCGGGAAATCGAGCACGTGAGCCGCTACGTTTCGCGCACGCGGCCGGTGATCCAGTTCCATTGGGGCGGCGGCACGCCAACCTATTTGAGTCCGGCGCAGATGGAAGATTTGATCGGCTACGCGCGCGAGCGGTTTACGTTCGCTCCGGACGCGGAGATCGGCATCGAAGTGGACCCGCGGGTTACTACCCCGGAGCACCTGGAAACGCTGCGGCGGCTGGGCTTCAACCGGCTGAGCATGGGCATTCAGGATTTCAATCCCGAGGTGCAGAAAGCCGTGCACCGCATCCAGCCGTACGAAATGACGCGGGACATCATTCAGGCCGGGCGGCGGCTGGGCTTCGACAGCATCAACGTGGACGTCATCTACGGACTGCCTTTCCAGACGGCGCATTCGTTCGGCGAGTCGGTGGACCAGGTGATCGGCCTGGGCCCCGACCGCGTGGCCATGTTCAGCTACGCGCACGTGCCGTGGCTGAAAAAGCAGCAGGGGTCGTTCGTCAAGCACCTGCCGGAGGGCATGGAAAAATTCCGGATTTTCCAGACGGGACTGGCGCGGTTCCTCGCGGCCGGGTACCTCTACATCGGCCTGGACCACTTCGCGCGGCCGAGCGACGAACTCTCTTTGGCGCAGAAAAACCGCACGCTGCACCGCAATTTCCAGGGCTACACGACGAAGGCCGGCGCGGACCTCTACGGCATGGGCGTGAGCGCCATCAGCGGCATCGGTAAAGCCTACGCGCAAAACTACCGCGATCTGCCCAGCTATCAGGACGCCATCGCGCAGCGCGGGCTCGCCACGATGCGCGGCTACCGGCTCTCGCAGGACGACGTGATTCGCCGAGCGGTGGTCAACCGCCTGCTGTGCCACACGGTGATTCCCAAGCGCGAAGTGGAGAAAGAGTTCGCGATTTCCTTCGACGAATATTTCGCTGAAGAAACCGCGCGGTTGGAGGAATTCATCGCCGACGGGCTTGTGCGGGTCAGCGCGAACGAAATCCGGGTGACCATGCTCGGTCAGATTTTTATCCGCAACGTGGCCATGATTTTCGACGCGTACCTAAAGGATCAGACACAGGAGAGCCGCCCCCTGTTCTCCAAAACACTGTAGGCAGATCGAGGAATGATTTCATGCGGACGATCGTAATCGGCGGGGGCATCTCCGGGCTGATTTGCGCACACCGCCTGCTGCAGCTCGGCCAGGACGTGCTACTTCTTGAAGAGTCGGAGCGCGCCGGCGGCGTGATCGGCACCATCCGGCAGGACAATTTTCAGTTTGAGTTGGGCCCGCAAAGTTTTCTTTCCAACACAACGCTGCTGGAGCTGATTTCCGGCCTGGGGCTGGACGGCGAATTGTTGCGCGCGGACTCCAAGGCGCCGCGGTATGTGCTGCTCGACGGCGCACTGCGCAAGGTGCCGCTCGGACCCCCGGACCTGCTGAGCACTTCCCTGCTGAGCCTGCGGACCAAGCTGCGGTTGCTCAGCGAGCCGTGGCGGCGCACGAAGCCGCCGGAGGACGACGAGTCCGTAGCGGCGTTTGTGCGGCGGAAGTTTGGCGAGGATTTGTTGGAAAATCTGGTGGGGCCGCTGGTCTCCGGCATCCACGCGGGCGACCCGGAACGCTTGAGCTTGCGCAGCGCGTTTCCTGCGGTGCACCAGTGGGAAGCGGAGCACGGGAGCGTGCTGCGCGGAGCCATGAAGTCGCGCCCGCCAAAAGGCACGTCGCGGCCCGGGCTGTGCTCGTTTCGCGAGGGCATGGAAGCGCTGGTGCGCCGATTGGCCGAGGCGTTGGACGACGCGCTTTCCCTGAACACAAGCGTAGAAAAGATCACGCGCGGCAGGGTCAATGGCCATTCTGGCTTCGACGTGCAAGTGAACGGGCGGGGCCGCGCGGAGACGTTGCAAGCCGATGCGCTGGTGCTGGCCACGCCGACGCCAGCGACGACGGCGCTCTTAGGGCCGATTTCGGAAACGTTTCGAGAATTACTGGTGCGCGTTGAGTATGCGCCGGTAGCAGTAGTGGGCGCGGGATACCGGCGCGAACAGGTGGGACATCCGGTGAACGGCTTCGGCTTCCTGGTGCGGCGCAAAGAAAAACTGAGCGTGCTGGGGACGGTGTGGTCTTCGTCGCTGTTTGCGGGGCGCGCGCCGGAGGGCATGGTCAGCTTCACAAGTTTTGTGGGCGGCGCGGCGAACGTGGAATTGATGGATTGGAGCGATGAGCGAATCGCCGCGGAAGCGGAGCGCGAAGTGGCACAGGTGCTGCGCATCAGCGGCGCGCCGGTGACCAGCATGGCGCGGCGCTGGACCCGGGCGCTGCCGCAGTACAATTTGGGCCACGGCAAAATCGTCGCGGGGTTGGAGCAGGAGCTGCGCCGGTTTCCGGGATTGTTTCTGGCGGGCAGTTATCTTTCCGGCGCGTCGGTGGGCTCCTGCGCCGAGCAAGCCGTGAAGACCGCTGAGGCGGTGCACATTTTTCTTTCCGGGCAGGAATCCGCCTGAATCGTGACGCCACCAGACACCTCCGAGCCCAACGGACCGCGTTTCGCGATTCCTCTTTGGATGTGGGCCGCAACAGTGGCTGTGATTCTGATTTTTGCCGCAACGCAGTGGCAAGCGAAGAAATTGCGCGGGCAGCTCACCGAGCTGCAAGTCCAGATGCGCCTCGAACAGGGCCGCAAGGAAACGCTGGAAGCGCAGCGGCGGGAGATGGATCAGATCCGTGCGCTATTGGCCGCGCCGGAAACGCGCGCCGTGCAAGTGAAACCTGTTGCAGCAGAGACTTGCTTCTTCAAAATGTTTTGGAATGACGGCATAGGTCTGCTAGTTACCGCACAGGATGTGCCGGCAATTCCCGCCGGGCGTGTGTTTCAGCTCTGGATCTTGCCGAAAAATGGGAGCCCCATCAGCGCCGGAGTTTTTCGGCCGGAAGCAAACGGGACCGTGCTGAAGCTGATGCGGCCTGCCGCACCCATTCGCATGAATGACGCAGCGGCTTTGACGATTACTGTTGAGCCGGCCGGCGGAAGCCTACAGCCCACCAGCGAGCCGCATTGGATGCGTAGGATTAGCTAGAATCCGGATCAGCGCTTGCGCCGCTTAAAGCGGTGCGCGAGGCGAATGCGGCGGCGCGCGGCAGCCTCGCGGAAGCGGCGGCGATCTTCGGCGGATTCTGGAATCACGGGAATAATCTGCTTCGGCCGCCGGTCTTCGTCCACGGCCACGAACGTCAGGTAGGCGCTCGAGGTGTGCTTGCGTTCGCCGGTGATGTAATGCTCCGAAAATACTTTCACTCCCACTTCCATGGAAGTCTTGAACACGCGGTTCACGCTGGACTTGAGGATGACCAGGTCGCCGATGGCGATGGGGTTGCGGAAATCCACGTAGTCCACCGAGGCCGTCACCGTGTAGCTGTTGCTGTGGCGGTGGGCGGCGATGGCCGCGGCGATGTCCATCAAGTGCAGCAGGCGGCCGCCCAGCAGGAAGCCCAGCGGATTGGCGTCGTTGGGGAGCACGACCTCGGTCATCTCCGAACGCGATGCGTTCACCTTTTTTCCGGGAGGCTTCCTGGAACGCGAAAACGCAACTCGTTTGGCCATGGCGTGCTCAACCTTTCTTGCTGACTTGCACGGTTGGAATCGCCGGATATAATACACGTTCCTTACGCGCGGCACGAACCGCGGAGAGCCATGACGCCACCATTGAAGAGCCGGCGGGAAATTCTGGAAGGCTTTGTCGCCGCCAACCCCAACGACGCCTTCGCGCGCTACGGGCTGGCCGTGGAGTGCGCGTCGCAGGGCGACACGGCGGCCGCCGTCGAGCACTACACCAAGCTTCTTGCCGCGCACCCTGAGTACGTGCCCGGCTACTACCAGTTCGGTACGCTGCTGACACGCCTGGGCCAGAAAGACGAAGCGCGGAAAATCTTGACGGAGGGAGTGAGCGCGGCGCGCAAAGCCGGCAACTCCCACGCGCAAAGCGAAATGGAAACCGCGCTCGCCGAAGTCGGTCCATAGTCGGCCCGCGCATGCGGCGGGGTGGCGCGGGTCTGGTATGATAGGCTCATCCGCTCATGAACTGGCCGGCACGCATTCCGATTTTTCCGCTGGACGTAGTTCTCTTCCCCGGCATTCCCCTGCCCCTGCATATTTTTGAAGAACGCTACAAGCTGATGGTGCACGAGTGCATGGAGCAGCGCCGGGAGTTCGGCGTGGTGATGACGCGGGGCGATGGAGTGGCCGCAGTGGGCTGCACGGCGGCGATTTTGCAGGTGGTGAAGCAATACCCCGATGGGCGGATGGACATCCTGACCGTGGGGCGAACGCCGTTTCAGATGAGCGACGTGTTCGACGAAAAGCCTTACCTGGAGGCCAGCGTCGAATATCTGGAAGACGAGCCCATGCCGGAGCAGCCGGCATCGCCCCGGAAACTGCTGGACCTCTATGAACAGTGCTACACGCTGCTGCACGGGCGCGCGCCGCAGATGGACGGCGCGCCGCCGGGAGTGCCAATTACTTTTTTGATTGCGGCAGAATTGCCGCTGGATTTGGAATACAAGCAGGAACTCTTGGAGTTGCGCTCGGAGACGGAGCGCCAGGCAAACTTGCGCGAGAAAATGGAAAAATGGCTGCCGGAACTGGAACAGCTCGACCTGATTAAGCGCCGCGCTGGCGGCAACGGCCACCGGCCACATTAGTCAAGAATGGAAGCGCCGGTATGCCGCAACTTTGTTAGCGAGCGGCGCATCCATTCAAGCATTGGAGAAACGCAAGGGCTGAATGCGATGACCATCAAAGCGTCATGTCTGGGAGAATTGCGGACCACACCGTGGACGCAGGAAAACGTTTTGCGGCGCACGATCAAGCAGGAGATGCGCGAAAACCTGCTGCGGAAGCTGGAAAGCCGGGAATCAGTTTTTCAGGGCATTCATGGGTATGAAGAAACGGTGATCCCGCAGATTTTCAACGCCATCCTGGCGCACCAGAATTTTATTCTGCTGGGACTGCGCGGGCAGGCCAAGAGCCGCATCCTGCGCAGCCTGACCGAGCTGCTGGACGCGGAGATTCCAGTCGTTTCCGGCTGCGAGATCAACGACAACCCGTACCGGCCCATCTGCAAGCATTGCCGCGAAATCGTACGCGCGCGCGGCGACGAGACGCCCATCGCGTGGCTGCCACGGGACCTGCGGTTCGTCGAAAAGCTGGCTACGCCCGACGTGACCATCGCGGACATTCTCGGCGACGTGGACCCCATCAAGGCGGCGCGCGGCGGGCGCGATTTATCCGACGAGCTGACCATCCATTACGGACTGCTTCCACGGGCCAACCGCGGCATCTTCGCCATCAATGAGCTGCCGGACCTCGCTGGAAAAATCCAGGTGGGACTCTTCAACATCATGCAGGAAGGCGACATTCAGATTAAGGGCTATCCGATTCGCTTGCCGCTGGACGTGCTGCTGGTGTTCACGGCGAACCCGGAGGACTACACCGCGCGCGGAAAAATCGTGACGCCGCTCAAGGACCGCATCGGAGCGGAAATCCGCACGCACTATCCTGCAACGCTGGAAGAAGGCATGGCCATCACCGCGCAGGAGGCGTGGCTTGCACGCGAGGGCCATCGCCGCGTGGAAGTGCCCGGCTACCTGCGCGAAGTGATCGAAGAAATCGCCTTCCAGGCGCGCGAAGAAAAGAAAATTGACCGCCGCTCAGGCGTGAGCCAGCGGCTGCCCATCACCGTGCTTGAAAATGTGGCCAGCAGCGCCGAGCAGCGCACGTCGCGCAACGGCGAGACGCACGGCGTGGCGCGCGTGGCGGACCTCTATGCTTCCATTCCGTCCATGACCGGGAAATTCGAGCTGGAATACGAAGGCGAAATGCGCGGCGCGGACAACCTGGCGCGCGACCTCATTCGCACCGCGGTGGGCCGAGTGTACAGCAAACATTTCAGCGAACCCAGCGTGCAAGCAGCGATGCAAAAGGTGGTGCAGTGGTTCGAGCTGGGCGGCGAACTGAAGCTGCCGGAGTCGGCGCCGGCCGCGGAAGCACTAGCACAATTGAAAAAGATTCCGGGGCTGCTCGACCACATCGGCAAGCTGGGCGTCGCGGGCCAGCAAGAGGTGCCCGCCGTAGTGGCTGCGGCGGAGTTCGTCCTCGAAGGGCTGTGGGCGCACCGACGCATCAGCCGCAACGAAGAGCGCGGCTTCCACGCCGAGCCGCGAAAAGCCCCGGAGCAGCGGGAATCCATCGGCAAGCCGCCGCGGCGGCAGTTCAATTGAATCCATGAAGTACATCAAGTACACGAAGTACGTTCCGGAGCTGGCGGACGAGATTGACTTGAACGATCTCATGAGCCGGCTGTCGGATTTTTTCCTGCGGAGCGGATTCGAATCGCAGTATTACCGCATCTCGGAGATGGACCCGGAGCGGTCGCTCGAACAGCTCCGCCAAGCTATCCTGCGCGCGCTCGAGGAGGGCGACCTGCTGGACGACGAAATGATGCGGGAGATGATGCAGGATTCCGACCTCAGCCGCAACGAGCGCCTGAAGGAATTGATTGACCAGCTCATTGAGCGGCTGACGAACGAGGGTTACATCTCGCCTCAACCGCCACAAATTACGCCGCCCGCGGACGCAAGTGCCATGGGCGGCGCGGAGGGCCCATCGGAAACGCATGCGCGGTTCGAAATCACGGATAAGACGCTGGACTTCCTCGGCTTCAAGGCGCTGAAGGATTTGATGGCGTCGCTTGGCCGCAGCAGCTTCGGGCGGCACGACACGCGTGATCTTTCCACCGGCGTTGAGTCCGGCGGGGCGTCGCGGGCGTATGAATTCGGCGACACGCTCAACCTGGACATCAGCGCGACGTTGTTCAATGCTTTGCACCGCGACGGCGCGTCCGCCTTAGGCGGACCCATCCAGCTCGACTACCGCGACCTGATGGTGCACCAGTGCGAGTATCAAAGCTCCTGCGCGACGGTGCTAATGCTCGATTGCAGTCACAGCATGATCCTCTACGGCGAGGACCGCTTCACCCCGGCTAAGCGCGTGGCCTTGGCGCTTTCGCACTTGATCCGCACGCAGTACCCGGGCGATTCGCTGCACCTGGTGCTGTTTCACGACAGCGCAGAAGAAGTGCCGCTCGGACAGTTGGCGCGCGTGCAGGTGGGGCCGTTCTACACCAATACGCGCGAAGGGTTGCGCATGGCGCAGCGCATCCTCATGCGGCAGAAAAAGGACATGCGCCAGATCATCATGATCACGGACGGCAAGCCGTCGGCGCTGACCCTCGACGACGGCCGCATTTACAAAAACGCCTTTGGGCTGGACCCGTTCGTGGTGACGGAAACGCTGCGCGAAGTGGCCAAGTGCAAGCGCGCGGGAATTCTCATCAACACCTTTATGCTGGCCACGGATTACAGCCTGGTGCAGTTCGTGCAAAAGGTCACGCAGATGTGCCGTGGAAAAGCCTACTTCACTACGCCCTACACGCTGGGACAGTACCTGCTGATGGACTACATGCAAGGCAAATCGCGAACGATTCATTAGCCCGCCACTACAAATCCCGGCACACTTCGCATAAGATGGCCGCGCGCAATGTAATGCGCGAAGAGTATGCCCAGAGAACGATTGGTTGTCATCGGCGGAGTGGCAGCGGGGATGAGCGCAGCGAGCCGCGCGCGCAAGCTCAACCCGCAAATGGAAATCATCGTCTTGGAAAAGGGCCGCCACGTTTCTGTGGGATTGTGCGGACTTCCCTACTATCTCTCCGGCGAAATCTCTGACTGGAAGGAACTCATCGCCTATGACGCAGCGTTTTTCCGCGAGAAGCGCGGCATTGACGTACGCCTGGAACACGAGGCCACAGCCATCGAGCCGGGGCGCAAAACGGTCCACGCGCTGGAGGGCGGCGCGCGCGAAGTGACGTTGCACTACGACAAGCTGGTGATCGCCACGGGCGGCGCTCCGGCGGAAACACTGCAAGGTGCGGATGCGCCGAACGTGTTCACGTGCAACGATCTCCCGGGCACGATGCGGCTGCGGGAATTCATCGAACGCGAGAAGCCGCGGCGCGCGGTGATTGTCGGCTCGGGCTACATCGGGCTGGAGGTGGCGGACGCGTTTGTGCTGCGCGGGCTTGCGGTGACCATCCTGGAACGTTCCGACGCGCTGCTCGATGGCATCGAGCCGGAGATTGCCGGGCGCGTTGAGGCGGAGCTTCTGGAGCACGGCGTGGAGCTGATCAAAGGTTCCGCCGCAAATGCGATTGAAAGGGACGGCAGCGGCCGCGCCGTCGCCGTGCAACACGGCGCGAACGGCCACCATGAAGCCGACCTGGTGTTGCTGGCAACGGGAATTGTGCCGCGCGTGGCACTGGCGGAGTCCGCGGGCATTCAGCTTGGAGCCACTGGCGCCATCGCCGTGGACGAGCGCATGCTCACCAGCGTGAATAGCATTTACGCGGCGGGCGATTGCACCGAAGTGAAGAATCTTGTCACCGGCAAGGCTAGCTACTTCCCTCTCGGCACCACGGCCAACAAGCAGGGCCGCGTCGCAGGCGAAAATGCGGGCGGCGGGAATGCGAAGTTTCCGGGCGTGGTGGGAACGCTGGCCACAAAAGTGTTTTCGCTTGAGGTGGCCAAGACCGGTTTGAGTCTGCAACAAGCGCGTGTTGCCGGTTTCCAGCCGGACAGCGTGACGCTGACTTCGACCTCGCGCGCTGGATATTTTCACGGGACACCCATCCTGCTGAAGCTGGTGTGGGAGCGCTCGAGCGGACGCGTGCTGGGCTGCCAGATGTCCGGGCAGGAAGGCGTTGCGAAAAGAATCGATGTGGTGGCACTGGCGCTGCAAGCGCGGATGACCGTGGAAGACCTGTTGCACTCGGACTTGAGCTACGCGCCGCCCTTCGCGCCGGTGTGGGAAGCCATCCTGATCGCAGCGCACGAAGCACAGAAAAAGTTGCGCAGTTAGAATCGACGGGGTTTTCCGGGCTTCAATTCATGCACTCGAATGGCGTATCCTTCATGTTGAGCCTACTGAAAAGGCTTTTCGGAGGCCGAGCGATGACGAAGGTCCTGGCGGGCCATGCGGCGCCCGCCTTCACGCTGCGCGGCACGCGCGGGGAAACGTTTTCGCTGGCGGAAGCGCTGAAGAAAGGGCCGGTGGTGGCGGCGTTTTTCAAGATTACCTGCCCGGTGTGCCAGTTTACGTTTCCATTTCTCGAACGGCTGCACAAGGCGCACAGCGGCGATGCCGTGAGCTTCGTGGGAATTTCCCAGAATGATGCTGCGGAAACGAAGGAGTTTCTCGGCGAGTACGGTATCACCTTCAGCGGGGTGACGGACGAGGAAGGCTATCCCGTTTCCAACCAGTACGGCCTTACGACTGTCCCGACCGTATTGCTGATCATGCCGGACGGCAGAGTGAAAGTGAGCAGCGTGGGATTCTGCAAGGCGGATCTCGAGAAGATTGCGAAAGAGCTCGGTGACTTTCTAAGGAAAAAACCCACCTGTGTGTTCCTCCCATCGGAAATCGTGCCGGATTACAAACCGGGTTGAGGGTCGCTGAACTGATCCCCGGGCGGGATCAGGAAATCGGAAGGCAGAAATCAGAAGTCAGAAATGCAAAGAAAGCCAATCTCACCGATCTAATCGAGTTCGGAATCCAGAACTTTCTTTTTGTGTTTGGGCGGGCGGAGGCGCTTGTCGGGGATGACGCGCTCGGACGGCGGCAGGCCCGCACTGTGGCGCGCGCGGCGTCGCGCTTCCTTGGCCACGTCCAGCTTTTTGCGGAGTTTCTTTCCGGGTTTCATTTGGCCATCGCTCGCAGCGGCTGCTTGCAGCTCCACTCACTACCGGCGTCAGCCACCGATTGTATCGCAGGCTGTCAAGCTGCCCCGCCAAATGCCAAGGACCGCGAGAGAGTTCCTCGCGGGCTTTGGAAGGATTCACCTCGGCAAATCGCTTATTTCAGATCGAAGTTGACTTCGAATTTCAGATGCTCTACGGCATCCGCGGCGACTTGCAGGGCCGCTTGGCCGCGACGGCTACTGAATGTGCATCTACATCCCTCACGGCACCGAATGGTTCCCCTATTTCATGCGCCGGCTGGCCGAGCGTCCCGCCAACCTGATGTTCATCCTGCGCAATATGTTCCGGAAATAGCGCAACCACTCCTGGTTGCGCCTCGGCCTACAGCGCACATAATCGCAAGAGCGCAACCAGGAGTGGTTGCGCTACCTTACTCCTGACCGATCTGTGGCCCGGCCAACGGAGCGAAGCCGCGACAGGTCCTCGGCCTGACGCCTGTATCTTAGGCTCCGCATTTCGCCCGCGACGCAGAGGAACGCCAAAACGGCCAGGATTCCAATCAGCGCAAGCTCCATCATGGCCTCCTCATCCGCCTCCTGCGATTCACCCGGAGACTGACGCGCTGTCCTGGGCCATATCCGAGCGTGCGCCCTAGTCTTCCTCGTCTTCCGCTGTCTTCGTGCACTTGAGCTTGCCGCACAGCTCCTTGCCGTCCGGCCCAACCTTGGAAATAACCCAGGCCGTTTCCTCTTTCCCTGTGGGCCCTTTCAAATCCATGTACAAACTCCCCATGCGGCGGTGGAAATGCACCTGGATGGTGGAATTCACCGGCCAATCGTCGGTCTTCGGTTTCCCCTTGAGGTTGAAGAGCCCGCCGGTCCTGCCTACGTCGCCCACGTACCTGTAATTGCCCACCTTAACGACAAAAATCCAATTCTTCGTTTTGACTTGGGAATTACCTTCTCCCAGAGAGGAATCCTTGGCCCGCACCGGTCCTTCGAGGAGGGTGCCCTCCTTGTAGGCCTTGCTGCCCGCCCCGGCGAACAACGGGAGCAGCAGCGCGAGCAGCACCGTCGTAGCCAACCGGTTCTTCGTTCCTATTCCTAGCTCTATGATTCTCATCGCATCCTCCTCTGCTCAACATTCGGTCTTGCTTCTTGTTACCGAAGGGGCGGCGGGGCCACTTCATCCGGCTTTGCAGCCGGCGGGAAGCGGCCCCGCGCGTCCTCGCGTACAACACCGCAAACTATTTGAAGTTGAACTTCGCGTACTGCTGCGTGCCGTCGCTCAGCGTCAACTGCAGCAAGCGGCAGCCCTTCCAATTGCTGGCCGACTGCCAGTTGAAGACGAACTGGTTCGCCGTCGAGTCGTACCGGAAGACGGTCGAGCCCGGCGAGCTGAGTTGCTCTTCGACGATGGTGGTCGGCGCTGCGTCGCAGGCGATGGGCCCTGACAGCAGCGAGACCATTGAGCCCAGGTCGGAGACGTAGTTCCCGTTGGCGGCTTTCAGTTGCCATTTCACGGGAATGGTCTTGCCCGCCTTGGCCTCGTTAATCACCGGCAGATTGTCGATGGGTTGCAGGAAGCCGATGAAGCTGTACAGCACGGTGTAGGAGTTGGTGAGCGAGGCGGTGTTGCCGGCCCCGTCGGTGGCGTTCACCGTGAACGTCTTGGAGCCGGGACTGCTCATGTTCATGTTCGCGCCGTTAGCCACCGGCCCCGCGCACGTGGCGATGCCGGAAAGCCCGCCGTTGCAGGTGTAGCTCGCAGCCGCCGCCTGGTTGAGCAGGAAGGTGGCGCCATTGACCGGCGCGACGATGGTGATGCTCGGCGGGGTTTTGTCGATGTTGATGCCGCTGACCGTGGCGGAGGCAGAGTTGCCAGCGTTATCCGTGCAGGAAGCGCTCACCGATTGTCCTGCGCCCTCTGCACTCACCACTTGCGGTGAAATCGGCGGCGTGCCTACGCCGGAGCCTGCATCCGTACAGGTGAAGGTGACGGTCACGTCGGTGTTATTCCAGCCGTTAGCATTGGGCGCGGGCGTGCGCGCGGAAGTGATCACCGGCGGTGCAGTGTCAATCGTCCACATGAAGAACGCCGGCGTGGGATCCACGTTGCCGGCCCCGTCTTTGGTGCGGACGCGAAACTCATGCGCGCCGTCGGTCAGAGGGCCGAAGGCTGCGGGACTTGTACAGGCCGCCCAGGGGCCACTGTCGAGGCTGCATTCAAATGAAAGTGACGCGGGCGGTGTGACTGTGTCCGTTCCTTCGAATGAGAATGAAGGAGAAGCGACATTCGTGATCGGATTGGGGTGCGCCGTGATGGAGGTGTCTGGCGGCGTGGTGTCCACCACGTGCACGACAAAGGTTGTCGCCGTGGCCGGATTGCCTGCGCTGTCGCTGGCATTGCACGTTATCGTGGTGTCACCGAGACCAAAAACACTAGCGGACGCAAGCAGGCAAGCGACTGGACCAGGGCCGCTGGTCCCATCGGAAGCCGTGGGACCGGAGTAAGTCACCGTAGCGCCGGAAGCGCTCGTTGCCTCGGCATTTTCGTTTCCGTGCGCCGCAATCACCGGTGCAGTCAGGTCCACATTCAGACCCGAGACCGTCACAGATGCCGGGTTGCCCGCCTGGTCGGAAATGTTGCCCGTAACGGACTGGTTCGCTCCGGCGCCCGGCGTCACCGCCGAGGGGCACGGCCCATTGAGGCCAGACGTGGCGTCGTGGCAGAAGAAACTTACCGTTGGCGCGCCCGTCGCGATGTTGTACCAGCCGGACGCGGCGGGGCTGCCCGGCGTGGTTGTAGCTTGGATCGTCGGCGGGGTCGCATCGCGCTTGATGGTGACCGATTGAGAGGCGGTGCCTCCAGCGCTGGTGGCGGAGCAGGTGAAGGTCACGCCTGCGGTGTCCGATGTGACGTTGCTTGTGCCGCACCCGGACGTCGAGGAAATCGGGGATTCGGCGTCGGTGACGCTCCAACTCACCGCGACGTTGCTCACGTACCAGCCGTTGTTCCCCAGCGTGCCGGTCACGGTGGGCGTGATAACGGGCGGCGTGGCGTCCGAAGGAGGCGGCTCAATCCGGCGAACGCGAAAGTTGTTTTGATCACTGAACAATACTCCGCCCTGCGCGTCCAGGACCACCCACGTCGGAAATGCCAGTCGCGCGTTGACGGCCAGGCCGCCATCTCCGCTGAGACCAAATGTGCCGTTTCCGCCGATCGTGCTGATGATCCCCGTCGAGGAATCCACTTTCCGGACGCGGTTATTCCTCTGATCCGCGATGTATAGATTGCCGGAGGCATCTAGAGCGATTCCGCTTGGTGAATCCATTTGGGCGGCGTTGGCAGGCCCTCCATCTCCGCTAAAACCGCGTGTAGTTCCCGCGACGCTGGTAATTATTCCTGTCGTTTTGTCCACCTTCCGGATACGGCCAGTGCCTTGGTCGCTAATCAGCAGGTTTCCCGACAAATCAAAGGCAAAACCAAAGGGAAAGATCGGAGCTGCTGCCGCCGGCCCTCCGTCACCACATGGCCCCGCGTTACAAAAAGCGCCCGTGCCAACCATCGTGGTGATGAATCCTGTTGCCGCGTCCACACGGCGCACGCGGAGGTTGCCAAAGTCTGCGATGATGATGTTTCCAGCGCCATCCACGATGACTCCTCGCCCATTCCGAAAGCTCGCAGATAGGGCTGGTCCGCCGTCGCCTCCGAAAGCGAAACTACCGTTACCCGCCACGGAGGTAATAATCCCCGTTGTAGCGTCCACTCGCCGCACACGCGAATTATTTACGTCCATGATGTAGAGATTGTTTTGTGAGTCGAAGGCAATGCCGGCCGTATTGACTAGTGTCGCATTCGTGGCTAGTCCGCCGTCCCCGCTGAAACCCGCGAGGTATGAGCCTGCGATGGCCGAAATGATGCTGGAAGTCGCATCGACCCGCCGAACCTGTCCAAAATCACCAAGTAAGAGACGGCCATTCGCGTCAAAGACAAGTCCTTGCGGATCCGCGCCAGCATTGGTAGCCAGGAAGCCGTTCCCTCCTATAGAATGGGAGCCGTTTCCCGCCGAAGTCGAAATGATACCAGTCGCAGCCGCTACATAACGAAGGCGGTTGTTGCCGGAATCGGAAATCGTCAGGTTTCCCGAAGCATCCAAGCTAATTCCCGCGGGGAAGGCCATTTTTGCGCTGGTTGCGGCTCCTCCGTCCCCGCTGAACCCGCCGCTTCCTCCTGCAACAACTGTAAGAGTTCCTGTTAACGCGTCGCGCCGCCGGACGCGATGAAGATTCTCTTCGGAAAAGAACAAGTTGCCTGCCGCATCGAACGCCAAACCTGCCGGGGAGTTCAGGGCGTTGAGAAAAATGGTTTGAATTCCCGTAATTGCGTCGATGCGCCAGATAAATCCGCTGACATCCGCAACAAAGAGATTGCCCAGGGAATCAAACACCATCGCGCCCGGATTGCTCATGGGGCCGCCCACGGTGGTAATGATATGTGTGGTTGCATCGATGCGCCGCACGCGCGCGAATCCTGCATCTGCGATATAGACGTTTCCGTTAGAATCCACGGTCAAGCCGTACGGCAGACTTAGAAATACGTTTGTCGCCAACTGCCCATCCGCGTACGTGGAGCCGCCTCCCGCGTAGGTTGTGATCGTCCCGGTGACTGCATCGACGCGCCGCACCCGGTGACTGTTGGCCTCACCCACGAATACGTTGCTTTGATTGTCCACTGCGACCGACCGCGGAGTGCTTATTGATGCAGCCACTGCCGGCCCGCCATCCCCGCTGAAACCGTTCGTCCCGTTCCCTGCGACAACTGTTAGCAGTCCTGACGGATCGATCTTGAAGACCCGATTGGCGTTATCGGCGGCAACGTACAAGTTCCCCGAGCTGTCGCGAAACATCCCGCGAGGCCGGGCAATATTGGCCGAATTGGCCGGCACATTGTTGGGACCACCTCCCACGACCGTAGTGATGTTTTGCGCGCGTGATGCTTGCGCGAAGAGAAGTGCAACCAACAGGAACACGATCTTTCTGCGCATGGCTACTCTTCTCCCGCTAGCCCTTCGGCCAGCTCGATGGTCCGTCTCACTGCATTCCCTGAATTATTCTGGTAGTCCACGCGCAGGCGGGGCGTACCGCCGCTCTGCCAGCTGTCGTATTCTGCGCGGGAGACCGTGAAGTTGGCGGAGATGCGGACGCTGTCGCGGTCCGGGATTGAAATGGTGCCCGGAAAGGTGCCGTAATCGGTGTCGATCAGGAATGAATCTTGAAGGGTAACTGTCGCGCCAGAAACGTCGGCGTCGCTGTAGTTGAATACGCGCACCGTAAGCGTCACACGGTAGTCTGTGCCGAGGTCGGCGACGTTGCTAACCGCGTAGAATCCGGCGAAGTCCCGCCCGTCGGTGGCTCGACCGGGATTAATCGGGGCCAGCAGCACCAATCCGGCGACCAGCGCCAGAATCCTTAGCAAACTCAGAATGCTTCGAGCAGAACTTCTCATCGGCGGACACTCCTTCTTCGGTAATTCACCCAGGGGGGTCGAGCGCACCTCGCCCCTCGGGTACGAGAACAAATAAAGCGAAAAAAGTGCTGCGGGAACTTGCTGTGTGTACCTCTGTTTGCTAGACTCGCACAACTGGCAGGACATGGCGGAAGCTGGCAAATACAGACATCGTAGCTTCCTCTACACAATTTGAGGCCCGCCAGGCCTACCAGGACGCTGCTTGGGGTGTATGGGCACGGCCGCAATACCTAGACAGGCCTGATTTTGATGGCAGAACCCACCAATCGCCGGCTGGATTCCTGGAAGGAAATCGCAGACTACCTCGGGCGTGACGTCCGTACGGTCATCCGCTGGGAGAAAGAAAAGGCCCTGCCTGTCCACCGGGTCCCCGGCGGAAAACGCCAGGGGGTATTCGCCTACAGCGCAGAAATTGACCAGTGGATGTCGGGCCAGAGTGTAGAGATGAAGCCGGCGGCCACGGTAGATGGCGCTGAAACCATAGCTCGTCCGCAAGATTTTCCCCGCGTGCGCCACGTTTCCCCGTTGAAAATTGCCTTTCCCATTGCTGCCGTATTCATGGTCTTACTGGCCGCAGCATGGCTTTGGATCGAGCGGTACTCATCTGCCGCCGCGGGGCCGCCGCCTTTGCAGAGGCCTCTGCATTTTGCTCGCGCCGATTACGAGGCCGGCGCACCGCGCGGATTGGTGGCGGGCGACTTCAATGGCGACAAGAAAGTGGATTTGGCATTTACGGACAGTTTGCAGGGAAAAGTGATTGTACTGCTCGGTGACGGCTACGGGAGCTTTCCCCGGCGTGTGCTCTCGCCCACGGCCGGGAAAGTTCCAGAGCGCCTGGCCATTGGCGACTTCAATGGCGACGGGCATCTGGATGTGGCGGTCACGAGCTACTTTGGTGGAACGGAAATCGAGGTGCTGCTCGGAAAAGGCGATGGCACATTTCGCCCGCGCTTTCGATTCGATGTGGGAGGCCGCAGCCGCTGGATTGCCGCAGGTGATTTGAATCGCGACGGGAAACTTGAATTGGTGGTGGCCGCCTCATGGGCCAGCCAGGTGATTATTCTCTTCGGGAATGGCGACGGAACGTTTCGCGAAAGTGCGCGCTACGAAGCTGAGCGCGATGTGGCCACGCTGGCCCTGGCGGACATGAACAGCGATGGAGCGCTGGACATCGTCGCCAACGATTATCGCTCCGCGATGGGCAAGTCGGTCTCCATTTATGTGAACCGCGGGGATGGCACATTCCGTGCGCGCGAAAGCTTTCCCGCCGGCAACGGCCCACTCGGCCTGGCCGTGGCGGATCTGAACAACGATGGCAGGCCGGACGTGGTGACGGCAAATTTCCCGGTGAAAGCTTCGATCCTCTACGGCAGTGGCGCAATGCATTTTGCCGATCCGCTCATCTTCGACGCGGGGCAAGGCAATGGTTACGTGGAGGTGGCCGACCTGGATCGCGACGGGGTGCTGGATCTTGTGATCCTGGGCGAGCACAGCAACACCGCCGCCGTGTTGTTTGGCGACGGCCGCGGTGTTTTCCGGCGCGAGCAGGACATTCCCACCGCGGATTATCCCGATGGCGCGGTTGTGGCCGATTTTGATAACGACCGCAAACCAGACATGGCCATTCTGAACATCGATGGGAATTCCATCTCTGTTTTTCTTAACCGCGCAGAAGAGGCTTCGTCTTCCCGCCGCTGGCTGGCCCGTCTCACCTCTTTCTGGTCAAACTGAAGTGGCCAACGAAAAACAAGCTAGGAGACTCGATTCCTGGAAGGAAATAGCCGATTATCTCGGCCGGGACGTCCGCACCGTTGTTCGCTGGGAGAAAGACAAAGGCCTGCCTGTCCGCCGTCTTCCGGGCGGAAAGCGGCAGTCTGTTTTTGCGCTTTCGGCCGAAATTGACGCATGGTTGTTGCGGCAGAGTGAGCCTTCCGAAAGCGGCGCGCTTGCGCCCAGCGCGCCCGTAGCTTCGGACGCACCCGCCGACGAGTCGCGCAACGATACACAGCCCGCAGCCCCGGCATCAACTCGGGTGATTTTTGGAGTCGGCGTGCTCGCCATCCTCGCTTTGATTGGCTGGTTTTTGACCACCAGAATCAACCGGCCGGCAGCTATGCCCGCCGCAGCGGATCCTGCCCGTGAAGTTCAATTCGACACGCCAACTGGCCCCCTACGCTTTGTCCGCTCGGAAATCGAAACCGGCATTCAGCCCTACCGGGTTGTCGCGGCCGACCTCAACAGTGACGATACACTGGACATCGTGTACTCCACCTGGCAGGGAGATGTCGTTGGCGTGTTGATGGGCAAAGGTAACGGCAGCTTTTTGCCCGCGCAGCTTTATGAAAAGTGCCCGCAGTCCGAAAGCGTGGCTGTAGCGGACTACAACCGCGACGGGCATCCCGATATCGCTGTAGCCTGCTTTGGCGGCAACAATGTGATCGTGCTCTGGGGCAACGGACAAGGCGCCTTCCCGACGCGGACCGAAATCCGCGTTCTGGGCGGGCCACGCTACCTTGCATCCAGTGATTTGAACGAAGACGGCTGGCCGGACCTGGTGGTGTCCTGCTTCAGCGAGCCGGCTCTGTTCGTCTTGGGGAACCACTCCGGCCGGTTCACATCCACGCTTATTGCCAGCTTCGAAGCGGCATCCAGTATGGCTATGTCCGATTTGAATGGAGATGGCCATATGGACCTCGCCGCCAGTGTGCGAGTGCAGGGGAAGTACGGCATCGGTGTGTTCTGGGGCAAAGGAGACGCTTCTTTCCGGCTGATGCATCTGCTGAAGTGGGAAGACACGACCCGAACGACAGTTGGGGTCATCCAGCTAGTGGACGTCAGCGGGGACGGCCTAACGGACCTCGTTTTTTCCCTGTGGAACCAGCGCGTACTGATCAGCCTTGGAACGGGCCGCGGCGAATTCAGCAAGCCCACAGCGCTTCGTGGCACGGAAGAGTTCGCGGGACATAGGATGTTTGCCGTGGCCGACCTGGACCTGGATGGGAAACTGGATGTGCTAGTTTCCGACAACCGCAGCGGGACGCTCATGCTCTTCCGTGGGAATGGCGATGGGACTTTTGCTCCGGGCGTGTCCGCGCAGCCGCGGGTGGGAATGGCTTACTTTCCTGTTGTGGCGGACTTCAATAAGGACGGCTTGCCGGACATTTTCGTAAACGTCTACTTTGAAAAAAGGGCCGCCCTGCTAAAGGCAGACTGGAAAAAGGACGCGGCCCGCTAGCGAAAAGAGAACATTCGTCGCCGCATGCGGCGGGCGGCAGTCCGGCATTGCTTCGCACGCCACACCGCGATTTCTTTCGTTCTTCCAGTTGCTTGCTCAATATCTTCACTGCCTTTGTCGGTCTTTTGGCGGAAGCGTGTGGGAGTCGAACCCACCATTCCGCCCGCAAGGGACAGAATCGCCGGCTTTGAAGGCCGGGAGGATCACCGGACCCTTTTCGCCTCCGCGGACATTATAGGGGAACGATCGCCGGCGTGCCATGCGACTCGCGCGCACGAAAATGCCCGCGTGGCGGCGGGGGGGGGGAAAGCAGATGCCACGCCCCGAAACAAAATATTTGGGCTCGGGATGACAGCAGGGCGAAAGGGAAAAGGTTATTTCGTTCGCATCTGGGAATCGAGGAACTCAGTAACGCGGGCACCGATGCAGACCTCGTAGTAGGCGTGCGTGCCGGGGTCGCCAATCTTGCTGCCGGGGAGCAACTGGTGGACGACGCCTTTGCGGATGACAATCGGCTCGAGCTTTTCTCCGATCGGTACTTCGCCCAGATAGAACGTGCAGCGGTCCTGCCCCCAGGGCATGGGGCACGCCAGCTCCATTTCCCGGAAGGCAATTTCTTCGGAAAGTTTGTGAAAGCCCAACTCGTTCAGTTGAATGCCGTTCAAGTTGTAGCGCACCAGGAATTCCTGCACTTCTTCCTCGGTGGTGCCTTCCATCACGGTCTGAAAGAGAAACACATTGAAGGGCGAGTTGTGGTCCGCCAGCATGCGCTTGGCGACCTTGGAACAGCCAGAGAGGCGGTCGGAAAGATTCAGCGCGCGGGAAATCATGATGCGCGATTCGCCATCGGCCCAGTGGGTGGGTGCGGAGTCCTGAAAGGCGATTCCCACGCCGAGTTCGAGCTTGGGGAGTTGCGTGGTGGTCGCGCGAGCGTTGTAGGCCTGGGCCACGGCGAGCATCTCGCGGGCCAGCAGGCAGGCTTTGGCGACAGCGCGCTGGCTGGCGCGGTTGGATTCGTGCTCGTAGATGGCCAGGATGATGGCGTCGCCCTCGACGAACACCTTGAAGGCGCCATAGGGGTCGAGGATGCGCTTCAGCGGCTCGTAGAAATTGAGGCTGAGATGTGAGGCAGGGTTCATGCCGCGGGCGAGCAGGTCCTGGGTCATCTGCGTAGAGCCGCGCACGTCGGCCTTGATGATGGTGTGATTCACCACGCGATCTTCGGCCGGGCGGGCTTCGTCGGGCAGGACAAATTCGTTGAGGCTGTTGTTCATACGCGAGAGCTCGCGGGTTTTTTCCACGCGGAGAATGCTGATGCGCTCCATCCATGCCGCGAGACGCTGGGCATTGTGGACGTCGCGGCGCAGGCGCATGAAGTCTTCGGCAAAGCGCAGGGCGATGGTGCGCACCTGTTCGCGCGGGTACTTGCGCAAGCGGCCGGCCAGATCTTCGATGCGTTTCAGCGAGTATTGCTTCGCGGGAAATTGCTTGAGCACACCCTCGACGAGCTTCAGTTCTTCGCGCTGGACCAGTGCGCGCTTGAGCTGCTGCAAGTGCACGGGCGGGCAGTAGTCGAGGTAGATGTTGCGCAGCTCGTAGCTGGCGAGCACATGGAGCAGGATGCCCTGCTGCTCCAGGCGGTTCACCCATTCCTCGAGCAATTGTGCGCGCAGGCCGGAGGTCTCGCTGCCTCCGCTGCCGGACCAGTTGGCGTCGAACAGGCGTCGCGCATTTTCCGGCTGGTTGAGGAATGCGCCGAGCTTGTTCTGCGCTTCATCGTTGAGGAATTCGGAGCGGCTCTGGGCCGCTTCGAGCTGCGTTCCCATGGCATCCAGTTTCTGCTGGAGATGAGCGTGGCGGTTCTCGACGTCGGCAAGCTGGGCGCGCAGTTCGGCGGGATCAGCGCGGCCGAAGACACGGGACATCAGGCCCTCGCCGCCGGCCAGTCCTTCGACCAGCTTCTGGCGCTCCTCTTCGAGGCGGAACACCTCGGTGCGAATTCCCAGCGCACGAGCAGCCATCTCCTCGTGGGCCTTGTGGGCGGCGCGCGCCTCATCGCCGCGTTCGCCGGCGGAGACGGAATCGCGCAGGAACTCGAAGAAGAGGGTGTCCACGGTCTCGAAGCGGTCCAGGTCGCGCTGGAAGTTTCCGAGCAAGACATAATGTTCCAGGCAGACAAAGTCATCGCGCGCGCCTTCGGCAAAGAGCAGGCGGTTCTTCATCCATTCGTAGGTCTCGCTGAATTCGTTGCCGAACAGCGCGCGGCGGGACTTGCTCAGGACCATCTCGTCCAGCTCCGCCAGGACCTGGAATAGCTGCTGGCCGACGATGCGCACAATGTTGCGGCGGTCGCCCTGCAATTCGGCGAGATGGGCCTTCAGGACATGGGCTTTTTCGGAGCGCTCGAAGTACTCGCCGCGCGCGCGGATCCATTCCTTGCACTCCAGCAGGGCATTCGCGAACTGCAGGGGAATCTCCTGCGTCAGGAGCTTCAACACCGCCAGGCGGAGCAGAAGATCCAGCTCCATGTTCTTCTCGAACTTGGCGCGGGTGAGCCCGGCCTGCATCAGGTCCGCGAGGAGTTTCTTAAACGCGCCCGTTTCCGGCGCGCGGATTTTCTTGGCATCACCTCCGAAAAAACGGGCGAGATTGGCGTGATGCTTGACAAGGTCCAGAACGTATTTCTGTGTGAATTCAATGAAGCGCGGGCTGAGGGCGACATCGTAATGAATATTGTCGATGCCCACGGGCAGCGAAGTGAGCTGAATGTCGACGGTATAGGTTTCCAGCTCCACCCGCGTGGGAGGATGAGAAGACGGCAGACTGGTGTGGTCGGCCATAGGGGCGCGCTGTTTGCGTCCCGAATGCTTTTGCGGGGCGCTGGGGACCAGGGACAGTTCGTACTTTAGCAAGAGGGATTGCTGGCTGCAATCCCGAGGTGTGAGGTGAGGCGTCCAAAGAGTAGACGGCGGCGTCAGCGTACGAAGGACGGTTCAGCTCGCTGCTCAGAGACTACAGGGAAACCAGTCCTGAAGCTTCGGGAGCGGCAGGTTCAGTAACGAAAATTCGGCGCGAGTCCGCTTCCCCGTGCTCGAGACGAATCTGCACGACAGGCCAATCGGTGCGAATCTTCATGCGGTCGGGCCATTCGACGAGCACGATAGCCGCCTCGGCGAAGAGGTCTTCGAGGCCCAGAGTTTCCAGGTCGTGGCGGTCGGCGACACGGTAGAGGTCTACATGGAAGACTTTAAGCGAAGAGAGATTCGCCGCGGAAACCGCAGCGGAAAAGAGCCTCGCTGCGCTCGGAATGACGGGAGACTCTTTGCGGAACACATGCACGAGAGTGAAGGTAGGGCTGGTGACGTCTTCCTCGCGAGCCACGCCGAGGCCGCTGATGATGCCCTTGGCCAGCGTGGTCTTGCCCGCGCCGAGTTCGCCATCGAGACAAACCAGCACCGGCGGGCGGAGCTCTGTGGCGAGTTCCCTGCCCAGGCGGATGGTCTCCTCGGAAGAATGGGTGAAGAATTCGCGGCTAGGCATGTTCCAAACCGGCAAGCAGATCGCGCCAGGCGCGAGGAATGGCAGTTGCAAGGTCAGTGGCAATGAGCGAGGCTTCGCCGAATTGCTCGGCGGCAAGGTCTCCGGCAAGGCCGTGCAAGTACACACCGAGGCTCAGCACGCGTTCCCAAAGACCGGTAGAGAATTGCGCGGTGAGCCCGGCCAACATGCCGGTGAGCACGTCGCCGGTGCCGCCGGTGGCCATGCCGGGGTTTCCGGTGGAGTTGATGAAAGCGCGGCCATCGGGCGTGGCGATGATGGTGCGGTATCCCTTCAGCACGACCAGCGCGTTCCATTGCGCGGCAGCCTGCAAGGCGATGTTGAGACGATCCGCTTGCACCTGCGCCGAGGTGCAGCCCAGCAGCCGGGCCATCTCGCCGGGATGCGGAGTGATTGCCAGTGGGGCTTTGCGCTCGGTCAACTCAGCCGCGCGGCCGGCGAAGGCGTTGAGGCCATCGGCATCGAGGATGATGGGAATCGGCGAATCGCGCAGCACAGCGCGGATGAACTGCTGCGTTTCGGGATGCGTCCCCAAGCCAGGGCCGAGAGCCAGTGCGTTTTTGCCCATGGCAATTTCTGCAAAGCGGCCGTAATCAAGGGCGCGCATGGAAATGCTGTCCACGTCCGTGCCGGCCAACGGCTCCGTCATCATTTCCAAAACATGCGACGCGACAATCGGCAGCACGCGCTCAGGCGTTGCTACGGTGACGAGTCCGGCACCCGCGCGCAGCGCACCCATGGCCGCAAGCACCGCGGCGCCCGTTTTGCCGCGCGAGCCGGCAATGATCAGCGCATGGCCGTAGTCACCTTTGTGTCCAGCAGGCGAGCGCATCAGAGGCAGTCCCGCAAATTCTCCGGGCTCGAGCCAGTGAAGCTTGAGCGTGTCGTCCGCGGCAATCATTTCCGGCGGGGTGCCGATCTCGGCCACGTGAAGTTTTCCGGCGAACTCGCAATTGGGAGGCAAGAGAAGGCCAGGCTTCGGAGCAGTAAAGGTGACGGTGTAATCAGCGGAAACGGCGGGCCCCAATGGCGCACTGGAATCCGAAGGCAGCCCGGAAGGAATATCCACGGCCACAATGGTGGAACGCTTGCCGAACTCGTTCACATCGGCAATCACGCGGGCCAGCAGGCCGTCCACCGGGCCGGAGAGGCCGGTGCCCAGCAGCGCATCTAGAATAATTTCCGCATAGGCCACCTGAGCGCAGGCCGCGGACCATTCCGTTTCCGTGGTGACAACGCGGACCTCGCCGCCGGCGTCGCGCCAGCGCGTCAGGTTGACGGCCGCATCGCCGCGCAATGTATCGGGGGTTGCAAACAGCAGAGCCGTCAATTGACAGCCGCGATGGTGGAGCAGGCGCGCAATAACCAGGCCATCGCCGCCATTGTTGCCTTTGCCGCACAACACGGCGATGCGGCGATGCGTCAGATCGGCGAAACGCCCGGCGAGGAACTCCACCACGCGCGTGCCTGCATTTTCCATGAGTTGCAGACTGGGCACGCCGTGGCGCTCGGTGGTGCGGCGGTCCGCCTCGCGCATCTGAGCTGCAGTAAGAACTTTCATACGAGTTTAGAGCAGCCAGCCTCCGCTGACATTGAGGACCTGGCCGGTGACGTAGTCGGCGTCCTCGGAGGCAAAGAATTTCACGGCGGCGGCAACGTCTTCGGCGGTGGGGGGGCGACCGATAGGATAACGCGCGTCGGGCATGCGGCGGGCTTCCGCGAGCGTCAATTCCTTTTCATCAATGTTCGAGGGATTGACCACGTTGACGGTGATGCCGTTCTTGGCTTCCTCGATGGCCAACGAGCGCGAGAAGGCGACGACGGCGGCCTTGGCGGAGGCATAAGCAGAGATGGTGGCCTGTCCGAAGGCGCGCTCGGCGCCCACGGCCCCCATGTTGATGATGCGTCCCCAGCGTTGGCGGCGCATGGCCGGCAGCGCGGCGCGGCTGGCGTAAAACACGCTCTGCAAATTCGAGGCGAGGATTTCGTTCCACTCTTCGATGCTGGTCTCCGCCACCAGCTTCCAGCGGAATTCGCCAACGTTGTTCACCAGGATGTCCAGGCGTCCGAAGCGTTCGACAACGGCGCTGACCAAAAAATCCACTTTCAGGGGATCGGTCAGATTGGTTTCCACGGCGAAACATTCCGCGCCTTCGAGCTGAAGCTGGCGCAGGGTGTTTTGCGCGGCGGGTTTGTTGGAGCGGTAGGCAATGGCCACCCGCGCGCCTTCACGGGCGAAGGCCACGGCAACGCCCTTGCCGATGCCGCGAGTGCCTCCGGTGACCAGCGCCACTCTCTGGCGTAACGTCACATTGCCTCCCGACGCAGTCAGTATACTTGAAGGAAAACGAAGTGCAGCGGCGAAGCGCTAGGCGAGTCGCGCAATCACAACGGTCATGTCGTCGGCCTGCTCGGGCGACTGCCCCCATTCCTCGGCGGCGGCAATGAGCTGTTCGGCCAGGCGCGACGGCGAACTCTGACGATGGCGCAGCACTTCCGCGGCCAGACGGCGCGCGCCGAATTGCTCGCCATAGACGTTTTCTGGCTCGGTGATGCCGTCGCTGTAGGCCACCAGCAAGCTGCCCGGTTCGACAGTGACGCAGCCCTGCTCGTACACGCAGTCGTCGAACAGGCCGACGACCATGCCGCCCTCGTCGAGTTTCTTTACTTGTTCGCCGGCAACGAGCAACGGCGGGAGATGACCTGCATTGGTGTAGTGCAGCAGGCGCGTGGAAGAATCGTATACCGCGTAAAAGAGCGTGGCGTAGCGGTCGTCCGAGGTGTTCCGAAATAGGTGGAGATTCAGACGCGTGACCAATTCCGCTGTGCCCTCTGTCTGCGTGCCTTCCAAAAGCAATTGGCTGCGAAAGGCCGCCTGCAGGCTGGCCATCAGCAGCGCGGCGGAGATTCCCTTCCCGCTGATGTCGGCCACGGCCATGCCGATGCGGTGCGGGCCAAGTTGCACAAAATCGTAATAGTCGCCGCTGACCACGCGCGCGGCGCGGCAAACCGCAGCCAGCTCGACGCCGGGAATTTCCGGCAGCTTCTGCGGAAAGAGCTGGGCCTGCACTTCGTGGGCGATGGAAAGCTCGTTCTCCAAGCGCTGGCGCTGGCGCTGCTCGTCGATGAGGGTGCTGATGGAGCTGGTCATAGAGTTGAAAGAGCCGCCCAATTCCCCGAGCTGATCGCGACTCTGTACCATCACGCGGCTGCTGAAATCGCCGGATTGCACGAGCTGCGTGGCGCGATAGAGGTCGTCCACCGCGCGCGTGATGGTGCGAGTGAGGCGCACGCCAGCGCGCAGCGCCACCACTTCCAAAATCAGAAAAACGCCGCCGGCCAGAAACAAGCCGGCGACAAGAACGCTGCCCACGTCGCCGGGTTCAGCAAAAAGCCGATGGCTCAAGACCGCGGCGCGTGAAAGAGTGCTGCCGAACAAAGTACTCCGCGAAGGTGGACCGTTGCCGTTGCCCAGGAGAACGACCTGAAACTTGGTCAGGCCATTGACCTCAAAATCGAGCCAGTTGGATTTTGGGGCACGAGAGCGTCCGTGCGTTCCCGCTTCGCGCAGGGAGACAAATCTCGATTCCCCGAACGAAGTCACCGCGGCAGGGGCATCCGATGTTTTCGGCGGACGTGTAATGCTTACTTGCAGCGGGCCCAGCTCTGGAACCAAGCGGTCGAGGAGCTCGGGGCTCAAGGGGACGGCAAGAGATACGACCCGGGGCGCAGAACCGGCGGGCCGAGAAATGGCGGCGACCAGCCAAACCTGGTCATCGGACTGCACCAGACCGCCGAACTGCCGCGCAGAAGCACCCATGCTCTTCAAAACAGCGGGCCCCAGCCGTTGATCGATCGCCAGGCCGGGAAATCCAGCGCGGGCAACGGATAGAACGGCGGCGACAGAGGGCAGAGTTTCGAGCGCTTGGGATTTGCCCGGAGCGCTGCTCTCCAAAGCGGGAGGCAAAGCAGAGGCCACGCTTCCGGCCAGGACCTGAAGGCGCTCAATCCTAGTATGCACGTCGTTGTAAAGCAGGTAAGCGGCAAACTGTTGGTAAACCAACTTGGCGGAAAGCCCCGCCATGGCCAGCAGAAGGAAGATGGGCACGACGGCAATGAAGAGATATGCGACCACCAGCCGATTGCGCAGGCTCCAGAGGAGGCGGCTGCTGTACAGGGTGGTCAAGCGGTACAGCACGTAGCCGAGGATAAAAAAGTAGAAGAAGAATTGAATGAGAGTAGCCAGAAGCAGGGGCGGTTGGCGTCCCGAAGCGCGCGCCATCCAGACCAGCCCATACAGCACGGAGACGCCCACGGCAAAGCGGTCGAGGGTGGAGAATCGCCGCCAGAGATTCCGTATGCGATCAGGAGTAAGTGAAGCCATTGGGATTTGTACGGCTGCCGTTTACGCAGCCATCATTTCGACTGCGGCGTTCGCAGTCAACCGTATCAGAGGAGTTTGGCGAAGCGCAAATCCGCGTCGCAGCGCTACGCGCGCTTGTTAACCTTGCTGTGGTGGCGGCTGTAGGAGAAGTAGATCACCAGGCCGATGACCAGCCAGACGATCAGGCGCGCCCAGTTAACCCAGCCGAGTTTGTACATCATGTAGCCGTTGAAGCCGATGCCAAGAATGGGAACGTAGGGCACCAGCGGGGTCCTAAAGGGGCGCTTCTGATTGGGGTCCGTGTGACGCAACACCAGGACCGCAATGCAAACGATGACGAAGGCCAGCAGCGTGCCGATGTTGACCATCTTCCCGATGTCGTCAATCGGCGTCAGGCTGCCCACAATCGCCGCGGCCAAACCGACGAGCATGGTGTTCTTCCAGGGCGTGCGGAATTTCGGATGGATGGCAGCGAAAAATCCGCTGGGCAGCAAGCCGTCCTTGGCCATGGAGTAGAGCACGCGCGTCTGGCCCAGCAGCATCACCAGCATGACGCTGGTGAGCCCGGCCAGCGCGCCAAACGTAATCAGGAATGAAGCTTTGGTCAGGCCGTGGTCAAGAAAGGCCTGCGCGATGGGGGCTTCGATGTTCACCGACTTCCACGGCACCATGCCCGTGAGCACGGCGGCGACGAGGATGTAGAGAACGGTGCAGACAATGAGCGAAGCAATGATGCCGATGGGCAGGTCGCGCTGGGGATTCTTGGCCTCCTGCGCGGTGGTGGAGACAGCATCAAAGCCGATGTAGGCGAAAAAGATGTAGGCCGCTCCGGCCCCGATGCCCGAAAAACCCATGGGCGCGAAAGTTTCCCAACTGCTCAGGCCCCAGTTGGACTTGTCCACGTACTGGAAGCCTACGAAGATGACGAAAAGAACCACCGAAACCTTAATGGCCACGATGACCGCATTAAAGTTGGCGCTTTCCTTGATGCCGATCACCAGGATCATGGTGATCAGCAGAGCGATGCAGAACGCTGGAAGGTTGAAGCCGATGTCTATGCCGAACATGTGCGGCGCTCCCACCAGGTCGTGGGCACGTTGCGCCAACTCCGCGGAGCCCGCGGCAAGGATGGAGTCCATTTTATCGATGAAGGCGCGCGTGCCTTCGACCAGCGAAGGGTCAGCAACCTTGGTCATTTCGCGGGCGACCGCTTTCTTGGCAACGTTGAACGCCGTCCATTTGTCGTAGGCCAGCCAAAGAGGCATGTCGAGCTTGAAAATGTGCAAGAACTTGATGAAATAGTTGGACCAGCCAGAGGAAACCGTGCTGGCGCCCATGGCGTACTCGAGGATGAGGTCCCAGCCGATGATCCAGGCGAAGAGCTCGCCCAGCGTGGCGTAGGCATAGGTGTAAGCGCTGCCGGCGAGTGGGATCATCGCGGCGAATTCGGCGTAGCAGAGGCCCGCGAACGCGCAGCCCAGGCCGGAAATCACGAACGAAAGCATCAGGCCGGGGCCGGCGTAATGCGTGCCCAGTCCGGAGAGCACGAAAATCCCAGCGCCAATGATGGCGCCGATGCCCAGCGCGGTCAGCGAAACCGGGCCCAACGTGCGCTTCAAAGTGTGTTCGCCCGTTTCGGCCGACTCATACAAGAGCTGGGCCATGGGCTTCCTGGTAAACAATGGATTAGCCATCTATTTCCTCCGCAAGGAAAGATAAGCACAAACCAACGTTGCCCCTCACTTCGCGCCTCCAGCCGAACCGGCACCGGATTTGTGATGCCACAAGTAATAGACCGGAATGCCCAGCAAAACGATGAGCAGGCCGGGCCAGGTGGTTTGCGTGCGATAGAGCGCCAGCACCACCATGATGGTCACCGCCGCGACGATGTACAGCACCGGCACCACCGGATAGCCGAACGCACGATAGGGTCGCGGCGCGTCCGGGCGCTTGCGGCGAAGAACAAAAATACCCGCAATCGTCAGGACGTAGAACACCAGCACGGAAAAAACCACGTAATCGAGAAGATTGCTGTACAGGTTGCCGTAACGCTCCATGCCGGTAGCCGGGTCGAGCAGCGGCGCACCGGCGGCGTCGCGCAGGCGCGTCCGCGGCAGCACGAGCAGGGCGGCCCAGATGCCTTGCAAAATCAAACCGACCGCAGGAACAAGCTTCTCGTTGAGGCGGCCGGTGGCTTTGAAGAACAGCCCGTCCTTGGCCATGGCGTAGTAAACGCGCGCGCCGGAAAGGATAAGCCCGTTATTGCAGCCGAACGTGGAGACGATGATCAACACGGCCATGATGGTGGCCGCGGCGGGACCAAAAATGTTCTGCAATGCAGCTGTGGCTACGCGATCGTCGGCGGCGTGCTGGATGCCCTGGAGAGGCAGCATCAGCAGGTAGGCCACGTTGGCCAGGGTGTACAACGTGATGACGATGCTGGTGCCCAGCGCCAGAGAAAGCGGAATGTCACGCTGAGGGTTTTTCACTTCACCCGCGGTGAAGGTGATGTTGTTCCAGGCGTCGGAGGAGAACAGCGAGCCTACTTGCGCCACACTAAAGGCCACCAGAAGACCGATGAAGCCGCCCCCGGCAGCAACGGTGGCGACGCCGAAGAAATCGGGCGAGATGGGCTCGGCGCCGCGAACGCCCCAAAAATTGGAGAAGTTTTCGCTGATGGCGCGGGCGTTGCGACCCAGCAATATGCCTACGACAATCAGGCCGATGAGCGCCAGCGTTTTTGCCGAGGTGAAAAAGTTCTGAATCAGTTTGCCGACATGCAGGCCACGCGTGTTCAACACGCTGAGGAACAAAATGCTGACCACGCCTACCACCTGCTGCGTAGAAAGGCTGAGCGCGTAGCCGGCAGAAATGTTGATGGGCTTGATGAGCCAGAGGTCCGCGGAAATCCCGGGAATCAGCAGGCCGAGAAAGCGCGCGAAGGCCACGCCCACGGCGGCGATGGTGCCGGTCTGAATGACAAGAAAGAGAGCCCAACCGTAGAAGAAGCCCCACATCGGCGAGTAGGCTTCGCGC
>CAZIWR010000007.1:0-36457 GCA_964542805.1 uncultured Acidobacteriaceae bacterium
GCGACCTTGTGCTGCAGCGCGTAGCCGGCATCCTCGAACAGAACTGCCGCCGCTCCGACGTCGTGGCCCGCTATGGTGGCGACGAATTCGTCGTGCTCATGCCGGAAACAAACATGGAGCAGGGCCGCCAAATCGCCCTGAAGCTGCGTGCCTGTGTGGCTTCGGACCAACTGCTGCACGACAAAAACATCACTGGAAGTTTCGGCATCGCCTGCTTCCCTTTGCACGGCGCCACGCCGCAGGAGCTGATTCAGGTTGCTGACGCCTCGATGTATCTCTCCAAGCACCAGGGCGGAAATGCCGTCTCCACGGCGGATAATGTGGAACCTGGGGAATCCAGGCGCTGGAAGCGCGATGTCCTCGAGGCCTACCTCGGCGTCACCCTGAAGCGCCAGTTCACCACCGGCCCCGAGGCCTTCGAGGAAATTTTCCAGCGCCTTGCGCAATTCACTCGGTCTCTCGAGCATGCAGCAGAGGACTCGGCCGCAAAGGGCGATCTTTCGTCCCGAGCCCTCGGGACACTTGAAGGGCTCGACGCCGTTCCTCCCGCGGTGATCGACACGGTAACCTCGCTGGCCTTCGCGGTGGACGCTAAGGACCAGTACACCCAGGGCCACTCGCGCAAAGTGGCCGCCTATGCCGTCCTGTTCTGCCGCGCACTTAACCTCTCCGACAAACAGACTGCCGAAATCCGGCTGGGCGGAATCCTGCACGACGTCGGCAAGGTGGGAATCCCGGAGTCCATCCTGAACAAAGCGGGCCCGCTCAACGCTGAAGAGTGGGAGACGATGAAGACTCACGCCGCTCTGGGGGCTCGGCTGCTGGAGCCGCTGCGCTACATTTCCGCCATCCAAAAAACCGTCAAACACCACCACGAATTCTTCGACGGCTCCGGATACCCAGACAAACTCGCCGGCGCGGCCATTCCGCTTGGGGCGCGGATCGTGGCCATTGCCGACGCCTACGACACGATCACTTCCGAGCGCACGTACAAGCGAGCCCGCAGCACGGAAGATGCCCTGGCTGAGCTGGTTCGCTGCGCTGGCGCTCAGTTCGACGGTGAACTGGTGGAGGTGTTTGTCAAAGCCCTGCGGTGCCGGGAAAATACTTCTTTGACCATCGAAGAACTGGCCGCCGTTGCCATTGCGGACGAAAACATGGGAGCGGCAAGCGAACCGGAACCCAGCCCGGAGGCCCGCCAGATCGAAGGATGATTCACCCGAGTCCCGCTGAATCGGGACTGGGACCTAGGGGACGCCAAGGAATTCCCATGCAAACCGCGCGCGTGAAGTGGACGGAGCAGGAACAGTTTGTGGCGGTGACCCCGTCCGGCCACGCAGTGACGCTGGACGCGGACCGCGAGCGCAATTCCGCTCCTGGCCCGATGGAGATGCTGCTGGTTGCGCTGGGCACCTGCACGGCTACTGATGTGGTGGTGATCCTCAAGAAGAAAAGACAAAAGCTGGATGCGCTGGAAGTGAGCGTGTCTGGGGAGCGCGCCGCGGGGCCGCCGAAGGTGTGGACAAAGATTGAAGTCGTCTACCGCCTGCACGGCGTGCTCAACGAAAAAGCTGTGCGCGACGCCATCGAGCTCAGCGAGTCTAAGTACTGCTCGGTCGCCGCAATGCTCGGCAAAACGGCAAAAATCTCCTTCCGCTTCGAAATTCTCCCATCGGATCGCGCATAGCAACCGTCCCGACGGTTCAGAACGCCCCGCGGCATAATGCCCTAGACGGAGGAGCGGGCCCAATCTAGACTTGGCGTATCAGCATTTTGGGAGGTCACATGTCCGTCGCGCCGAAAAAAAAGTCTGTGTGCTCCATCTGCGGTAGGCCCTCGCTCAAAACGATTTGCGTAGCCTGCGCCGGAATCGTGCAGGGCGAAGCACTCCACCATAAGAAAAAAGATGAAAAGAAAAAGTAGCGGGCTTTCGCAAGGGCGCAGATTTTCGAGTCCCGTGATCCAGGTATCCGTGCGCGCCAGTGTATTGAACTTTGCGGTCGTCAGAAAAGATTCTACTTTGTAGTCTTGCGCTGCGTGAACGCCAGGCCCGACCACGTCGCATCCACCGCGCAAACCTTGAAGTCCACCAGTCCCGCGGCCATGCCGATGGCCCGCACGTCGTTCTGCGTCACGTCGGTTTGCACGCCCGACGCCTTTTTCGGCCAGATGATCCACAGCCGGCCCGCGCCCGTCCGCGCTGCCATACCTTTCATTCCGTCCCGAAGTTCTTCCCGCGAGCGCAGAAACCAAAGGATGATGTCGCACGGCCCGCGCGCATCGTCCTCGAGCGCCGCGCCTTCGGGCAGGTCGCCCAGCGTTTTCCGGAAACCGTGCGGTGCGCCTTCCAGCGCCACCACCGAATTTGCCTTGATGCCCAGCTTTTTTGGTAGCGGCGTCCCCGAGTAGCCGGCCAGCATCGAGTCCGGCCTCACGGGGTTTTCCGGCGGGTGCGCGACGGCCTGCTTTAATGTGCTGCGGACTTTGTTCCACGATGTGAAGGCTGCGTCCGGCAGCAAGCTTTTGACTCGCGCCAGTTTCTCCGGCTCACCGCCGACGAACACAATGGGCACATGCCGCGTGGCTTTCGATTGCCGCACGCCCAGCCCGACGTCCCGGCCGTGCGACGGCAACCGGCTCAAATCGATCACCACCGCAGTAGGAGGTCTTGTCCGGAGGTCTCGTAAAAACTCCGGGCCGTTTTGAATCTTGTAGACTACTTCGTAGCCGGCAGCGCGGAGGGTTTTCGCTCGCTGCTTCGCTTCGTCTGCGTTCCAGTGGATCAGTCGAACGCGATGCTTCATCGCTCACATCCCAGGATCGTCCGCCGACGGCCCATAAATCGAGGGCACCTTCCCGCCCATCGGTCGGATGTACGTGCTGAGCTGCCCGCGATGATGCACGGCGTCGAAAAGCATCTCCCAACTAAGTCCGGAGAGTGTTCCTTCATGCACCTTTTGCCCGCCCATCAGCAGAGGAATCTTCTTGTCGTTCCACGTGGCTTCGTCCACCTTGCGCAGCAGCTCCACGAATTCATTCTGCATGCGCTCGTAGTCTGCGGCCGCCTGTTCGGTAGCCGTGGCGCCCTTCGGCTCGGCCCAGCTGATCTGGCCTTTAGCACACATTTCCACGCAGGCCGCCGCTTCCGCGGCCAGCACGGCCACCAGTTCGCCGGCCGAGCGGGAGCGCGGATGCGGCCGGTATTCCAGCTTGCCGGCGGGCAATGCGCGAATTACCTTCAGCATGGCGGGGGTTTCTGCTTGCAAGCGCTTGATGAAGAAATCGCGATTGGTCATGTTCGTCTCCTTAAGGAAATAGCAACTCGAAGGCATGGACTATATTCGCTTTTTGTTCGCCTTGTCAAGCCCTTCCCTTTTCACTCATAGATGGCGACACGGGAGGAAAGTCTCAGGCCGGGCACTTGCTCGCCGGATTATCCACCACCACCGGCAGCTTTTGCGCGAGCCACGCGTCAAATCCGCCGGTGACGTTCAGCACCTGCTTGAAACCGGCACGCAGCAGCAGACTTGAGGCAATCGAACTGCGGTAGCCGCTCTTGCAATGCACTGCGATGGGCCGGTTGACGTCCAAGTCGCTCAGCATTGTGCGCAGGCTGGAAAGCGGCTTCAGCTGCGCTTGCTCGATGTGCCCGGCTTCCCATTCCATCGCCCGGCGTACATCCACCACCTGCACCTCGCCGGGACGCTCGCGAAACTCTTCGTACAAATTCAGCACGGAAATCTGCGGCACTTGCCCCAGCGGAAGGCCGGCCTTTTGCCATGCCAGGATGGCTTGCCCCGACGCTTCGGGACCCACGTCGCTTCCCGTAGGCGCGTCGCCCGACGTGCCCAGGTAGCCCGCCACTTTTTCAATTCCCACGCGGGCCAGGCGCACTTGCGATTCCTGTAATTTCTCCGGATTGGACACCACGAGGATCACCGGCACGTCCAGGCCGATGAGCGAGCCCGCCCACGCGGCGAACTGCCCGCCCAGGCCGATGTGAATGGACCCGGGCACATGGCCCGCGCCGAACTCCGCGGCGCTGCGCGTATCCAGCACCAGGCTGCCCGCTTCCTGCTTGTTGAGCACTTGCTCCGGTGTCAGCGTGGCCAGTGGAGGAAGGTCCGTGAGCAACGCCGCACCCATGCGGTTGATCTGCGCGTCGCGCAGGAAATATTCCGGCCGCTCGGGAAAGTCCGCAGTGATCAGCGCGACGAACTGCTCCCGGCTGCGTGGCTGCAGCGCGTAGTTGAATGCGCGCTCCCGGCCGATGGTGGAGTGTTTCTCCGCGCTGATGTTGCGGCCGCAGAGCGACCCCGCGCCATGCGCAGGAAACACCTGGCACGAATCCGGCAATGCCAGGAGCTTTTTCAAACTGTCGTAGAGCAGGACGGCCAACTCGTGCGGCGTGTGCGTGGGGGAAAGGTCCGGCCTTCCCACTTCGCCGATGAACAGGGTGTCACCGGTGAATACGCCCCAAGGCTCGCCGGGCGCATTCTTTCCTTCAAGGTCAAATGCTGCGATGCAGATACTGTCAATGGAGTGCCCGGGCGTCTCGAGAAAGCGGAACAGAAGATTCCCCATGCGCAATTCTTCGCCGTCTTTTACCGCCACGTGCTCAAAGTGCGCGCCGGCCTTTTGCCCGACATAAATCTTCGCGCCAGTCCGCGCAGCAATTTCCTTGTGACCGGAAACGAAGTCGGCGTGCATGTGTGTCTCGATGACATGCGTAATCTTAAGCCCCTGCTTCTCGGCATCGTCCAGATAGATCTGCACGTCGCGCTGCGGGTCGACCACCGCCGCCTGCCCTTCGGACCCGATCAGGTACGACGCGTGCGCAAGACACGAGAGATAGAACTGTTGGAAGTACATGGAATTTCCTCGCCCGATGGCGGGTAGTGTAACACAACCGCGCCTCCCGAGCTCCAATCGCCTTAATAGAAGTGCCATCTGCTATAATCGCCTGCATGCGAACATTACTGGCTCGTTTTGTGTCTGTCGTCTTGATCCTATTGCTGCTTTTCCCAGCGCAGCCGGTGCTGGCCACTTGCGGCGGAGGTGGTGGCGGAGGCATGGGCGGCATGCGCTCCGGCGCGGAGAGCGGCGCGCAGCCGGATGAACAGGTGTACCACGTGCCGTGGCGCGTGATTAAGCCCGAAGACCCGCCGGTAACTGCGGGCATCCTGCTTTATTGGTTCCCGACCGGCGCAGAGGAAGTAAGTAAGTCCAGCCTGCGCAGTTCACGCACCCTCACCTTGTATGCTGCGCAGTGCGTGACGATGGGCGTGGTGGATCCGCGCACTCCTCTGGGGCAGAAATTCGCCGGCAATGAAAAACTTCCCTTCGCCGTTCTTGCCCAGCCCGACGGCACCGTTCTCGGCAAAGCCGAAAACCAGAGCGGCTTTCTGAAAGTCGAGCAGGTGGAGAAGCTCGTTGAAAACGAAGTGAAGACTCGCGAGAAGGCGCTCAAAGAAAAAATGGACGCGGCCAAGAGCAAAGCCAAGTCCGGTGACAATCAGACGGCCATTCAGGAGTTTCGCGGTGTCCTCGAACAGAAATGCCTCTTCCCCAAACTGGCCAAAGATGCTGCCAAGGAACTGAAGAAGATCGGCGTCACCGAAGTCGGCCAGCTCTTTGAAGCGCCGATTTTCGACGCAGCCGTCAGCGCGCGCATTGACCGCACGATGCGCGCCGGGCTTCGGGCGGAGGAAAGTGCGAGATACGTCGAGGCCGGGCGCCTGTACGAGCAGGCGCACCGCATGGATCCAGCCGATCCCGCTCCGCTACGCTATTTGGGCGAGCTCTATCGTCATCACACCGGCGAGTGGGACAAGGCCCGAAGCACATTCGAAAAAATTCTGGCGATGCCCTCAGACCCACTCTCGCGCGCCGTTGCGCTGCATGGCCTAGGAAAGATGACTATCCACGACGGCGAATTCAAAAAGGGATTGGCGCTTATGGAAAACTCCGTCGAGGTATTTCCACTGGCCCTCGCCTACCGAAACCTGGCTGTCTATTGGAATTCTGAGGGCGATGTCGCCAAGACTGATATTTACTTGCACAAAGCGCTTTCCCTCGATCCGACCGACCCGTACAACCTCATCTTCGTCGCCGCGTTCATGGCCGACAGAGGAAAAGGCGAGGAAGCCCTGAAGATCGCCCGCGAAAACGAAGCACTGCTGCCGGCCTCGTATAACCTCGCCGCCGTTTACGCGCAAGCTGGGCAGCGCGAAAAAGCTCTTGCGCTTCTCAAGCGCCACTTTTTCGAATACGAGCGATACCAAGCGGTGCGTAGCAAGGAAATGATGGAGGCGCGCGTGGATGCCGTGTTCAGTTCCCTGCACAACGATGCCACTTTCATTTCGCTCACCAGCGGTGCCGACGGCAAACTCGAGCCACCCAAGAGCATGACAACCCGCCCCTAAGCGGCCAACGGCATAAAGATCTGTGCCATCAGCCCGCTTTTTCTGTTGCGGTAAACAGTACACAGAAGGTATACATAGGTTGACTATGTCCTTTTCCCGGCGGAGCTTCTGGGGGTTTCTGCTGGTTGCGCTGGCGGCGTCGCAGACGGCGGCGCAGAGCGGCACCTCGCGCGATGCTAGTGCGAACACTTCAGGCAAAACAGCACTACCCGAAACGGCTAGCTTGCGCATCCCGCGCGTCAGCCGCGCGCCCAAGATTGACGACTTCCTTGACGGCGGCACGCCCGTCGGTGTGCGCGTCACCGGCTTTCGCCAGCGCGAGCCTGGGGACGGCACTCCGGTCTCGCAGCCCACTTCGGCGTATCTCTCCTACGACGACAAGAATCTGTACGTCGCATTCATCTGCCATGACGAGCCCGGCAAGGTCCGCGCCCACATGGCCAAGCGCGAGGAAATCGGCAGCGACGACCAGGTAGGCGTGAGCCTCGACACGTTTCACGATGGACGCCGCCACTACTATTTCTGGGCCAACCCCCTCGGCATCCAACTGGACGGCGTTTTCACGGAAGGCCAGGGGTTGGACTCCAGTTTTGACACCCTGTGGCATTCCGAAGGGCGCCTGACTCCAGACGGATATGTCGTGTGGCTGGCCATTCCGTTCAAGAGCCTCCGATTCTCCAACGCGGACCCGCAAACGTGGGGCATTGCGATGGGCCGCGAGATTATTCGCCAAAATGAAGTTTCTTTTTGGCCCTACATCACTCCGCGCAAGGAAGGGACCACCAACCAATTCGCTCTCCTCGAAGGTCTCGAACGCATTTCTCCCGGCCGCAATCTTCAGTTGATTCCCTATGGCATTCATACGCACTCTCGTTTTCTCGACGCGGCCTTGTCCGGCGGCCCCGACTTCCATACGAAAAATGAAGGCCGCGGCGGGCTCGACGCAAAAATCGTACTGAAGGACGCCGTCACGGTAGACATCGCGGTAAATCCTGATTTCAGCCAGGTGGAATCCGACGAGCCGCAGGTAACGATCAATCAGCGCTTCGAAGTCTTCTTTCCCGAGAAGCGCCCTTTCTTCATCGAAAACGCCGGCTTCTTCCGCACGCCGGTGAATTTATTTTTCTCCCGTCGCATTGCTGACCCGCAGTTCGGCGTTCGCGTCACCACCAAAGCCGGGCCGTGGACCATCGCCGCCTTCGGCATGGACGACCGCCAGCCGACCGCCGCGTTCGTACCGTCAGGCGCAGGGCCGGGCATTTTTTCGGAATGCGATCCTCTTGACGACAGCCGCGCCGGCATAGGCGTGTTCCGCGTGCAGCGCGAATTCGCATCGCAATCCACGGTGGGCGTATTCGTCAGCAGCCGCGATTTCCCGTCCTGTTCCAATCGCGTCGTCTCCTTCGACACGCGCATCAAGCTCAATGCCAACTGGGTTTTCACAGGCCAGCTCTACCGCAGTTTTACGCGCCGCCAAGATGGCTCGCGCCGCACTGGCCCCGGCGCCTTCTTCGAGTTTGCACACCGCGGCCGCCACTTCACCTACAGCGGTCGCTTCCAGGATCGCAGCCCGGATTTCCGGACGCACCTGGGCTTCGTTTCCCGCGTGGACATGCGTTTCACCGAGCAATTCCTCGGCTACTACTGGCGGCCGGAGGGCAAGCTCGTCCAATATTACGGGCCCACCGTGGATGTCATCGTCAACGGCAACCGCGCAGGCGACATCCAGGACTGGATAGTGGACGCTGGTTTCGACATTGGCCTTCGCGGCCAAACCTCTTTCTCTATCAAGCGCAATGAAGCCTTCGAGTTGTTCCAGGGACTTGGCTTCCGCAAACACCTCACCAGCGCCAGCGCTTCTACCGAGTGGCTGAGGTGGCTGGCCGTCTCCGGGCAGATCCAGGCCGGCGCGGGCGTCAATTACTTTCCCGGCTCAAGTCTGCCGTCTTTCCTCGCTGGTTCCCGCTCGGCGCGCATGGGCCTCACGCTCCGGCCGATGCCTCGCTTTCGCGTGGACGAGATCTACATCTACTCGCGACTTGCCACGCGCGAAGGCTCCACGCCTGCGGGCTTTTCTCCTGCCACGCCCATCTTCAACAACCACATCCTGCGCTCCAAATTGAACTACCAGTTCACCAAGCAGCTTTCCCTTCGCGCGATCTTGGACTACAACTCCGTGCTGCCCAATTCGCAGCTCGTCGCGCTCAACCGCACGAAATCACTCAAAGCCGACTTGCTCCTCACCTATTTGCTCAACCCCGGCACCGCGCTCTACATCGGCTACTCGGATCTCTACGAAAATCTCGAGATTGATCCCGTCACCGCCGCACCGCTGCGCACGCTTCGCCGAACCCGCTCGCCCGACAATTCCACGGGACGCCAGGTCTTCATCAAACTCAGCTACCTTTTCCGCTTTTAGTCACCAGCATCCTGGTTAACAAGACATTTTGATGCTGATCGCTAAAAGCTGACAGCCAAGCGCTCTGTGAGTTAGAATCGCTGGTCTTTTGCACGAAACTTCTTTCAGTGAAACTTCCGGAGAACCCGAGGACTCATGGGCAAACGCATCGCGGCAAAAATCACCGGCGTCGCGGGCTATCTCCCGCCGCGCGTGTTGACCAACGCCGATCTTGAAAAATTTGTGGACACCACCGACGAATGGATCCGCACGCGCACCGGCATCCGCGAGCGACACATCGTGGACAAAGGCATGGCCGCCTCGCACATGGCCACCGAGGCGGCGAAAAAACTGCTCGCCGACAAAAAGCTCAGCGCGGAGGAAATCGAGCTGATCGTGCTGGCCAGCGTCACGCCGGACATGTTGTTCCCCGCCACTGCCTGCCTGGTACAGGACCGCATCGGCGCAAAGAATGCCTGGGGCTTCGACCTTTCCGCCGCGTGTTCCGGCTTCCTCTTCGCGCTCACCGTGGCCGCACAGTTCGTGGGCGCTGGCACGCACAAGAAGGCTCTGGCCATCGGCAGTGACGTGATGACCTCTATCGTCAACTACGACGATCGCGCCACCTGCGTGCTCTTTGGCGACGGCGCCGGCGCCGTGCTCCTCGAACCAACAGAAAACGGGAATGAAGGAATTCTCGACTTTCACAACGACGTGGACGGCTCCGGCGGCGGCCACCTCTACATGCCCGGCGGCGGCTCGCTCAACCCGCCGTCGCACGAGACCGTGGACAAGAAGATGCACTACGTCCACCAGGAAGGCTCGCAGGTGTTCAAGTATGCGGTTCGCCGCATGGCCGACGTTTCTGCCATGCTGCTCGAGCGCAACGGCTTTTCCGGAAAGGACCTCGCGCTGGTGGTGCCCCACCAGGCCAACCTGCGCATCATTCGCGCCATGCAGGAACGCCTCGGGCTGGATGACTCCAAAGTGCTGGTCAACATCGACCGCTACGGCAACACCACAGCCGCCACCGTTCCACTCGGCCTGATGGACGCTCTCGCTGAAGGCCGCCTGCGCAAAGGCGACCTGGTTCTGCTCGTCGCCGTGGGCGCTGGCTTCACCACCAGCGGCATCCTCCTCCGCTGGGCCTATTGAATTGTGGATGGAGTGGCGCTGCGCTCTCCGGCCAAGGCTCGTTTATGATCGGCTACTGCCTCGCAAACTCCGGCCGCGGCGCCCACACGAGCAACAACGCGAATGCCAGGACGTAGAGTGGTGCGGCTTGCAGTAAGTCTCCTCCCAGCATTCGGAATACAAATCCAAACAGGGCCACGCTTTCGCACAACACAAATGTAATCAAATGCCCCTGGCGCCAGCGTCCCAGCGCCGCGTCATCGGACGCGTTCTGCACAAGCGCCTCTTTCGCCGCAGTGACCATTTCTCGACCGAAGAGTTGCGCGATGCCCACATTCATTAGCGACACAGCGATCAGTGCACCGCGGATGATCTTCCCCGGCCCCGCGCCCGTTTGTCCGAAGAATTCACCTACGGCCGCGTAGATCGGAATCGAGATCAGCAAGGCCCCATGCAGGATGCGCACTATCTTCACGGCCTCTTGCGCAGTGCTCACGATTTCCTCTGCCGGGCATTCTGCCTTCTCAGCCTCATCTCAGCAAGCGTCATCGCGCAATTCAATCAAGAGCGTGGCGCCGCTCGTAACTCGACACTTTTCGCAATCTGATGGCAATCAACAAACGAGGGAGGGCCATTCAGGAAGGCACTACTCTTCAGAGCCCGTCAGTAGGACCGCATCTCAGCCAACATGGTGCGAGTTCGCTGCATGCGCTGGTCCACGCAGACCGCCGCGTACCGCGCGCAGGTGGCCATTTCGTTCTGCGCCCACTCGGCCACCGCAGGGATGGCGGAGAACATGCGCGACATCCCATTCACGACTCGGTAGTAGGTGCGCACAGGTCCCAAACCGTTCGAATCTTTTTTCAAACTCGGGCACGTTTCGTACAAGCTGAGAATGGCTTGAAAATCACTGCCGCGCACCACATCCCCATCGAGCCTCGCCGCCGCCCGCATTTTGTCCGAAAGCGGGGAGGCAGCTAGACTGCCGACTGTCGCCCGCCACCAGATCATCCAGAACTGGGCGACTGCGACGATAGCGAACGCGAGGATGATAGCCGCAACCATTTCATTCACCGTATGTGAGTATGCCTAACCCAGGCGCGGAGCGCAATAGAACACAAGTACCACCGGCGCTTTGACTGTAAGCCATGTATTTTCAATGAATTATACAACATGGGCTCGACCTTGGAATCGAAGCACTTTCCGCCCAGCCCTTGATTTCGAGTGTCCTTGCGCTGGCGGGTCACTGCCTATATGCTCTTCACCTCCAATCGGTACACGGGCAGGATTTTCGCTTTTCCATCGCTGGAGGGAAACGAAATCAGATGAACAAAATTCTACGCACATTGACTCTGTTGCTTCTGCCGCTCACGCTGCTGGCGCACGACACCTGGCTAATTCCTTCTGCATTTGCGCCAAAACCAGGCGACGCGGTGCGCTTGCGACTCGCGACCAGCATGGCTTTCCCCACCAGCGACGGCGCCGCCGCCCCCGATCGCATCGCCCGCTTCACCCTGCGCACTTCCTCCGGATCGCAGCCGGTCGCCGGCTACCGCGTAGACGATAAATTTCTCGTCGCCGACGTGACTCCAATGACGTCCGGTCACGCCATCGCTGTGCTGGAAACCAAGCCGCGTGTACTGGTAATGAAGCCCGCCGAGTTTGTCGAGTATCTCAAGGAAGAGGGGGCAAGAGAGGTTCTTGCTGCGCGCGCGGCCAGCGGCAATAGCGAAACGCCCGGTCGCGAGCGGTACCGCAAAATTACCAAGACTATTCTGTGCGTCGGCGAAGCGAAAGACCGAGCCTTCGCCCAGCCCGACAACCTCTGGCTCGAGATCATTCCCGAGCGCAGCACTTGCGGCCTCAAGGCCGGAGACTCGCTAACTGTCCGCGTGCTCTTAGGAGGCCGGCCGTTCGCTGGCGCTCACCTTGCCGCTGGATATGAAGGACCAACTGGCCACAATTATCCCGAAAGCGTGCTCACTGACGCGCAGGGTTGCGCCACCGTAAAACTCGACCGCGCCGGCGCCTGGTATGTGCGCACGCACCGCATCATCCCCGCGCAAAACGATTCGGAAGCCGACTGGCAATCCGCATTCAGTACCCTCACCTTCGAGGTGCACAAATGAAGCTCATTCGTCTTGCGCTGTTGGTTTGCCTGGCTGTGCCATTCGCTGCAGAAGCACAAAAAAAACCGTCCGGACCAGAATCCGAAATCCGCACCGTCCTCGACGCGCAAGTCGTCGCCTGGAACCGCGGCGATATCGAAGGCTTCATGGCTGGCTACTGGAAATCGGACAAGACTACGTTTCTCAGCACAAGCGGTGTCGCGCGCGGTTGGCAGGCCTTGCTCGATCGGTACAAGCGCGGCTACCCGGATAAGAAAACGATGGGCACGCTCGCCTTCAGCGAGCTGGAAATCAATTTGCTCGGCCGCGACGCCGCCTTCATTCTCGGCCATTGGGCGCTCGACCGCGAAAAAGACGGCAAGCCCGACCGCCCGGGAGGCGTGTTCACTCTCGTCGCGCGGAAATTTCCTGAAGGCTGGCGCATCGTCTCCGACCACACATCAAGTGTTGAAGTCAAAAAGTAGAGAACGGCCCTTAGCCCCTCCCAAATTAGCTCGTTCTTTCCCCGGTCCGTATTCTCAGGTCCCTGATCACTGTCCTCAAAACACCTGCAAATCCTTCCCCACCGCTACCGGTCCCTTGTAAATTTTCCGGATTTCTTTGAGTAATTGCTGCTCGCTCTGTCCCCACAGCAGAACGTGATAGAGAACCAGCAGCTTTGGCTTGGCTTCCGCGGCAATCCGCGCCAGATCACGCGATGCCGTGTGGAAGCTGGCATGATACTTCTTCCACTTCTCCGACCGCGTGGCGAATCCTGCTTCACAATACACTTCGTGGATGAGCAGGTCGGCGCCGCGCGCCTGCTCGAGCATGTCTCGCGCGAACGTGGTATCACCCGAAATCACAATCGTGCGGTCCCGCGTTTCAAAGCGATAGCCAAACGCATATTTCCACGAGCCGTGCGGCACGCGAAACGCCTTCACCGTCACGTTGGCGTCCTTGTAGATCACGCCAGGCAGCACTTCGTGCGCGTCCACTTGGTATCCGGTGGGATGCGCGCCTTCCAGCCCCTTGACACGCATCTCGATGTCTTCCTGATACGCAGCCATGATGTGCTCGCTCATGTGCTTCAGTCCTGGTGGGCCAAAGGCTTCCAACGGCGCCGTTCGCTCGAGCACCCACGGAGTGAAAATCAAATCGGAGAAACCCGCCGTATGGTCGGAATGCAAATGAGTGATGAAGACGCGCTTCAGTTCCGGCATCTTCAGACCCGCCGCGGCCGCACGCCGCACTATGCCCGGCCCGCAGTCCACCAGGTAAATGCTGCCGTTCACCACGATCGCCGTCGCCGGCCCCGAACGTGAGGGGTCCGCATTTGGCGTCCCTGTCCCCAACAAAATTACTTTTGTTCCGCTCGTTGGTTTCTCTTGCGCGAAGCCGGCAGTTGCCAGCACTGCAAGAAAACACGCCAGCCATTTCGCTACTCGCAATGCACACATCCTCGCGCCTCCGCCTTGGGAAAAGTCCAAATGTTCGGGCAGTGTATCACCGCGCCGCACGTGCCGCCGTGTTTCTCCTCAATTACCTCCGCTTGCTTTGCCCCATCCGGAGTTTTCCGCGATAATGCTTTGTTTCGCGATGACTCGCCGATTCCACATTCTGTTTCTGCTCGCTCTGGCTCTGGCCATTTACGTCGGCACCGCCGCCACGCCCGCGCTGCTGGACGACGCCGATGGCGGTCACGCCATCGTTGCGCGCGAAATGCTCGAGCGCGGCGACTTTGCCGTGATGCACATGAACGGCGTGCGCTGGCTCGAAAAAGCACCATTGCACTATTGGCTCGTAGCCGCAAGTTACAAGCTTCTCGGCGAAAGCGAATTCTCGACGCGCCTCCCCCTGGCCCTCGGCGTCGCAGGCCTGGTGCTGATGGTCTATTTCTTCGGCCTCCACTTCTTCGGCGAGCGCGCCGGTTTCTACGCCGGCCTGGCCATTTGCACCAGTATTGGCACTTGGATTTACACCCGCGCGATGATTCCCGAAGCGATTTATGCGCTGCAATTCACCCTCGCGTTCTATCTTTTTCTTCGCGCGTGGCAAGGGACGCTCTCTCCGCGCGTCGGCTACTGGGGCTGCGCCGCGGTGATTGGACTTGCTGCGCTGACGCGCGCCTTGATCGGCGTAATTTTCCCACTCGGCGTGATTACGCTCTTCGTGCTGGCCACGCGCGGCCAGTCCGGCGGCAAATCGCGCTGGCGCGAGTTGCCTGTGTGGTCCAGCGCGATTGTGTTTCTGCTCGTCGCCGCTCCATGGCACATCCTCGTCGGCCTGCGCGCGCCCGGCTTTTTCAACTTCTATTTCTTCAATGAGCATTTTCTTCGCGCGCTCGGCTGGCGCTACCCTGCCGACTACGGCTCCGTTCCGCTGCTGCTTTGGTGGGCCGAGCATCTCGTTTGGCTTTTTCCGTGGAGTTTCTTTTTGCCGTTCGCCGTGCGCGAGGTGCCGCACCCGCGCGAATGGCAATCGCTGGACCGCACTGCGCAGGCGCGCCTGCTCACCTTTCTCTGGGCCGGGCTCATTCTGTTCTTTTTCAGCGTCTCGAAGCGCATGGAGTACTACAGCTTCGGCGCATGGCCTGCTCTCGCGTTGCTGGCCGGCCTGGCGCTCGCACGCATGGAGGAAATGCAGGAAAAATGGCTGCCGCGCGTCACGGCAGCTCTCGCCATCCTCGGCGTCATCATCGCCGTGGCGTTCGGCACGCTGCTGTGGCTCTCGCGCGACTTCCCTGTCGGCGGGGACATCGCGCAACTCCTCGAGGTCCGGCCAGTGGCCAATACCACCGCCTTCGACAGTTTTTCTTTTCTTACCGTGCAGGCCTTCGCCGCGCTGCGCGGCCCTGCGCTCGGCGCTGCAGGGGGATTCTTCATCGCGCTAGTGCTCTCTTGGTTTGTCCGCCGCCAAGGCCATGCGGTTGCGGCTTCCATGCTCATGGCGCTAGGCATGGGAGCGTTCCTGTTCGCCGCGAACGCCGGTTTCGCGGCCTTTGAGCCGCAAATGTCTTCGCGCCCTCTTGCGGAAAAACTGCTGCCGCTGCTCCGGCCTGAAGACCAGCTGGTCATCTACGGCGAATTCTATGGCGGCCCCACGATGAGTTTCTACACGCATAAGAAAACATGGCTCTACAACGGCCGTTACAATGGTCTCGAATTCGGTTCTTATTTCCCCGACGCGCCCAAAATCTTTCTTACGGATAATGACTTTCCCGCCTTCTGGCGCGGCCCGCGGCGTGTGTTCTTGTTCGCTCCGCAAAATCTCCGCCGCGAAGTGCTCTTGCGACTTCCACCGGAATCAAGCTACCTCGTCGCGGAAATAGGCGGTCGCGCGCTCTACGTCAACCGTCCGCTCACTCCAGATCAGCCTTCACTCGCGGAGTTTCGCGCTCAGCCGAACAGCAACTAGCACCGCGATCGATTGACTCACCACCGCTGCCGGCGTACCCTCGCCGCATACTTTTTCGAACCACCCAAGGGGCACACGATGGCAAAAATTGCTTACACCATGGTCTTTGTCAGCGACATGCAGCGCTCCGTTGCCTTCTACCGCGACGTCCTCGGCCTGCCGCTCAGATTTCAATCTCCCGGCTGGACTGAATTCGCCACCGAAGGCACCACGCTGGCCCTACATAAAGCCGGCACGCCGGCCGCAGCCGGTGCCGACCCCGCGGTGAATCCCGCCGGCTCCTGCCGTCTCGGCCTACACGTGCCCAATCTCGATGCGCTGCACGAAAAGCTAACCGCCAATGGCGTGCGTTGCGTCATGCCTCCGACCTTGCAGGACTTCGGCGCGCGCCTCTCGGTCTACGCGGACCCCGACGGCCTGCCCATATCGTTCGGTGAATCCAAGTAGCACCCACATCTTTTGTTTTTCACATTGCGTTTTTCGTGTCTCGAACTGTCGCTCGCTGCTACAATCTTCACTTTCCTGGAGGTGGTTGCATGATTCGTCGAACCGGCTGGACACGCGGCATGCTCGTGCTCGTCGCGGTGGTCTTTTGCTTCTCGATGGCCTATCCGCGCGAGCGCGAACCCAATAGTTCCTATGCCGAGCGCCGCGCAAAGCTGCGTGCCCAAGTGGACGCGCCGGTGGTGATCTTCGGCTTCACCGGCCGCGAGGACGCGTCGCCCACCTACATCTTCGGCCAGGAAGAAAACTTCTACTACCTCACCGGCCACAACGAAGAAGGCGCCGCGCTGCTGCTGCTCCCGGAAAAATCTGAAGGCGGGCCCAAGGAAATTCTCTTTCTCCCGCCGCGCAACAAGCCCATGGAGCGCTGGAATGGCCCACGCATCGGCGTCGAGGACCCCGACGCCGGGCAAAGGACCGGATTCGCTAACGTCGAAGCCTTTGCCAAACTGAAAGAGACGCTCGAGTCGCTGGCCAAGACGTACACGACTTTCTACACACTGCTTCCCGGGCGGGTCGAAAACGGCTACCCGCACCGCACAAACTGGAACAACTGGCTGCGTACAAATTTCTCTGCGATCACTCTCAAGGACGTCTTCCCGCAGATGGCCGCCATGCGCCAGGTGAAGTCCGCCAGCGAAATGGTGATTCTTGGCCGATCAATTGACCTTTCCGCGGACGCGCACATCGAAGCGATGAAGATGATTCGCCCGGGCCTCTACGAATACGAAGTGGCCGCGCGCATGGTGTACGTGCATCAGCGCGGCGGCGCGGAGCGCGAAGGCTACGCGCCCATCGTCGGCACGGGCTTCAACTCCACCCTGCTGCACTACAATGGCGTGCGCGCACAGATCAAGGACGGCGACCTGGTGCTGATGGACGTGGCCTGCGAATTTAGCGGCTACTCCGCGGACATCACACGCACCGTTCCCGCCAACGGAAAGTTCACTCCCCGCCAGCGCGAAATCTACGAGATCGTACTCGCGGCCTCCGACGCCGCCATCGCTGCGATCAAGCCCGGCGTGATATCTAGCGGCAATTCGCCTAGCAGCCTTCTGAAGATCGCAACCGACGTCATCAATTCGCGCGGGAAAGATAAGGACGGAAACCCGCTCGGGAAATATTTCATCCACGGGCTCGGCCATCCCATTGGCTTGAACGTCCACGATCCCGGCGTGCCCGGCCGGGCGCTCGAGCCGGGCATGGTAATCACCATCGAGCCGGGCATCTATATCCCCGACGAAAACATCGGCGTGCGCATTGAGGATGACATCCTCGTCACGGAGACCGGCGCCAAAAATCTTTCCGCGCGCGTGCCGCGCACCGTCGCGGAAATCGAAAAGTTGATGGCCGAGGCAAGAAAGAATCGGGGCAAAGAAAAGGACTAGGTCTGAAGTTGTAGATCAAACGTTCAACGCTTCCGCATTGAGTTTTTCTCTTTCATCACGCATCACTTCTGAGCAAAGCGATAGGTTACGATTTGCGCGCTTTTGAGCAGGCGCAATTGCGGTCGCAGATCGTAGGTTTCCTCGAGGGTGATGATTTCGCCTTGCGACGTGAGCCAGGCTTCGACGCTCTGCGATGGCGGTAGGGGCGCCTGGCACACGAGCGTGGCGCCATCCAGCCGCCACAGCATGATCATGGACTCGCGCTGGTCGTTCAGCATGACGCTGCGCTTCCAGCGGCTGTACTTGGAAAACTGTCCCACGGCCAGCCCCGCATCCTCATTGAAGCGCAACCGGTGATACTCGCTCGAGCCGGCGCCGTTCTTCGATTCGCGCGCCTGCTTTCCGGTTTCCGCATCGAGCCACACCAGCCGCTGGCCGAGCGCAATGAGCGTTTGGCCATCCGCGGACCACTGGAAGTCCTCCGCGGAGAGCTTGCTCTCCCAGCGCTGCAAGCCGCTAATCGGTGAGTGAACAGAGAGGTGCGCTTTGCCCGGCCAGCGCGTGGGGCGGCGCAGTAGCGCAAACCACTTGGCATCCGGCGATAGCCCGACGTTCGTCCAGGCGTCGGAGGAATCTACGGCCAGCGGTACGCTGCGCACGAACTTCCCCGTTACCGCTTCGTAGAATCGCACTTCGACGCCCTTCCTGGCTTTTGCGTCCGCCAGATAGGATTCCGGCGGCCAGAAGAGAACGGCCAGCGTGTCCGCGGCGAGCGAGAGCTTGCCGGGATAGGTTTGCCGCTCGGGGTCCACGCCTACCTGATAGAGGATGAGGCCCGTGGCCACGTCCGCCACCCAGATAGCGCCGGTAGTGCGCACCGCCAGCAAATTGCTGTTTGGAGAAAAAACCACATCGAGCACGCGCCACGTGACGCCGGGCGGGAGAGCCGGCGGGACAAGCTCAATGCGGTGCGATTCTCCAGTATCGCGGGGCCGCAGCGTGACTTCTCCGCCGCGGTTTGTGTGCACAAAGAGCGCCAGCCAGCGCCCGTCAGGCGAAACTGCCAGGCCCGTGCCCGCGGCCACCTCTTCCCGCGAGATGCCGCTCACTCCGTTGCACGTGGAGAGCGCCCATTGCTGCACCACAGTATCCTGCGACGCGGCAGGGCGTGGACACGCTAGCAGGACGATGCCAGCTGCAAAGCCCGCGAAGAACCGAATGAAATGCGGAATAGATGCGCGCATAGTGACCCTATAGTTTGACCAATTCTGCGGCCCACGGCTATAATGTTTTTTGGCGATTGGGTGTACTCTGCACCACGTCCAGCCTCCGACCGAAGGTCCGCGAGGGAACCCCGCAGAAGAACGAGGTTGCAATGACGGTCAAAGCGACACAGTTGCGCCCCGGAATGGTGATCCGCCACGAGGGAGAACTTTTCACGGTTTTCAGTGTGGACCACCGCACGCCGGGCAACAAGCGCGGGTCGATGCAGACCCGCATGCGCAGCCTGCGCACCGGCTCCATGGTGGACTGCCGGTTTCGCGCCGAGGAATTCGTTGAACGCGCGGTACTCGACGAGATTGAGTACGAATATCTCTACGCTGAGGGCGAAATCTATCATTTCATGAACACGGAAAACTACGATCAAATCAGTCTGAGCCACGACATTCTTGGCGATGCGGTGGACTACCTGGTTCCCAATATTCACCTGGATGTGGAGTATTACGAGGGCAAGCCCATCGGCGTGGTTCTGCCGGACACGGTGGACATGAAGGTGGTGGAAACCGAGCCGGGCATCAAGAGCGCAACGGCCAGCTCGGTGACGAAGTCGGCCAAGCTCGAAACGGGGCTGGTGATCCAGGTGCCGCCGTTCATCGATGCCGGCGAAAAGGTCAAGGTGGACACTACCGAGGGCCGCTACATCCAGCGGGCGCAATAGCTGCACTATTTTTTCGTGTCCGGATCTTCTGCGGAGGCGAGGATGAGCGGCAGCAGGAATTCCTGCAAACGCTCGCTTTCCTCCAAGCTCACAATTGCCAGTTCAATCCCCATGCAATCATCGCCGACCAGCCGCGCCACTTTTCCGCTGGCGTGGAACGGCTTTGCGCCAGGCTTCAATTGCACGGTGACGCCAACGCGCGTGCTGGCAGGAAACGCTACTTCCGTTTGTACCAGCATTCCGTTCAGGCTCATGTCCAGGGTCAAGCCCTCGATGCGCGAACTGCTGGACTCCACCGTGGCCTTGCAGCGCACGTTTACGCGTTGGAAGCGTCTGCGCTCGCGCTGGATGGAGCCCTGCGTCACGCGCAGGATGCGCATCAGCCGCCGGCGATCCAGCGGCTTGTAGAGAAAGAAATTGGCACCGGCCTGGAAGGCCCGCGCCTGCAACGACGGATCGGCGTCGCCGCTAATCATGACGATGGGGGTTTTCTGATTGAAACCGGAGGCGCGCGCCCGCCCTGCCAGCTCGATGCCATCCGGCGGCGGCATCCTAATATCGAGGAAAATAGCGTCGAACTTTTCCCGGATCAAGTGGCCTGCGGCCTGCTGGCTATTCGTCAGCCCCAGGGCATCCATTCCCGCGGAGTACAGCACAGACTGTAACAGCTCGCAGATCTCCGGCGAATCATCGACGACAAGAACTCTTCGGCTCAAGTTGGACACCTCCCACAGCCACTTCATTCATTCGAAAAAAACTCAGGATGAAACGGGGGCAGCGGACAAAATGTGGGAGTCAGCGACTTCCACCAGGTTGCGCCCGTTGGCCTTGGCCCGATAAAGGGCAGCGTCTGCCTCCAGCAGGAGGGCCTTCGCTTCCGGCAGTCGCATTCCTTCCGTCTCAGCTACTCCTAAACTCAGAGTAACACCAATCTCGCGCTCTGGCGTCTCCGCCGGCTGACCGGCTATGGCCAACCGCAGTCGCTCAGCCATTTTAGTTGCTTGCAGTGAATTGCAGCGGGGCAGCAGAATCAAAAATTCTTCGCCGCCATACCGGCCGACGAAATCGTACACACGGGTTGTCTCCGTCATGCGGCGTGCCACTTCGCACAGCACCGCATCGCCCGCAGCGTGACCATAAGTGTCGTTAATGCGTTTGAAATGATCGAGGTCTGCCATCATCGCAGCCAGCGGCGCCGCGCTCCGGCTCGAGCGAGCCACCTCTTGATCGAGCGTCCTCTTCCAAGCAGAATTCATCGAATTGTCCTAAAACTTCCTGAAGATTGGCTCGGTTCAACAGCCGTGCTCCCAGGTCGTCAGTTCCCGGTGGCCGGAATCGGTCGCAGGCGATGGCTCTCCTTCACTGCGGCGCCATCCGCCGACCGCTGGTCACCTTGGATCAACACTTCAAAGACGTCCACCAACTCAGCGTCCCACCAGCCGCGTTCGGTCTCTTCACGCAGAACTCGAAAGGCATCATCTGGCGAGAGTGCCCTGCGGTAAGAGCGGTCGGTGGTGAGCGAGTCGTAGATATCCACAATGGTCATCACGCGAACGGTGATCGGAATTTGTTCGCCTTTCAGCCCGTCGGGATAGCCGCTGCCGTCCATCTTCTCGTGGTGGTGGCGGATGATGGGCAGGACGTCACGAAAAGAGCGTAGCGGCGCGCAGATGCGCTCGCCAACGACGGGGTGCTGCTCCATGATCCGGCGTTCTTCTGCTGTGAGCGGGCCCGGCTTTAGCAGAATCTGTTCAGGTACGGCCACCTTGCCAATGTCGTGGACAGTCCCGGCGCGGCGCAACGCGATCCGATCTGGCTCGGAGAGTCCGATTCGCTCGGCCAGGGCCACCGAATACTTGGAGAGCCGGTCGCAGTGACCGCCAGTGTACGGGTCCTTGCCCTCGATGCTGAGGGCGAGGCTGAAGAGCACCGTTTCTGCATTTTCTAATTCGTCAGTAAAATGCTTGAGCTTCAGCAGCGAGCGCACGCGCGCCAGCAACTCTTCCTTGTGCACAGGCTTATTCAGAAAATCGTCGGCGCCACATTCGATGCCCCGGATGCGGTCCTCGACTTTGGTGAGACCCGTGATCAGGACGATGGGAATAAGGCGGAGAGAAGGATCCGCTTTCGCTGCCTGGCAGACCGCAAACCCGGTGCGCCGGGGCATCATCACATCGAGCAAAGCGACATCCACCGGCTGGCTACGTAACACCTTGAGCGCTTCGTCGCCGTCTTCGACGCAGGTCACTTTGTAGCCCAAAGGTTCCAGGATGTCGGAAAGCAGTTCGCAATTGACGGTACTGTCGTCCGCAACAAGAATATGAGCAAGCTGCGCATCGGTGCCGGGCATGGTCGACCTCAGTCCTTTCTCGCAGGGTTCTGGCCTCGGACGGTCGGAGGACAGAGACACGTGCGCGAAGACACTCCGCCCGAAGGGGACATTCCAAGGGGTGCTTAGCGCTGGAAGGGGGTAGCGCTAAGAGAAAAATAGCAGACACCATGCCAGGAGTCAAATAAGAGTTGGCCTGTGGGTGAGTTGCCCAGAATTATCAACTCCCAAAAACTCGTCGGAAGATTGCATCCACATTGCCGAGCTGTCGCTGCAAATCAAACGTGTGCGCTAGCGCGGCGGCGTCGAGGAAGTGAGTAACGCGCGGGTCGGCGGCCGCGCGCTCGCGGAAACTAGTTTCCATCTGCCATGCAGACATAGCGTGTTCCTGCACGCATTTGTATGCTTCCTCGCGCGACATCCCTTTTTCCACCAGATCCTGCAGAAGCTGGCCGCTGAAGATGAGCCCTTGCGTGGCTTCGAGGTTGCGCAGCATGCGCTCCGGGAAAACGCGCATCTCGCCCACAATCGCCGTCATGCGCGCAAGCAAGTAGTCCACCAGGATAGTAGAGTCCGGCAGGATGACGCGCTCAACCGAGCTGTGCGAGATGTCCCGCTCGTGCCACAGCGCGACGTTTTCCAGCGCGGCCTGGGCGTTCGCGCGCACTACCCGCGCCAGCCCGCACACTTGCTCGCAGCCCACTGGGTTGCGCTTGTGCGGCATAGCCGAGCTGCCGCGCTGGTCGCCGCCGAATGGCTCTTCCGCTTCGCGCACTTCGGTGCGCTGCAAGTGGCGAATCTCCAGGGCGATTTTCTCGAGCGAAGCGGCAATGAGAGCGAGCGTTGAAACGAAATGCGCGTGCCGGTCGCGCTGCAGCACCTGTGACGAAATCGGCGCCACTTCCAATCCCAGCCTCTTGCAGATCTGCTCTTCGACGTTGGGCCCAAGATGCGAGCAGTTTCCCACCGCGCCGGAGATTTTCCCTACAGCCATCTGCCGCGCGGCCTCGCGGAAGCGCTCCAGGTTGCGGCGGTTTTCCGCGAACCAGATCGCCAGCTTCAGGCCAAACGTGATGGGCTCGGCATGAACGCCGTGGGTGCGGCCGATTTGCGGCGTGTCTTTGAATTCGAACGCGCGGCGCTTGAGCACTTCGCCGAGTTTCTCGAGACCATCTTCGATCAACTGCGCGGCCTCGCGGACTTGCAGGGCTTGCGCCGTATCTACCACGTCGTTCGAGGTGAGGCCGTAGTGCAGCCAGCGCGCGGACTCGGGGTCGGCCACCGATTCGCCGACTTGCATGGTGAAGGCGATTACGTCGTGCTTGACGCGCGATTCCAATTCGTTGATGCGCGCGACGTCCACTTTTGCGCGGCTGCGCAGGGCGGCCGCGGCACCGCGCGGCACCTGGCTCAAGTCGGCCAATGTCTCCGTGGCGGCCAACTCGACTTCGAGCCACTTGGCGTATTTGTTCTCGTCGCTCCAAACGCGACCCATCTCCGGGCATGTGTATCGCGGGATCAAGTGTGACTCCTCGGAAACCGGACAACGGCGGGGCAAATCCCTAATTCATTATACCTGAAGCGGAATCCGCTAGACAGGCTAGAAATCCTGGCCCACGGGGAAAACCGTGGCGTGGCACCTAACCGCTGAGGGACAATCCCGGTCTAATGAATCGGATGGAAGGAAGCGATGCAGCGGCTGTACAGCAGGCGCTGGCCGGCGACCGCGACGCCTTTCGGGTGCTCGTGGATCGGCACAGCCACAGCCTCTTCCGACTGGCTTATCGCATGACCGGCAATGAACACGACGCGGAGGAAGTGGTGCAGGAAACGTTTTTGAGGGCTTACCGGCGACTCTCCAAGTTCGAGGCGCGCGCTAATTTCGGCACATGGCTCTACCGCATCGGCATCAACTGCTCGCTCGATTTCCGCCGCTCGCGGCAGCGCCACGAGGAGCGCCGCGAGCCGGACGACCCCGAAGGAAATCCGGCGGTGCAGCAACTCGCGTCGGAAGCGCCGGGGGCGGACCGCGTGGTCTTCAGCGGCGAAGTCGGCACCACTGTCGAACGCGCGATGAGCGAGTTGAGCGACGTGGAGCGCGCCGCATTCGTGCTGCGGCATTTCGAGGGCCTGTCCATCGAGGAGATTGGGCAAGCGCTTGGCCTGCGCGCGAGCGCCACAAAAAACAGCATTTTCCGCGCGGTGCAAAAACTCCGCCGCGCGCTGGAACCCATGGTGAGCACAACGCGATGACGCACTTGAACGAAGAACAACTGATCCTTTATCACTACGGCGAAGAGGCGTACTGCGAGCCGGCCGAGCGCCGCGCCGTGGACGAGCATCTGGCCGCATGCAACGAATGTCGCTCGAGCTACGAATCGCTCCAGCGCGTGCTGGCTGCCGTCGAGACCCTGCCGGTGCCCGATCGCGCGGAAGGCTACGGCAGTGAGGTGTGGACGCGGCTGCGCCCGCAGCTGGACGCGGCGCCGGACAAAACAGCATTGACCGGGTGGGCATGGTGGATCGCGCCGCAGCGCTGGGCGCTGGCCGGAGCCGTGGCCGCGCTGCTGATTGTCGCTTTTTTCGTCGGGCGAATGACGCATGAAAAAACGCCGACAAGGGCCGCGATTTCTCCCCAGGTGCGCGAACGCATTCTGCTGGTCGCCGTAGGTGATCACCTGGAGCGTTCACAGATGATTCTCGTCGAGTTGTCCAACATGCCTTCGAACGGCAAAGTGGACATTTCCTCCGAGCAGCGCATGGCATCGGAATTGGTGAGCGAAAACCGCCTCTACCGGCAGACGGCGCTTAATGCGGGCGAAGTCGGCGTGGCCAGCGTGCTCGATCAGCTCGAGCGCGTGTTGGTGGAGGTGGCCAACAGTCCTTCGGAAGTTTCTTCGAAGCAGATGGAATCGCTCCGGAAACGCATCAAGTCGCAGGGGATTCTGTTCAAGGTCCGCGTGATTGGTTCCGACGCGCGCGAGCGCGCCAAGCCGGCGCCGGCGGAAACGGCTCCGGATGTTCCCGCGGGCCTGCCACGGAAATCGATTTAGTCAGCCAATGGAAAGGGAGAAGCCATGATTCGCAAGGTGATTCTGAGTGTTGCCGCAATATTGATTTTAATGGCGCCAGGGGCGGCGCAGGTAAGCCCTCCGCCGCCGGCGAAGGCCCCGCGAGTGGCGGCGCCATCGCGAGTGCCCAAGGCCGCAAGGGTGCCGCGGCCAGAGTTGATGGATCTGCCGCAATTGGCAGTGGATCTCGCTGCGCTGCGTGCACTCCCCGAAATTCCTCCGATGCCGATGCTGCCCGCATTGCCGGAACTGCCAGCCCTTCCCGCACTTCCCGATTTGTCTGGGCTTTCAGCGCTGGCTGCTCTGCCTGCGATCGAACTCGGCGTATTGGACAGTCCCGGCGTGATTCTTCAGGAACAGTCCGAGCGATCGCGCGAACAGGCGGAGCGCGCCAAAGAAAAAGCTGAGAGAGATCGCGAACGCGCCGAGGAGCTGAAGGAGCGCAAACAAGAACGCCTGGAGCGCGAAGAAGAACTCTACGACGACGCCACAGAGGCTATCGACGAAGGGCAGTGGGACAAGGCCGCGGACAAATTCGCGCAGGTGGCGGCGATGAAAGGCAAGAAAGCCGACGGCGCGCTGTATTGGAAAGCGTATGCGGAAAACAAGGCCGGGCGCCGCTCCGAAGCAGTCACCACGCTCGCTGAGCTTCAGAAGAACTATCCAAAGAGCAATTACCTGAAGGACGCAAAAGCTCTGGAATTAGAGATGCGAGGCCAGCCACAACAGCCACCCCCGCCGCGCCGCCCTGGAGGTTCTGAACCGCCTTCCACAGATGAAGACTGCGAACTAAAGGTGCTGGCACTGAACAGCCTGCAACACCAGGACCCCGAGCGCGCCGTCCCGTTGCTGGAGAAGTTTCTCGAGACCGGCAGCGGCAGTTGCCCGAAGCTGCGTAAGCAGGCACTGTTCGTGCTGGCACAGACCGGTTCCCCTCGAGCCCGCGCAGTTATTGAGAAGGTGGCGCGCGGGCAGTTGGTTCCGGAGCTCCAGAAAGAAGCCATCAATTATTTGGGGCTTTTCGGTGGTCACGAAGGCCGAGCCGTGCTGAAAAACATTTACGAAACGAGCAGCGACGTCTCCATCAAGAAAAGAATCTTGCAGAGTTTCATGGTCTCCGGCGAAAAGGATTTTCTGCTCAGCGTCGCGCGCAACGAAAAGGACTCGGATTTGCGCGGCGCGGCGGTGCAACAGCTCGGCGTGATGGGCGCGCGCGAGGAGCTCTGGCAGATGTATCAGCAAGAAGCCACTGCAGAAGTGAAAGCGAAGATCGTCAACGCCATGTTTGTGGGCGGCGATGCGGACCACATGATTCAGCTTGCGAAAGCAGAAAAGGATCCCGACCTGCGGAAAAAGGCCATTAACAACCTTGGGCTCATGGGCAGCAAACGAACCGGCGACGCGCTGGTCGAACTGTACTCAATGGAGAAGGACACCATCGTGCGCAAGGCGGTGCTCAACGCGTTCTTTCTGCAAGGCAACGCGCGGCAGTTGATCGAAGTCGCCCGGAAAGAAACTGACCCGGAACTCAAGCGAGCCGCGGTGCAGAAACTCTCGTTGATGGGCTCGAAGGAAGCGACGGAATTCTTGATGGAATTGCTGAATAAACCCTAAGAAAACAGCGCCTGACGACAAGTGGCGAGCCAGCGGGAGGAGCGCTATGAAACGAGCGGCTGCGGGAATTCTAACGATGATGGTTGTGATGGCCGGCTGCGCAATCGGCGTGAAAGCGCAGGAGCCGCGCTTCAGTAACGCGAAAGTGCAGTCGCGAAGCGCCGCAGCGGGCCTGGAGCGTGAGTTCCGCGGAATTGTTGCCGCGCAGGAATCCCCCGCGTGGATTGGCTACTCCGTGCCCGTTCTTGGCGAGCACCAGATGTGCTGCTGGAATTCTATGGACTCCTATCGAAACGCGGGCGGGTGCTGTGGCGGCTGCCGCCTGGAAGGCTCGAACGAGGTCACGTTTAATAACTCCGACGAAAATCGAAGCGTGAAGCTGGAAGGCCCACAGAACATGCTGGTGCTCTTCCGCGTAGCAGGCAAGAGCGTGGAAAAGATCCGTATGTTTTCAGAGGATTGCGCCATCGATGCCGGCGGACTCCCTGTTTATTGGCTAGCTGAAGTGAAGCCGGCGGAAAGCGTGGCGCTGCTGGCGACGTTCGTGCGCGCTGGAGGCCCCGGCACAATCGAATCCGATGACGATAAGCCCTCGCGTCGTCGCGCGAACGCTGCGGTCTCCGCGATTGCACTTCACGCCGATGCCTCGGCGGACGGCGTGCTGGAGAGCTTCATCGCTCCGTCACAATCGGAATGGCTGCGCGGACAGACGGCATTCTGGCTGGGCTCGGCACGCGAGCGCAGAGGTTACGACATCCTGAAGCGCATGGTACGCGAAGACCCCAGCGAGCGCGTGCGCGACAAAGTCGTTTTTGCGCTCTCTGTCAGTAAAGTGCCGGAATCTGTGGACACGATGATTGCGGTGGCGCGCGAGGACGCAAGCAAGCGCGTCCGCGGGCAGGCGCTGTTCTGGCTGGGGCAAAAGGCCGGCAAGAAGGCGGTCGAGGCGATCTCCTCGGCGATCGAGGACGATCCGGACACCGACATCAAAAAGAAAGCGGTGTTCGCACTGAGCCAATTGCCGAAAGACGAGGGTGTGCCTCTGCTGATCCAGGTGGCGAAAACAAACAAGAACCCGGCCGTGCGCAAGCAGGCCATGTTCTGGCTAGGACAATCGAATGACTCGCGCGCGCTGTCGTTCTTTGAGCAGGTCCTGAAACAGTAGCGAGGCCCATGGCAGGCATATTCACGCCGCATTGGTGGCGCGGCGTTTTCGGGAGAAATCCACAAATGGAGAGCGAAACCATGAAGAAAATGGCGTGGTCATTTTTTCTGGTACTTGCCGTGCTATCCCTGCTGGTGAGCGGCCCATTCGCAAATCAACGCAAACGCGGGTGGGACAAATCGCAATCCAGCACCACCGTGCGCAACGAGGCCCGCGACTGCGAGGACTATGACATCAGCTTCGGCTGGCAGCGGCCACTGCGCGACGAAGAGGTGCGCACTGTTCCGCTATCTGTGGGACTTCTGCTCGTCGAGGCAGCTGAAAATGGCGGCGTTAGCGTCACTGGCTGGGAGCGCAACGAATATTCGATCACTGCCTGCAAGGCAGCGATTGATTCTGGCGGACGCTCGGCGGCGGAGAACCTCCAGCGAATCCGCCTGGTGATCAACGGCGGGAACGTGAGTCTTGCCGGCCCCGATGGGAGCGATTGGGTCGCGCATTTGATTATCCGCGTGCCATCCGGCGCCGAGGTGGACCTCACAGCTACAAACGGCCCCATTGATGTGCGCCGCGTGAGCGGCAAAGTCCATGCGCGCAGCGTAAACAGTCCAGTGGCGGTGAAGGACACGTCCGGAGAAATCCGCGCCGAGACGCAGAATGGACCCATCGATTTTCGTGGCAGCCGCGGAACCCTGCGTTTGCGAGCGGAGAACGGCCCCATCAGCGTGGAGTTGACTGGAAGTCGGTGGGAAGGCGGCGAACTCGACGCCAGCACGCAGAACGGTCCGGTAAGCCTGAGCTTGCCGGCGAACTATCAGTCTGCGGTGCGCGTGGACGCGTCGGAACATTCTCCCGTTTCCTGCCGAGCCAGTCAGTGCCGGAAGTCCGTGCGCACATGGGAGCACCCCTGCCGGATCGAATTCGGCGGCGCGACCCCGGTGGTGCGGCTGTCCACCGTGAACGGGCCCGTTTCCATCGAACGGAACTGAAATAGTGGAGAGTTGTCAGGTGACATTCGTCGGTTGTCCTGTGTTGGTGAAACTTGCGGACAACTGAAAACTGACCACCGACAACCTCGCCGATGCTACACTCGCACCGAAACACCGGAAACAATCGTTGAACTTCTGGCTCGGGGTTTTTCTGACTGCACTTATGGGCGTCTCCCTCGGACTCCTGGGAGGCGGAGGGTCGATCCTCGCCGTGCCGATCCTGGTCTACGTGCTGGGCGTGGAAGAGCACGCCGCGATCGCGATTTCACTTGTGTTGGTGGGCCTGACGGCGTGGGCTGCGGCCCTGCAACATCACCGCTCGGGGGTGGTGGACTGGAAGGGTGGATTCCTCTTTGCCGCGTGCGGCGCACCGGTAAGCCTTCTGGGAGCCTATTTCTCGAAGCGGCTGCCCGGCGCGTGGCTGATGCTGCTCTTCGGCGCGCTGATGCTGGTGGCCGGCGCGGCCATGTACCGCCGGCGCCTTACAGATTCCGGTGAAAAAGGAAAACGCAATCTGCTGGTGCTCGCGATGTGCGGCGCGGGCGTAGGATTTCTGACTGGCTTCCTCGGCGTGGGCGGGGGATTCCTGATCGTGCCTGCGCTGGTGCTCTTCCTCGGCGAGCCGATGAAGTCCGCCATTGGCACTTCCCTTTTTGTCATCGGCGCCAACTGTGCCATCGCATTGTGGGGCCATCGCAGCGCGTTGCACATGAACTGGACATTGCTGCTGCCCCTCGGCGGCGCGGCGCTTGCAGGGACTTTCGCTGGCGTGGCTGCTTCGCACCACTTCAACGCCGGGCAATTGCGGAAAACATTTGCCGTGTTTGTTGTGCTGCTCGGCGCGTGGATGGTGGCACGGAACTTAAGTGTTGTGATCCCAAATTAGAAGTGCATAGCCGGCCTAAGGGCCGTCGCACCATCCGCCGCGGCTAACGCTGCGAGCGGCGGCAGCGTCATTCTTTGGAAGAGGCGATGCTATGAAGCCTTGGGCCAAGCGGATACTGATTGTGCTGGCGGTGGTGCTGGTGGGAATTCAGTTTGTGCAACCGGCGCGAACGAATCCGCCCGAAGTCGCGGCGAAAACGATTTTCGCCGATGCTGCCGTTTGGCAGCACGCACCCAAAACCATCGAGCGCGCGTGCATGGATTGCCATTCTAGCCGCACACGCTGGCCGTGGTACTCGCGGGTGGCACCGGTTTCGTGGCTCGTGGCTCATGACGTAGCCGAGGGTCGCGAGCACATGGACCTCTCCGCCTGGGCGAAATATGGCCGGGCGCAAAAGTCTGCCCTGCTCGCGGACGTCTGCAAACTGGTGAAGGGCAACTCGATGCCGCTTCCCATCTATATCACTATGCATGAGGATGCCAAGCTCACCGATCAGGAACGGCGGGAAACTTGCTCATGGGCTGAGGGCGCTCGCGCGCGGCTGGACGCAGCCGGGAAATAAGAAGTCCTGCTAAAGATTGAATGGGCCGAGGGGGACGCGCTGGGAAGCGATGTGGAGCTGCCCGGCAAACTCCGCGCCGCTGCGGCGGCGCAATGCCTCTTCGGCGCAAATGCGCGCCACGTCGGGGTTGTTGTTGTTTTCGGAGAGATGCGCAAGCACGAGATGTTGCGGCTGCGCGTCGAAGCTGTCCACGTCAGCGAGATACTCGCTCACCGTGTGATTGGAAAGATGCCCGGTGCGGCTCATCACGCGCTGCTTGATGTGCCACGGGTACGGTCCCACCTTCAGCATTTCCAGATCGTGATTTGATTCCAACACAAGCAGGTCGGCGCCTCGCAGGTGCTGCTTCACCAACTCCGGCAGGTAGCCGAGGTCGGTGACGATAGCCACCTTCGTGCCGTTGGCGCGAAAAGTGAAGCCCAGCGGGTCCACTGCGTCGTGGGGGATGGCGAAGGCAGAAACTTCGATGTCGCCGATGGTGAAGCGCTGCCCGGCCTGGATGTGGGCAACGCGGTCGATGCGCTCACCTGCGCCGTTGGGTAATACGGCCACGATCGCCTCCAGCGTCGGCTCAGTCGCATAAACAGTTGTCTTCCATTTTCCCAGCAGTTGCACGAGCCCGGCGCAGTGATCGGTGTGTTCGTGCGAGATGAGAATTCCGTCGAGTTGTGTGGGGCAAGTGCCCAGCTCGGTGAGGCGGCGAAGAGTTTCCCGCTTGGAGAGGCCGGCGTCAATCAGGAGGCACGTGTTGGCGGTTTCGAGCAACGTGCTGTTGCCCGCGCTGCCGGACGCCAGAATCGAAACCCGAAACGAGATGCGCCGCCTCCGTGTGAAGTGTACGCATGATGATGGCAAAGCGTGACGCGCGCGTCAATGGGGTGTGGAAATTGCAGGAGGAGCGGAATCAGGCAGCTAGCAGGCTAGTTGTTCGCGTGTGAGCTGGAAGCCATTGAGATTGCCGAGCACGGTGACACTAATGTGGTCCGGCTGGAAGAATTCGCGGGCGATCTCCTGAATTTCCTCGCGCGTCACTTTCTCAATCGAAGCGATGATTTCGTCGAGCGTGAAGAATTTTCCGAAATACATTTCCTGACGGGCAAGATTGGACATGCGCGAGCTGGTGGATTCAAGCGAAAGCATCAGCGAACCCTTCAGGTGGTCTTTGGCGCGGCGCAACTCTTCGTCACTAACGAGTTGATCCTTCAAGCTGGCGAATTCGCCGGTGACCGAGCGCACCACCTGGCCGGCCTTTTCGAGTGCCGTGCCCGCGTAGATGGAGAGCAGTCCCGTGTCGCGGTACGGACTCAGCTCGCTGAACACGGCGTAGGCCAGCCCCTGGCGCTCGCGTATGTTTTGGAACAGGCGCGAGCTCATGCCGCCGCCGAGGATGTTGTTCAGCACAGCGATGGCGTAACGCCGCTCGTGCACCATGGGGTACGACGGCACGCCGATGCACAGGTGCACTTGCTCGAGCTCGCTTTTCGATTTCGTAGTAATGCGCGCCTGCGGCACCGGCGCGGAATCCGCGTAGTGGTCGCCCGCAGGCTGCATGTGTCCGAACTCGCGCGCCACCAGGTCGCGGAGTTGCTGGTGCTCCAAATGGCCAGCCGCGGTGACGATCATGTTCTCCGGCGCAAACCACCGGTGGAAACATTCCGCCACCTGCGAGCGGCTGAAGCTGGAGACCGTCTGGTTCGTGCCGAGGATGGGTTTTCCGAGCGGATGATTGCGCCAAAAATTCTGTGTAAAGATCTCGTGCACCAGGTAGTCAGGATTGTCCTGATCCATCTTGATTTCTTCGAGCACCACGGACTTTTCCTTGGTGATGTCCTCCGCGTCAAAGCGCGGGTGGAGCACCAGGTCGGAGAGCACGTCGAAGGCGATGGAAAGGTGTTCGTCGAGCGCCTTGGCGTTGAAGCAGATCATTTCCTTGGCGGTGAAGGCGTCCAGCATACCTCCGATGGAATCCACCGAACGCGCAATTTCCTCCGCCGAATGATGCTCAGTGCCCTTGAAAACCATGTGCTCGATGAAGTGGGAAATGCCGTTGAGTTCCGCAGGCTCGCGGCGCGAGCCGGTGCGCACCCACACGCCCACCGAAACGGAGCGCACGTGCGCCATCGGCTCGCTGATCACCACCAAGCCATTGGGTAGAATCTCTTTTTCGATATTGCGCGGTTCGTTTCGCATGGGTCTGTGCACAAGACGCGCCGCCGACGACGACTAAGACTGCATAGGTAGGACTGCTGTGGTTACTCCTTATTATAGACGCAGCCGCGCGCGAAAAGCCATCGAACGCCCCGAATCGGTTAGACTATGATGAATTCGCGTGACGAGCTGGAAGGCCCGTCCTACGAGCGCTGAGAATGCCACAGGATCTGCTCGGAAAATCACTGGATGAACTGCGCGAACTGCTCGCGCAAATGACCGAGCCCGCATTTCGCGGCGCGCAGCTCTATCACGCGCTGTACGCGGAGCGGCGTTTCGATTTTTCTCAAATCACCAACCTGCCCGCGGCGCTGCGCGAACGCCTCGCGCGTGAGACGCGCATTGCCCTGCCGCAAGTTCGGAAGCACTACCACTCCACCGACGGCACCGTGCGCTACCTGCTTGCTCTCGACGAAGCAGACGCGCCACTTGCAGCACCCGCAGTTGGAAAACCGACCACGATTGAAACCGTGTTCATGCCGGAGGAGGGCCGGCAAACGATTTGCATCTCCACGCAGGCGGGCTGCGCGGTGGATTGTCATTTCTGCCTGACGGCGACGCTGGGACTAATTCGCAATCTCACGGCAGGAGAAATTATCGGGCAGGTGCTCGTCGCGCTGGAAGAACATCATGCGACCCTGAAACCGCAGACCAACGTGGTGCTGATGGGCCAGGGTGAGCCGCTGCTGAACTACGATGCGGTTATGGCCGCGCTGCGCATATTGCTCGATCCGAACGGCGTGGCGCATTCGCCGAAGCACGTGACGCTCTCCACGAGCGGCATCGTGCCGGGAATCGAGCGGCTGTCCACGGAGAAGGTGCGGCCAAAGCTGGCCGTGTCGTTGAACGCGTCGTCGGACGAACAGCGCAACGTGATCATGCCCATCAACAAAAAATATCCGCTGGAAAAATTGCTCGGCGCTTGCCACCGCTATCCGCTTCGCCCGTGGGAAAAGCTGACGTTTGAGTACGTGCTGCTCGGCGGGTTCAACGATACGCCGGAAGACGCGCGGCGCGTGGTGAAATTGCTGAACGGCTTACGCTGTAAAGTAAATTTGATCCCGTGGAATCCGGGAGAACTTCCTTACGCGCCCCCAGACGCGCAGCGCATCGAAGAATTTCGCCGCATCCTGACCGAGAAAGACCTTCCGGTGTTTGTGCGTTACTCGCGCGGCCAGGACATCATGGCCGCCTGCGGGCAGCTCGCGCTGATCGAGTCCGCCGGCACGAGCACCGTGCAAATCACGCAGTAGCGGCGGCTGCATGCCACCGCCTTGTTTTCAAGGAAAGGTAGATGCGTCCCTACCGACGAATTCCAACCACGCCCATATGGCGGCCCGTTTTGCCGAATTCAGCGCGGTGGCTGAAGAGAATGTCCTTGCGGCAGGACGTGCACAAGTCACTCGAAAAAACATTCGCGACGGGCACGCCCGCATTTTCGAGTTGCCAGCGGTTGGCGGCAGCGAGATCAAAACGGACGCTCGGCGGAGGCGGCTGATGCCCGGGCGGGTGCATGTTGAGCCACTGAAGCGGGTTGGGCGTATCGTCGGAAACGAGGCGGTCGAACGGCCCTTCGAACCAATCTTTCGCAAGAGCGAACTGCGAATGAAACGCTTGCGCTACTTCCGCGCCGACTTCATAGCAGCAACGTCCGATGCCCGGGCCCAGCACGGCGACAACGTCGCGCGGGTGCGTGCCGAAGGTCATGCGCATTTTTCCCAGCGTTTTTTCAGCGACGCGCTTCAACGTGCCGCGCCAGCCGGCATGCACCGCGGCCACCGCGCGGCGCTTCGTGTCCACCAGCAGGATGGGGACGCAATCGGCAGTGAGCACGGCGAGCAGCAGCCCCGGTGTTCGCGTGAGCGCGGCATCGCCTTGCAGCGTAACAGCGGGGGCCGCGTCGAAGACGCGCGCCAGCGCGGAATGAAACTGTCGCTGGCTGACAAGCTGCAACTTTCTTGCACCCAGCGCGGCAAGCAGTTTTTCCCGGTTGGCCTGCACGTTTTCGCGCGTGTCCCAGTCGGTGTGGCCCAGGTTGAAAACGCGTTTGCCGGCCAGCACGCTCGCGCCGCCAGGGCGCAGCGTGAACCCGTGCACCAGCCAAGAAATTTTCTCGAGCGCGCCGCACTGTAGAATCTGCACGCCTTGTGCGCGCCGCGCGTGCCACATGGCAAGAACAGCATTTGCGTTCCGCCGTGGAGGCGATTTGCGCGCAACTCTAGTTTGGGGTCTAGTTTTCACGTGTCACAGATCACGCGTCACAATTCACGTTATAATTCCGCTGCGGACTGGCATTGTAGAAGCAAGTGAGCAGGCTAGCAAACCGCAGGTAGCGCAGGCCGATCATCTGTGCCACGGAGAAAAATGATCGTCGGGCTGGGTGTGGACATCGCGGAAATCGACCGCATCGAAGCCGCCATTGCGCGCCACGGCCGGCACTTCATCGAACGCATCTACACGCCCGACGAAATCACCTACTGCGAACGCTACCGCGCGCGCTTTGAGCGTTACGCCGGGCGCTTCGCCGCAAAGGAAGCGACGATGAAGGCCCTGGGCACCGGGTGGCGGCAAGGCGTGCGCTGGGTCGATATCGAAGTCGTTCGGCCGCGCGGCAGCCGTCCCAGCATCGTCCTGCACGGCGCGGCAAAGGAGCACGCCGAGCGCCTCGGCGTGAAGAATATTTCCCTATCCATGACCCACAGCGAAAATACTGCTTTCGCGCAAGTCATCTTTGAAAATTAGGAAATAGAAAAGCGAAAATAGGACTGGTAGGCGAGGTCTTCCTATTTTCTAATTTCCATTTTCTATTTTCACTTCCCGTAGCTCCGATCCAAAAAGCTGAGCACCATCAGCCTCTATGCGCACATCAACAAACAGGTTGCGAGAATGGTGGCCTGGAACACGAAGCTGCAGATAGTTGTCGCTAAGTGCCGCGGTCCACGGGCCGCAGGAATCTTCGCCCTTCTCGCGAAGCGTGAGAACGCGCAGCGTGGAGCCGGCCTGCGCGGCGCGGAAGGCGGATTTCTTTGTCTCACCAAGCGCGCGGAGTTCCCTGCTCCGCTGCTTGATGATGTGCGGAGGGAGTTCACCAGAATGATTATCGGCGGCGGTGCCCGGGCGCTTGGAAAACGAAAAGACGTGGAGGTAGCTGAAGGGCAGGCTTTCGATGAATTCTATCGTAGCGCGGTGGTCGGCGTCGGTTTCACCTGGGAAGCCGGCAATCACGTCGGCGCCGACAGCCGCCGCAGAAATGGTTTCCCGGATGAGTTCAACTTTGCGCGCGTAATGCGCGGCGCGGTACCAGCGGTGCATGGCCGCAAGGATGCGGTTAGAGGCAGATTGCAGCGGAATGTGAAAATGCCGGGCAATACGGTCTGTGCCGGCCACGAAATCGATAAGGTCCTGCGTCACATCTTGCGGTTCAATAGAGGAGAGGCGCAGGCGCGCGAGCGGAGTTTCGTCGACGATGCGACGCAGGAGGTCGAGCAACTTGACATGCGGCGCGAGGTCGCGGCCGTAGCTGCCCAGATTGATTCCGCTCAGCACAATTTCCTGGAAGCCGGCATCGGTCAGCTTGTGGATTTCCGCGACCACCTGAGCCGGCGCAAGGCTGCGGCTCTTGCCGCGCACAAACGGAATCACGCAGTAGGAGCAGCGGTTGTTGCAGCCGTCCTGGATTTTCAGGATGGGGCGCGTGTGGTCGGATTCGCCGCCGAACACCGGCGCGACAAGCACTTCAGTCTGCTCGAAAATATTTCCTGTGAGGATTTTTGCCGGGGCGACGGCGAGTGACAATTCTGGTGTGCCGGAGCACAGGCTGGAATCGTGTTTTACCAGCCCTGCGATTTCCAGCTTGTGCGAGTTGCCCACGACCCAGGAGACACCGGCAATCTGCGCGAGTTCTTCCGGCGCGCGCTGGGCGTAACAGCCAGTGACGATAATCTGTGCGGCGGGATTTTCGGCGTGAAAACGCCGGATGGCCTGACGCGCTTGCGAATCGGCGTTGGCGGTGACGGTGCAAGTGTTGATCACTACTACGTCCGCTTTCGCTGCCTGCGTCGAAGGCGCGCAGCCGCGCACGAGGAGTTGGCGCTCGATGGCCGCGGCGTCGGCTTGCGTGGCACGACAGCCAAATTGTTCAATGTGAAAGGTCGTCATTGCGTTTGAAACAGCATTATAGCAGCCAGCCTGGCACATCGCCGCGCAGCGAACGAGTAAAGCAGCCGCGCGAATCGACAGCGACGGAAGAAACATCTAAGATGTGTATATGGTGGTGAAGACCATTCGGCGGATTGCGTTTGGCGGCGCCGCGCTGTTTCT
>CAZIWR010000008.1:0-33453 GCA_964542805.1 uncultured Acidobacteriaceae bacterium
CGCCGTGCGCATCCCCGCCGAGCTGGTGCGGCCCGTCAACGGGCGCCTGCTGTGGATTGTGGATGAAGAAGCCGCCGGCCTGCTGAAACCCGCCCGCTGATTCCGCTCGAACGCCTCGCCAGTTCTCAATCAACTAGTCATTAATTCTTCAGCATCAGAGCACCTTGACAATGATTCACGGCTTATGAAGAATCGCTCTGCTTCCGGCGAACCTACATTCGGGGGTCGTGTGTCACCAAAACGCATCGCCATCACTGAAGACGACAAATCCAAGTTCATGCGCCGCGTCGGCCGTCGAGCGGATGCCGTGCTGCGCGCCGGGGACCTTGAGCTCAACCGCAAGGGTCGCGCGGTCCGGCGCGCTGGCCGGCGCATTGAACTCACGCCCAAGGAATTTGCTTTGCTCGAATGCTTGATGTGCAACGCCGGACGCCGCGTTTCCCGCTCGATGATCATTGAAAACGTCTGGAATCTTTCCTCCGACACCATGACCAACGTGGTGGATGTCTACATCAATAATTTGCGGAAAAAAATTGACGAAGGCTTTGGCGAAAAACTGATCCGCACGGTGCGCGGTGTCGGCTACCAGTTGGGCGGCAGTGACGATGACATTACGTGAAGGCGAATCGTCGCCGCAAGAGTATCTTTCCACTGGATTGATGCAACGAAAGGCGGGCTAAGCGGCGCGCTTGCGCCAGTACCGCGCCAAGCCCATCCAGCACAGCTCGAGCCCTGCGCCTTTGGCGTACCGCGTGGCGTCCTGCTCGCCCAGTTGCGAGATCATCTCCGCCAGTACGCTTTCCGCGAACTGGCGCGCCCGCGCCGCGTCGTCTTCGCCGACTTCCAGCGTCTTTCGCACCAACTCTGCCCAGCCCGCCAGCCGCTCGCGAAGCTCCAGGAGGTGTGCTTCGGCCGGTTCAGCGACGCCGAAGTGTGTCAGGAAAAGTCGCGTTGGCTTTTTTGCGCGGATCACATCCAAGCTCTTGCCCCAGGCTTCGAGATCAATGTCCGGAGGCGGCGTGGGCGGCACGATGAATGGACGGTTGGCGATGCGGATCCCGGCCGTGTCCCCAACGTAAGCGAGCCCGGTGGACGCGTCAAAATAACTCACGTGGTGCGACGCGTGCCCCGGCGTGTATTCCACTTCCAGTTCGCGTCCTCCGGCGTGGATGCGCTCGCCGCCCTTCAAAATATTCAGATTTTCTTTCGGCACGGCGCGGAATTCGCCCCACAACTGTTCCATTTTCGCGCCGTAGAGGCGCTGCGCGCTGGCCAGGAGTTTTTCAGGCTGCGCCATGTGCGTCGCCCCGCGCTCGTGCACGAACACGCGCAGACTGGGGTTTTCCGCCACCAGGGTCCCCGTCGCGCCGGCGTGGTCCAGATGGATGTGCGTTAACAGGAGGGCGCCCACGTCGGCGATCCCCAGTCCGCGTTGGGAGAGCTTGCGCCTCAGCGTGGGCAAAGCTGAACTGGGCCCCGGATCCACGATGGCCGCCCGGCCTTCGCCGGTGAGCAAACAAGCGGCGATGATTTGAGCGTTGCCCTGATGTTCGAGGTCGATTCGGTTTGTGTTGGTGGCGACTGTGTCCACTTTGGTTTGTGCCCCGGTTGCGTGGGGCGCTGAAGTGCATTGACTGCAAAGAACGCAGTCGTACAGATTGACTGCAAAAAACGCAGTCGTAAACATTGTAGCTTGCCAGTTGTCCGCGGGTCTATGGCTTGCTGCGACGGCACGCGCTCATCATCCCGCGCTTGACGCCGCCTCACCGGGCCTTCAGAATCAATAGTGCCGTGGTTCGCCAAAGGCGGAGTGCGGCCTGCGGGACCCACCCACCCGGACGGCATTCCAGCCCGTCACCGCATTCAACGCAGAAAGGAATTATCATGGCCTCAAACTCGGATCCCGGCCGCGCTTCCAACTGGCAAGACCGCCGCCGCGGCGTGCGACTGAATTCCCGCGTGCGCTTGGCCGTCGAATGGGAGGACGCCGGCGGACAGACGGTTCGCGAGGAAGGATTTACCCGCGTAGTGAATCCCGCCGGCTGTATGGCGTTGCTGCCGCGAGACCTGCCTCTCGAATTGCGCGTCCGCCTCATCAACCTCAGTTTGACCGACGCCGAACCCGTTCGCGGCACGGTGGTCTGGAAAGGCCGTGAAACCCCGGAAGGTCATGAGATCGGCATTGAATTTGTCCAGTCGCAGCTCGATTTCTGGGGTCTTTTTCACTAACGCCCGGTTGGCCTGTGCATTCTGCAGCTTTTCATTGTGACCGCTGGAACGGAAGTTTCTCCAAATCCACATTCCCGCCCGACAGAATCACGCCCACTTTTTTCCCCTGCCATTCCACTTTGCGAAACACCGCCACCGCCGCGGCCACCGCTGCGGACGGCTCGATGACGATTTTCATCCGTTCCCACACCCGGCGCATGGCGTCGACGATTTCTTCCTCGCTCACCAACGCCACTTCGTCCACGCGCTCGCGAATCACCGCAAACGTCCGCTCACACAGTGACGCGCGCAGCCCGTCGGCAATCGTGTCCGGGTGCTCCATCGGCTCGATGCGTCCTGACGCTATTGAACGGAAGGCATCGTCCGCATTCTTCGGCTCGCACCCGATCACGCGGATCGGAGGCCGCAGTCCTTTTGCGGCGATTGCCGTTCCGCTCAGCAGTCCGCCGCCGCTCACCGGCGCGAGAATGAAATCCAAATCCGGAATTTCCTCTAGGAATTCCAGCGCCGCCGTGCCTTGACCGGCGATGATGCGTGCATCGTTGTACGGATGGATCATCACCGCGCCTGTTCGCTCGATGATTTCGCGCGCCGCGGCCTCGCGCGCGGCTATCGTCGGCGCACATTCCGTGATACGCCCGCCGTAAGCGCGCACCGCCGCTTTCTTCACCTCCGCCGCGTTCGCTGGCATCACGATCCACGCCGTGGCCCCCCGCGCGCGTGCCGCCAGGGAGAGCGCTGCCGCGTGATTGCCCGAGGAATGCGTCACCACGCCGCGCCGCGCTTCTTCATCGCTCAACAACGCCATCGCATTCGTCGCCCCGCGGATTTTGAACGCCCCGCACTTCTGAAAGTTTTCGCACTTGAAGTACAGACGCGCGCCAGCCATTTCATCCAACGACGCGCACCTCAGCACCGGCGTGCGATGGATGTGTGGAGAGATCCGCTGTAACGCTTCGCGGATGGTTTCCAGATTGGGAAGCTCAGGGGATGTCGAACTGGCGGCACTCATGGGTCACCCGTAAGTGATGGCACTGGCAAGCGGACTGCTCGGAAGATGGGATGGCCCGGTGTCGCTGCGTCCCGAAGCCTCGGGATCAATTAATCAACTGGCGGTCCATTTGTGTGAGCTGCTGGATCTGCGACTGCAATTCTTTCCGCCGCTCTTTCAGCATGCGGTGGCGGAAGTTCCAGGCAGGGTTTTGTACCGCCAACCAGGGTTCCAAGGCTCGCCACTCGTCAATGAGGCGATTGTATTCCTCGAGCAGTGGCTTCAACTTTTCGTAGGGCTGCATCCTTGGAATCCCTCAACTTCTGCAGCAACAATGAGCAATCACTCTTCCAGATCTGTACGACTGCGTTCTTTGCAGTCAATTGCGTGGTTATTCTAGGAGCAACCTCAATCGTTTGTCATTCAGAATGTTGGGTTTGCCGACCCAAGCGATAGGGATAATCCAGGTCCTCATTCGAAAGCTCGATGCGACTTCTCCGCCGGTGCCTTGCACATTCGGATCTGTATGACTGCTTTTTTTGCAGTCAAATGTGCAACGCTTTGCACAAGCCGGTCTGAACAACATTGCAATTTTGTTCACGTAAAACTTCTCACGTACAGCCTCAAAGATTCCTCTTTTTGCTGCAGTTCGCTTCTTCCCACCAGCACGCAGAAGTGTCATAATGCGGCCTCTCCGGATTTGGCGCCGGTGAATCAAATTTTCGTGGAAGGAGACTCGCATGGGTGAAGAGAATCGTCGCAAAGCGCCTCGGATTCCTGCGAAGGTGCCCGTGAAGCTTCGCCCGGTCGAGGGCACCACGCCCTACATGATCAGCGGGGATTCCATCAACATCTCCGAACGTGGGCTCTACTTCCAAATGACCGGCCCCATGAAGCCGGGCACGCGCATCGAGATTTCCTTCACGATGCCGCCGGAAGTCACCGGCAGCATGGCCATGAAGATCCGCTGCATCGGCCGTGTCATCCGTGTGGAGCCTGATGGCAAGCCCGACGGCCGCACCGCCGTCGCCGCGCAGATCGAGCGCTTCGAAACCATCCTCGCCGAAGCCTGATCGCTCCGGGCGCCCTTGCACGTGTTGTCGATGGGAACGAACCGCGCACGGCACGGTGCGCGGATGAACAGACGATCTCACTTCCAGCGGTTTACTTCTTCTTGGGCCCTTCCACCACGAAGGTCACTTTCGCGCTCGCCGAATTCTCGAACTGGTCAAAGACGCGCACCGCCATGGTGTGCTCGCCCGGTGCGAGATCCTTGAGCGGGATTTCGTAGTCCTCCGCCGGCGAGTCGTTCAAGCGGTTTTCTGGAAACACCAGCTTCCAATCCCCGGCGTCCAGGCTGTACTCGGCGCGCACGATCGCGCTGAACGAATCCTTGGCGACGAACCGGATGCGTGTCTCCGGATTAGCCGTTTCGGCCCGCAGGGCTTCCACCTGGGGCGGCGTGTTGTCCACCTCAAACCGGTCGCTCTCCCGATCGCCGCACAGCATGTCGGCTTGCGGGTTCGAAGGCGAATCGCAGGCCGTCACTTTCAGGTAGTAGGCTCCGTCGGGCAGTGTGTTCGATTCCCAGGAAAAATATTTTTGGTCGAGCCGGTCCTTCAATAACTTCCACTTGGTCTCGCCCTCGCCGCGAAAATACACGTTGTAGACCAGGTCGTCGTCGTTTTCATCCCGCGCGCTCCACAGCACGCTTTGATAGCCGCGTTGCGTCAGGCCCTGTGGCGGCGGATCAAAGCGCGGAGGCTGCTGCGGCTGCTGCGGTTGGGAGATGTTCATCCCCGCCACGCTGGAGGTGGTTGGAGGCATGCGCAACTGCGCCGGTTGCTGTTGCTGCTGTTGGCCCGGAAATCCCTGCACGCGCACGCCGGGGCTTTGAACGGTGATGCCCTCCACTGCGGGTGCCACGTTTTTTGGCAGATACGCCAGGCTCACCCAGGAAATGCTGGTCGGCAAACCCTGCACCGGCGGCATTGCTTCCTTGCTCGCAGGCTTTCCCGCGGCAGCGGCAGCCGCCGCGGATGCAGCGGGATTCTTGAACACCACCTTCCACTGTGCAAACCGCGCAGCGGGAGAGTCCACGCTCGATCCTTTCGGATCGTTGTAGGGTCCCGCCCACGCGCTCCAGTTTTTCTCAGGGTTCGACGTGTTTCCTGTGCGCACGTAAAACTCCACGTGGCCGTCGGTGGCGCCGTTATCTCCCCACCAGCTCAAGCGGCCCCACTGTGAAAAAATCTTGGCGTCGAACACCTGCGATTCAAAGCTCCCCTCCGGCTCGAACTCGGGGCCGAGCGCGAAAACTTTTCCGGGGTTAGCCGTGGCCACAAAAACTTTTCCGCTGGCGGCGGCCACCAGGCTGGTGACCTGCGCGGCCGCGGTCTTGGGCAGAGTGGCGAAGGTGCGCTTGTCCTCCAATTGAATGACCAGCCCGCGATTGCCGGTTGCCAACAGCAGCTTGCCCGCCGCCCCCAGCCGCAGCGCGTACACCAGGTCGTCGCGCGAACTCCACAGCACCTCCGGCGCGCCGTCCGGCGTGATGCGGTACACCACGCTGCCGCCCGTCAGGGAAGGGAACGGCACAAACGGCGCCGCCTGCTGGCCGACGAGCATGGGCACGCTCGTCGTAATTGTCTGCCCGGTAGAGGTCACCGTCGTTTGCGGCACGAACTGCTGCACCGGCGGCATGACCAATCCCGCAGCAGCGGGACGGGGTTTTTCTCCCATCGACGTGGCGTAGAGGTTTCCCGCCGGATCAACCAGCAGCGACGTCACTTCTTTCTTGTCTGTCTCATGCAGCACAAAGGCGGGCCGCTGATCCGGCTTGTCCGCTCCAGCCGGATTAGTCATCGAGACTCGCGCCACCAGTCCGTTCGGCTCCGTGCCGATCAGCAGGCTGCCTTTCGCGTCCATCGCCAGCGAACGGATGTGCGTTTCCAGGCTTTTGTAGAAGAGCACGCCTTTGCCGTCCGGCGACACCGCATACACTTCGCCTTTGTCACCGGTGGCCACAAACACCGTGCCCGAGGCGTCCACCAACAGCTCCCAGATGTATTTGGTTTTCGGCTCGAAGAAGACCGCGGCCTTGCCGCTCTGGCCCTTGGCGTCGGGCGCAGGAATCTTGTACACCTTGCCGTCCGGCGAAGTGCCTACGTAAATGTTATCGCGGGCATCGATGGCCAGCGCCTGCGCCGCCATTTCCTGCGACTCGAATACCGTCGTCGCCGTGCCTTTGTCGTCAAACCGCAGCACCTTCGCGTTCGACCCACCCGCGGCGTATAGCACGCCCTTCGAGTTCAGCCGCAACGCCCAGAGGTAGGCCGCATTAGGATCGGAGAACTGCTCGAATCGCGGCGCCAGCACCAGTTTTCCATCGCTTCGCAGCGCGACACCCTTGGCCGTCCCTTTCTCAAACTCCTCGTAGTTCGATTGCCGCCACATGCGCGTGCGTTCGGCGCCTGCGCCCGCGGCCAGCAGCACGGCCACCGCGGCGAGACACGCCAGTTGGATTGACGGCAAAAAACGCCGTCGAACAGATCGCGTCATTCGTTTCATGGAACTCCTCTCAGTAACCACTGCGGGAAGGCATGTCCCAAGGCCTCGGGATCATCCTCTGCGGCACATCACTTTACGGTAACCATCAGCATGTACTGGCCCGAGATCACCTGGTTAAGCGGCAGCGACCATTCTCCGGCGGTGGATTCGCGCAGCAGCAGGGAACTCCCCGGCGCACGCCGCTGGTCCAGCACATTGATTTGCGAAAGTGGCGCGTTGGGCAGCTCTTTTTCTTCCACGAGCAGTGTGGGGGTCGGCTGAATCAGCGTCACGTACAGACGGCTGTTCCGTCTTTCCCTGTTCATTAGGGTGATGAGTTGCTCGAGGCCCGCCAAGCGGCCCTGCGGTCCCTGGGAAAACATCCGCGACATTCGGTTCAGCGAATCCCCGTCGCTCACCACGATCCGCAGCGGGCCCTTCGCCGCCTGTGCGGGGATCTCGATCGGCACTGTGCGCATGAACGGAGCCCCGCGGTACGGCCGCAGCAGCACTTTCACGTCGATTTTCTCGCCGGGCGAGACTTCGCTCTTTTCACTCCACGCGCTCTCGATGGTCGCCCAGCGCCGCTCCGGAGTGCTGTCCACTCGCAAGGTCACTTTTTCAATTTTGGCGCGCTCGTATGGATTGGTGAAAATCCTGTAGAAAATGTTCTGCACGCTCAGCGCCAGCCACATCCCGTCGGGCACCGCCTGGTCGGTCGGCGCGAACATGTTTTCCAGGTTCACACGGCTGTGGCCTTCCACATCGATTCCGCCGGAAAGCTGGAACGTCATGCCCTCGCTGTAAGCCGTGTTGGTAACGATGCCGTTCATTGTGGCGATGGCCACCAGCAGCGGCGTCAGCTTGGTGTGCTCCATCACTTCGAATCGGAATTTCTTTTCCTGCGACGGCGTGGCGATGGTCAGCTCCACGGGAATCAGCCGCGGCACAGCGCCCAGGCGCCCCACCACTGCTGTCGTGCGGTCCTGCGTGACGCTGCCGATTGCTCCGCCCGCATTCACAATTTTGAAAGAATTAAACGTAGACGCCAGCGTGGTCACCACGCGCCCCCGCGCCAGCGGCATGGACACATTGCCGAACGCAAACAGCGGGTGCCCGCACACGAACACGCGGTCGCCGACCACCGCCGTCACCGTGCACGACGCCTGCAGCGACAGGTCGCCTTTCACCAGCACCATGCTGACCATGTCGCCGCCCTTGATCTGCGCATCGTCGGCGCTGGCCGGCGCCGTGCCTCCCTGCGTCGCCACCATGCCGTACGGCGCAAACTGCGGCGCGAATCTCTGGATCACTTCCGGATGGAATCCGGAAAACACCAGCGGCGTATCAATTTTCGTCAGGTACGCGCCGGTAGCGGTCGCTCCCACACGTCGCGCCATCTCCTCCGGCAAGGCAATCTGCGTTGCCACTGCGGACTCGTTCGGAAAATCCTGCGGCGGAACTGCTTCTGCGCGTATCGTGTCGCTGGCCGGCGGGTCCGCGTCGTACATGTTTTGTATCGGTGTCACGCCGGCGATGGCTTCTCGGCTGAACTGCCCGAACCGCAGCGAAAGCGCGCCCGCCAGCTTGCCGTCGATGTACACGGGGCTGCCGCTCATGCCCGCCACCACGCCATTGAAGTCGGCGAGCCCGCCCCGCAGCACCACCAGAATGATGTCCTGCTTGGGGCCCAGCGTGTTGGGCAGGATGCCAAGGACTTCCAGCTCGATACTTTCAATTTTGTCGCCGGCCAGGATCGTGTACATCACGCCTTTCATGCCGGGCTTGATTTGATCGAGCGGGATGATCTGTGGCTCGTCCAATGCAAGTGAAGAGAGCGTCAGGGATGCGGCTAGCACAACGGCCGCGCAGGTGAGCAACTTCAGGGGCCAGGTTTTCTTATTCATCGAACGGCCATCATACCACGGACAATCGGATTCCATGGCCCTCCTCCGCGTTGCTTGCGCTGCCTTGCTTCACCTCTACACGGGTCTCTAATTCGGCCATGCTAGAATCCTGCCGTGGCCAGACAGACCATCCGCCCCGCGCGCGCCATCTCCGGTGCGCTCTCCGTTCCCGGCGACAAGTCCATCTCCCACCGCTACGCCATTCTCGCGGCGCTGGCCGAAGGCCGCAGCGAGATCCACAACTACTCCCCCGCCGCCGACTGCCGCAGCACGCTCGAGTGCCTCCGCCGCCTCGGCGTCGCCGTGGACATCGAGAAGGATCGCGTCGTCATTCACGGGAAAGGCCTCCGCGGATTGAAAGCGCCGAAGAAAAAGCTCGAGGCGGAAAACTCTGGCACGACCATGCGCTTGCTCGCCGGCGTTCTTGCCGGACAGTCGTTCGCGTCCACGCTCACCGGCGATGCTTCGCTCCGCCGCCGCCCCATGCGCCGTGTAATTGAACCGCTCACGCAGATGGGCGCCCAAATTCGCGCGCGCGACTCCGAGTTCGCTCCGCTCGAAATCACCGGCGCCGCTCTCCATGCGATTGACTACGCCCTGCCCGTGCCCAGCGCCCAGGTGAAATCGGCTATCTTGCTCGCCGGACTCTTCGCGTCGGGCGCGACCTCTATTCGCGAGCCCGTTCGCACGCGCGACCATACTGAGCTGGCCCTCGCCGAATTTGGCGCGGATCTCCGCACCAGCGGCGCGACCGTTTGCGTGGCCGGCGGCCCTCGCCTCGAAGGGCGCCAGCTGGCCGTGCCCGGCGATATTTCCTCCGCTGTTTTTTTTCTCGCCGCCGCGTTGATCCTTCCCGGCTCGAGCCTGCAAATCACCGGCTGCGGCCTGAATCCCACGCGCACCGCTATTCTCGATGTACTGGCCACCATGGGCGCGCCCATCAGTCTGGTGAATGTGGAGATGCACCACGGCGAACTTTCCGGCGACATCAGCATTCGCCACGCACCGCTGGCCGGTGGCGTCATCTCCGGCCCGCTCGTCGCGCAGTTAATTGACGAACTGCCCATGCTTGCCGCGCTCGGCCCCTTCACCGAACAAGGAATCGAAATCCGCGATGCACGCGAGCTGCGCGTCAAGGAGTCCGACCGCATCGCCACGCTCGCGGAAAACCTGCGAGGCATGGGCGCGCGGGTGCAAGAATTTCCAGACGGCATGAAAGTGGCAGGGAAGTCTGCGGGGAAACTGCGTGGCGCGAAGATGGACCCGCACGGCGACCATCGCATCGCCATGGCCTGTGCCGTCGCCGCACTCGGTGCACAAGGCCCATCCATCATTCGCAACGCGGCCTGCGCCGCTGTCTCCTTCCCCAATTTCTTTGACACTCTCGACAAACTTCTCGAGCGATAAAATGAAAAGGGCGGGCTTTCGCCCGCCCTTTGCGGCCTGAATTCTGCAATCCTGCCTTACGGCCCTTTCCGCACGCTCACCGTTCCGTACGTGGTTTTCAGCCGGATTTGTGGCCCGCGGTTGCCGATTTTCCCATCCAGCTTGGCGGTGCCGCTCTGGTCCGACTTGGTCAGTGCCGGTCCTTCAAAGCCGGTGTCGATATCGCCGTTGCGCGAGCTCGCCTGAATTTCAAACGCGGAGTTGGCCGGCAGTGTCACGTCGATCCGGGCGGACTCGTTGTTCACTTCGATTTCATCCTTGGGCGCGTTCTTGAGCCGCAACTCAACGTCCCCTTTCTTGTTGTCAATGCGGATGTGCCCGCTGACGTTGTCCATGCGGACGTCTTTGTGTGACGTGGTCAGCGTCACGTTGCCATTCGCGTCGTACACGCGCAGGTCACCGCTGTCCAGTTCCAGCCTCCCGGCCAGTCCGCCGATGGTCAAATCGGTTCGCTGCGAAAGGAAGCGCGTGCTCTTGGCCACATTTTTCACGCGGATGGGTCCGCCGAATTCGCCCTCGATGGAGGCGTCCCCTTCCACGTCGCTCACGTCAATATCGCTGCCGCGCCCGCTCACGCGGACGTTTCCTTTCACGCTGCTCACTTGCAGGACGCCGCTGCGGATCTGCGCCTGCACGTCCTTGCCGGCATCGCGAATTTCCACGTCGCCGCGCTTGGAGTCCGCGGCGATGCTGCCGGCGAGCCCGGTGATTTTGATGTTGCCTCGGCCGGTGCGTGCATCCATGCCCGCCTGTTTGGGTACGTGCACTTCCAGATCCACGGTCACCCGCCGCCCTTTTCTCTGGTCGGCAACCCGTACGGAGTAATTGCCGGCCTCCTCGCGGATTTCCACTTTCACTTGGTCCGCGCGTTCTTTCGCGCTGCTCTCGCGGCCCATGCCGCCGACGCTTTTCTGCGCCACCACGCGGATGTCCGGCGCGTCTTCCGGCAGCACAGTGATGTCGCCGTAATCGGTCGAAATCATGATGGTCGCCGCCGGCTTCACGTTTTTCTGGATGGTCTCCTCGCTGAACGAGTAGCGCTGCCCCCACGGTCCCCAATTAATGTCCATGTCCGAATTCTTGCCTGCCCAATCGACAAAGCTCAGCGACCCGCCAACCGCGAACAGAAGGAGCAACAGGAAAAACTCGCCGCCAGTGAACGCCGGAGGTGTCGCGTCGCCGGTCCGCCGTGCCGCGAAATAGTCAAACATTTTGGCCAGGCCCCAGATAATCAGCAGCACCGGCCAATACTCCCGGAACATTTCCCACACGCGCATTTCCGGCCGGAAATTCTGCGCCAGCAGCAGGCAGCCCAGCAGGATAAGGATCAGTCCGCTGAAGATGGGGCGTCGTTTTGGTTTGTTCTCGCTCATGCTCTCCTCACGGTCCTGTATGTCCTTCGGTGGACGACATGGCCGAAGCCACTTTCACCAGCCCGATGACCACCAGCAGCACCGGCCACAGGTCGCTGAAGTCGTACGTCGCGCTTATTTTTCCGATCAGAAACAGCACGCCCAGGGTAATCAGCACCACCGGGCCCATCAGCCCGCTGCACGTGCACCGGGCGCACCGGCACCGTATTCCGTTACTCATGGCTGGATGCCTCCGTCGAGATCCCATTCCCCGCGCGCCGCCGCATCATCCACAGCACGCCGCCCACGATCAGCAGGATCGGCAGGAAGTATTCCGACAGCCGGTCGAGGTTGAGAATTTCAAATTTGTCCAGCAACAGCAGCACGCCGAACGCAATGAGCAGAATGGGGCCGATGGGAGCTTGAGTTTCCCAGCCGCCCAGCGCCGTGGGAGGTTTCACTCCGTACATTTTCGCCCGCGCGGTCAAATACGCCTCGACGGGCATGTACACGAACAAGCCGGCGATCATCAATCCTGTCAAGGGTTGCGGGCCCCCGTGGTTGGCTGTGGTGATCAGTCCCACGAAAATCAAGAAGTGGATCAACGCCTTCGCGTATTCGCTGTTGTACACCGCGCCCAATCCGGGGATGACGCCCATGATCGCCGCCAGCACGGGGCTGCCCGCGCCTGCAGCCGCTTGCGGCTGTGCTGGCTGGGCCACCAAGCGCGCCAGGCAGGGCTCGCAGTAGAGGGTGCCGCTGACGTCGCGGAGGGTCTCGGCAGTCAGCGGCGTGCCGCAGTTTCGGCAAAAGCCTCTGGTCTCGCTGTGAATGGTTGCCTCGCTGCTCATCGCATGCTCCTTCCGGGGACGCTGGTTAAACCTGTTGTCACCACGCACAGGCGGCACGCCGGGTCATTCAGCCAATTACTTTCCCGGCTCGGCTTGTCCGGCGGGTTCGCCTTCGGCGCTGGCTGCTGCGGGGCAGGCGGTTCTTCCTGTGCCGGACGCAGCCGCGACTGAATCTCATACACCACGCGCAGATCACTGACAAATTTTTCCCCGCGCGCGTAGATCAAGTGCGCCTGTCGCGTGCTCGCGTGGTAGAGCTTCACCGGGTGCAGGTCGCTCAAGCGGATTTCGTTCACCTGCACGCCCATGGCTTGCAGAGAAAACACGCCAAACAGCACCACGGTGGCGAATCCCATGGCCATCCGCGGTTGTAACACCGGTTGCAGCCATCCTAATAATTTCCAGCTCTTCTTCGGCGCTCGCGGGCCTAGCGTCGCATCCAGAATCGCCGTCGCCAGCCCCAGCGGCTCTTCCACCATCTCCAGACGGTGGACCTGCGCGAGCGCGCCGCCCACCTGCGCCACCAGCTTGCGGCACTGCGCGCAGTCCGTCACGTGGTTCTCGAACGCGGCGCGTTCCGGCGCGTCCAGCAGCCCGTCCAGGTGCTCGCTCAGCCGTTCCTCAATTTGTTCGCATTTCCAGATCATCGTTTACTCCCGGCGCACGCCCATTTGTTCCAGCAGCCGCGCCAATTCGATTCGGCCGCGGTTGATGCGGGACTTCACCGTGCCCTCCGGCACTTCCAGCACATCCTGGATCTCCCGGTAGTCGAGCCCTTGCAGGTCGCGCAGGATCACCGCCTCGCGCAAATCCGGTGAAAGCCTTCCCAGCGCGTGTTGCACCTGCATGCTCAGCTCTCCGGCGACTGCGATCTGGTCCGGGCGCCGCGCCGCCGAAGCTTTTTCTTCCAGCTTCGCCATCGTGGCTTCTTCGTCCAACGAGCTTGTCACCCGGTCCTTCTTCGTTCGCCGGTAATGGTCGATCAGGAGGTTGCGTGTGACGCTCGTCATCCAGGTGGTGAACCCGCCGTGGATCGCCTTGTAGCTCGCCAGCGTGCGGTACACCCGGAGGAAAACTTCCTGCGTCAAATCCTCCGCTTCGTGTGGCTGGCCGGTGAACCGGTAGCACAGGTTGTACACGCGCCGCGTATGCCGCCGCACGAGTTCCTCCCAGGCCGGTCCATCGCCCCGGAGACATTGCTGTACCAGTTGAGCGTCGGGCTCCAACTTCGCATCAGCCTCGGTTCCGGGGTCACTTCCCAGCCTCACCCATAGAAACGCAGAGGAGGCTCAAAAAGTTCCCCGGGACTCGGCGGCATCTTATCTGCCTCGCCGCACCCTTACAAGTCTCCTAAAAGTCTCGTAGCCGCCTGCCGGCAGGCTTGCGCATGAGCAGGCTTCCGGGCGCGCTTCGATCAGGCATGGTACGAGGCTCGCGGCATTGCCTCGCAAGGACTGCAGCAACGCCGGTCAGAAGTTTTTCAGCGCCGAAGGAATGGATACTAATGCAGCGGGGAAACTGTTTCGCGCGCTCCCAGGTTCAGCTTCATTTGCAGGTGCACGGCGATGCCACGGCGGCCGTCGGGAAGACTATCGATGCGCACGACTCGGCCGATGTATTCCTGATTGATGGCGCCCGGCCCGGTGGCATATGGATAGGTCACGAACAGGCGCATGTCCGTGTGATAGGCGTCGCGGTCGCTGGCGAAATAGATGCCCGTGCGGCAGACGTTCAGCGTGTCTACCACCTCGTCGAATTCCTTGCCTTGGGGTTCGGACGGCCGCACGCGCACTTTTTGCGCAAGTTTGGCGCGGCCTTTTCCCCGGCGTTCCGGAGTGCTACCCAGTGGATCCCCCTTCGACTCGGTTGTGGGCTTTCCTGACTCGATCGCTGCCACTCAATCCGCATTGGCAGCAGACCGAGGTGCGCGTCTTTTGCGCTCCGGTTGGGTTTGCGGAGCGGGCTCGAATCTTATTTCCCAGTTCAACCTTGTGCAAATTCTACGCGCACCCTGTGTTCTGCGCAATCGTGCCTTGCTCGCGACGTATGCGGTCGGTTATCCGCACGATTGCGCTTTGCACGCAGGTCGCGCTTCGTTTTCTTGACGCTCAGAGAAAAACGTAGGCTACCCGCTCCCAGTTTAATGGATCTCAACTTACGTTCTTAAATGCCATAAAATACCCGCATGGCATTGTTTAGCAGGCGAGCCCTTCAGCGAAGGCTGGACGAGGCTGCAAGCTTTCTTACGCGACAGCAGTTGCGCGAATATGTGTCAGTTCTAAATCATCCATCCGGGGACATCCTGCCGCGCGAATGGGAACTCGCCGTAGTGACGGCTTTTTCTCGGCTCGGCATGGTCGAACACGAACCCATTCTCGGCGGGAAGACTTTGCCAGACATTCTATTTCGAAGCGAGGGAGAAGAAGTTCCAATCAAAGTAGAGATCCTGACTGTGTCAGATAAAGGTGCGCGTATGTCGAATCCCTTCGATGCTCTGACCGAAGAATTGAAGCGGAGAACATGGAAGCTGAGAGAGGAAGGCATACTCGGTGGTTTTCGCATCGAAGTCAGAGCCACTTCACCCCCCGTGCCCTGGGACAAAAAACCAATTAGATTGAAACTCCCCAAGAGTGATCAGTTCAGAGAGCTTGTTTTCAATGAGCAGTTTTCCTCCTTTTTGGGAGAAATCAGAAAGAAGCCACACACACGCACAGCTTACACGGTCGAAAACGAAGTAGTTGACCTCACAATTGCTTACACACCTCAACAAAAAGGATTATCGGGAACCCATCCGACTTACACGGTTCCACGCTCCAAGAGCCAAAATCCATTGGCTAACGCGCTCAGAGACAAGATTCGTAGGTTTAAGCAAAGGGGCTTCGCTGGACCCTACGGTCTCATAGTTTGTGATGGCGATTGCGACATGCTCAGCAGCAGCAGGTATGACTCTTGGTTTGGCGATTCATATTCCGTAAGAGACATTGTGCTGGATTACTTCCGCCAAAATTCATCTCTCTCGTTTGTACTGGTCCTCAGTATAAGACTCAAATCGGTCATGGAATTCTCGGTTGGCCCAAAAAACCTTGAATACGACGTGCGCTTTTTTACGAATTCGACAGCGCGTTGCCAAATCCCCGGAACATTTGCCGCCTTGGCAGGGAAACTGGAAACTGTGTTGCCGCAGCCAATGCGCACTCCTCTGAATGCTCGGCACCATTTGGAATGGCTCCGCAAGACAAGACGATGGTTCGACGGCGATTCACACGAGGGAGGTTGGCAGATGAGCGACCGAACTGTAAAGATATCTGCAAGGTCAGTCATGGATTTGCTCGCAGGACGTGAAACACAAGAGCGTTTCCAGCATATCCATAATTTCGGTGAACACAATCCGTTTGAATCCATGCGTAGGCGTGGACGCGTTATTAAGAGCGTTCGCGTGGAACAATCGAACATCGAAGAAGATGACGATGAGTGGCTGGTCTTTGAGTTTGGAGAGTCAGACCCCGCGATTAGCCCGTTTTGCGAACCTAACCTGAAGCCGCGAAACTGAGCCGATCAACCTTTCCACCAACGGAGGAGGAATAGGCTGGTGGCGCCTCATTTGGTCCGCCGCGCTTCAATCCATTGTAGTCGCTGGCGGACGGGTGGCACACTTCTTGGTCGGCGTGCGGCAAGCAAGCGTTTTTCAGCCCGGAGCCCCATCCTTCTCGCGCTGTCTGCGGGAAGGGTGGGCAACTCCTCTCCTTCAATCCCGCATTCGTCTGTAATATCCCAAAGATAAGTCTGTAAATTAGTACTTGACTTCTGGAAAGCGCCGCGCTAGACTGCCGCGATTATCTAGTAGCTATACGCCAATGACGCCAGTAGCCATTCGCGAATCGCTATCCCCGATCGCAGTCTCAAGGCTCGCCTTCACAAAGAGTCCCCAACGCTTTGATCCTTCAACGTTTAACCCTGCAACCTTTAACTTCTGCGATTCCATTAGCTTGCGGACTCTTGGTCACAGCGCGGACACATTTATTTCGGCCTATCTTTCGTCCTTTCAAGCGCCTGCGCACTCTTGGACCAAAAATAGGGGGGGGAGGGGGGGTGCTTATCAAGAAGGCCGGAGACCATCACCAGGAACCAGAAGCGAAACCGAACATGCCGGGAGCGGAAGAACGAGTTTCGAGTTACGATTTTCGCATTTCCAGTTTCCTATTTTCTGCGCCCAAGGCGCATCCGCCTGGGGAGGATATTTTCTCTTTTCTATTTTCTGTTTTTTCTCTTCCATTTTCTCCTTTCTATTTTCGCTTTTCGGTCCTTCCAGCCTTTCAACTTGTCCCACTCGCCACCCGCCACTCGCTTGCCCTGAGCGAAGCCGAAGGATCGGCGGTTGCACCCGTTTTTCGATTTTCGCCTCAGCTTTCCGCGGAGCACGCGCTTGATTAGTTCAACCCAACGCGGCGGCATGATTTCCACTTTCGCCCACGCACCGCAGCGCTTCCTTGACACTCCTCCGGCGTGCTGTTACGTTGCGATGCGAATGCGATCCTCGGCCCGCAAAGCTCTCATCATCATTCTCGCCGTCGCCGTTCTCGGCATCCTCATCTATCGTTCCCGCGGCGCCATCCGCCTCGAAGGCTTTTCCTGGGACCGCCTGGCATCGTCCTTGCTTCACGCAGACGTCTCATTGCTCCTCGTGTCCCTGCTGGGCATTCACTTGTGCCTCGCCCTGCGCGCGCTGCGCTGGATGCGTTTTTCCCGCTATCTCTCCCGCGCTACCTATTCAACAATTTATACTTCCACGGTTATCGGCTTCAGCTCCATCTTCCTGCTCGGGCGCGCGGGCGAACCCATCCGCCCGCTGCTCATCGCTCGCAAGGAGGACACCTCCGTTTCCAGCGAGTTCGGTATTTATGTTCTCGAGCGCATGTTCGACATGGCCAGCACCGTCGTGCTTGCCGCGGTGGCGCTGCTTGCTGTGCCGCGCCTGGCCTCCGCCGGGGAAGGGAACCCGCTGCTCGCTGCGGCGCGAACCACCGGCATCGTCTTGCTTGCCGGACTGATTTTGGGCATCGCGTTTCTTGTGTACTTCCGGCTGCACGGCGCCGCGCGGCTCGAGCGGCGCATGGACGCGTGGCGCGCCCACGCCGCCACTGGCTGGCGCCGACGCGTCGCCGGCCTGGTCGGCGGATTCAGCCAGGGCTTGCAGGCCATCCGCACGTTCAACGATTTTCTTTTTGCCGCTGCAATTTCCGCGGTGCACTGGACATTGCTCGCGGTCATCTACTATTTGGTCGCACGCAGTTTCGGCGGTCGCCTGGCCGAGCTCGGCCTGTCCGATGCAGTTCTTGTGCTGGCTTTCACCATGGCCGGCTCGACGGTGCAGCTCCCCGGCGTGGGAGGCGGCTCGCAGGTGGCCAGTTTTCTTGCCTTTACGGTGATTTTGGGAGTAGAAAAGGAGCCTGCTGCGGCGGCATCCATTGTGCTTTGGCTGATTACTTTTGCCGGCGCCACCGTGTTCGGGATTCCGCTGTTGATAAAGGAAGGGTGGTCCATGGGCGATTTGCGCCGCATGGCGCGCGATGAAAAAGAGGCCGAAGCCCACGGCGGCCACATTGCGGTCAAGCCGGATTCGGCAGCAAGGGGAGAAACGCAGCGATGAAGTGTCCTTTTTGCACGCACCTCGACGACAAGGTAGTGGATTCCCGCGAAGGCCGCGAAGGCGACTTGATCCGCCGCCGCCGCGAATGCCTCAAGTGCGGACGCCGCTTCACCACCTACGAGCGCATCGACGAGATCCCCTACATGGTCGTCAAGAAGGACGGCCGCCGCGAACGCTTCGACCGCCAGAAAATCTTGCAGGGATTGTTGAAGGCTTGCGAGAAACGGCCGGTGGCCACGCCTAAGCTGGAGGCATTGGTCGAAGAAGTCGAGCGCTTCGTGCAGGAATCACCCGACCGCGAGCGCTCCACCACCGACATCGGCAACCTGATGATGACCCGCCTGAAAAAACTCGATAAGGTCGCCTACGTCCGCTTCGCCTCGGTCTATTCCGACTTTAAGGACGTTAAGGAATTCATGAACGAGCTGAAAGGGCTTCTCCGCGACCGCTCCAGGAAATGAAATAAGAATTTCTACTCCCCGTACTCCCACACGGCCGCGGCAAATTTCTTCACCACGTGAAATCCGAGCTTGTCGTAGAGCCGTACCGCGCCCGCGTTTTGCGACGTCACCGTCAGCGTCAGGGCGTGGTAGCGCAGCGACTTCAGCGCGCGGATGGCCGCGTCCATCATCCGCAGCCCGAGCCGCTGCCCTTGGAACGCGGGCACGACGCAAATCTGTGTGATGTGCCCTACGCCCATCGACACCGTCGAGGTCAGCACCGCCGCCGTCAGTTCGCTGCTTTCCTCCGCGCGCACCACGAACGAAGCTTCCGGCAGAAACTGCCCGCATCCCGGCAGGATCACAATATTTTTCAGAAACTTTGTCGCGCCGGCTTCGCTGCGGTACTGGTCGTTGATCTCGCTGTCGACATGGTTGGCGTAGGCCTGCGCGATGAGCCGTGCACAAGATTCGAAGTGGCCATCGTCCCAGCGCTCCAGCCGCAACCCTTCCGGCACCGGCGTGCCGGCCATCTGCGCTTCCTTGAGCGGAAGGATCATGAACTGCCGTGTGTACAGCTGGAAGTTTTCCCTCACCATCGCGCCGTCCATTGCGCCGCCGAACGGCATCAGTTGGGCCTCGATCCTCCGCACGCGCGGCAAAGCGCGCATCTCGCCGAGCATGTCGCTGAGGATCTGTTCCGCCGGGCGCAAGTGCTCGTACTTCGGCGAGATGTACAGCCCGCCAATCAGCGCCTTGGCCTCGTCCAGCACATAGAAACCGTAACCGGCGGGATGGCCGTCGACGATGGCCGCGCGCCCGGCCAGCGACTGCGCATCGATGAATTTCTTGATGAGCTGCGACGACGGCCGGTAATCCCAATGCAGCTCTTCAAGCCAGCATGCTTGCTCTTCTTCGAGGAGCGGGGCCAGTTGCCGGGCCGCGATTTCATGTAGGTCGACGATTTGCATGGGCCAGAGTGACGTGCGCTCCAAAAGTATATCGTCCGCCCTTCGCTAATCCAAATGCGCTCCGCTCAAGGTCGACTACCGGCCGGCGCCGCCTCCGCCGCGGCTTCAGGGTACTCATGAGATAATTCCGGGAGTCCTGCTTGCCGCCGAGTCCCTGCGGATGTGCTAAGATTCGCAAGTTTGGGGGTGCCAGTTTCATTCATGAGTTTTTTTTCGGATCTTCGCGACTCGGGCAAGCTATCGCAGGTGCTCATGGCGGCCGCGGCTCTGCTGGGTTTTTGCCTCTTGGCGCTGTTCCTGATCTCCGGAGTCTTGCTCTATCGGGTGATTTCGCCGCCGGCGGCCGGCGGGGAACTGTCCCCGGATTCCTTATTGGGCCGTCCGACCGTCGTTTCGTTCGCTGCGCCGGGCGGCACCATAGAGGGCTTGTTTTTTCCTGGGCGGAGTACCGCGCCTACGGTGGTCCTGTGCCACGCCTACCTCTCCAATCGCGACGAACTGCTTACCCTGGTGACCACGCTGCAGGAGCACCAGTATAACGTTTTCACCTTTGACTTCTCGGGGCATGGGCGCAATAAGAAATTATCCACGCTGGGCTATCGTGAAACGCAGGAATTGCTGGCCGCAGTCAACGCCATTGCCGCACGGGACGATGTGGATCGCACGCGCTTCGGCGTTTGGGGCACCGGCCTGGGCGCGTACGCCGCCGCTTCTGCCGCGGGCAGCGATCCCCGCATTCGCGCCATTGCCCTCGATTCCGTGTACAACGAGCCAATGGATTTTCTGGACTTGCAGATCGAGCGTTCCGGGCTGAACATTTTGCCCTTCACGCCCCCGATCTGCCGGTTGGCATTTCGCTTGATGAATTTCTCGGCGCGCAAGACGCCGGCGCTCTCCGAGCGGCTGAGTGCACTTCCCGGCGTCGCCAAGCTCTTCGTCCAGGCCAATGACAATCGGCCGTTGGCCGCGTCCACGGCCGAACTTTTCATGAAGGCAGCCATGCCGCGCCAGCAGATGATCGTGTCCAAATCCAATTATGCGGCGATGAGCAGCGACGACAAGCACGATTACGAGAGCAGCATCGTCCAGTTTTTCCTGGAGAGTCTCTCGCCCATCGGCGGGCCTGTGCCACCTCGCTAGTTACTCGACTCGGACAATTACCGCCTGCCGCGAAATTCGCTTCGCCATGGATACGTGTGCGCCAGCCGTTTCTAATTCGCGCGCTCCCGCCTCGCTGGTGACGAGAATTCTAGGCGGCGGTTCACTGCCCGGCCGCCACTCCGGCAGCTCCCCGTGAAAGTAGAAATTCAGCCCGAAACGCCACGCTCGGTGCAGCCGATAAGTCTGCACGCCACCCGGGCCGTCGCCAAGTGCCAGCACAGCGCGCGCCGCTGCGCGCGGCGACACCTCGTGATCGATCATCGGCGCAATGCGCAGGTTGACGCCTTCGATCAAGCTGGCCATCAGCAGCGCTGCCAGCGTCAGTGATGCCCAGTACTTTCGCGCCCAGCCCAGCCCGGCGACGATCAGCCCGCCGATCATGATTCCCGCAATCCACACTGCCATTTCCGAACCTGTCATTGCTTGCAGTTGAGACGGCAGCCTGCTCAAGCGATAGCCGGTGACCCCGGCGAGAACCAGAAACGTAACGCCCGTCCACTCCATTTGCCATTGCGCGAAGGAGTCGTTTTGCTCGATGGCCCGCGTCAAGCTCCGCGCCAGCAGCAGCACCAGTGGGGCAAACACCGGCAGCACATAGCCCGGCAGCTTGGAACGCGACACGCTGAAGAAAACCAAGGGGAACACTGCCCAGCACGCAAAAAAGAATCCCGGCGACGCGCCTAGCTTCTTTTCTCGCCACAGTGCCACGGCGTCTCGCACGGCCCCGGCTAGCAGCGCGCTCCACGGAAGCAGCCCCAGGAGCAGGATCGGTCCGAAAAACCAGAATGGCTGCTCGTGCTGAAAGACCGGCGTCAGAAAGCGGTCCACGTTGTGCGAGAGAAGAAAGATGCTGAGGAATTCCGGATTGCGCATGGCGCACAGCGCGTACCACGGGAGGGCCACCACGCAAAACGCGATCATTGCCAGCGGATGCGCCAGTCGCCACGCTTGTTTCCAGCGTCCGGTTGCCAGCACCCAGAGTCCCACGCTGCCGCCAGCCAGCACGATGGCCGCGGGTCCTTTGGCCAGAGTCGCCAGCCCAAGCAGCGCGCCGAAAAGAATCTGCCACTTGCGCTGCGGTAGTTGCCGGATATCTCCCATCGCGCAATTCGCGGCGACCATGGCCATTGCCAGCGAAGCGCTGAACGGCATATCCGTGGTTCCGGCGCGCGCAAACGCGAAAACGCCGACGCACGTCGGGAAGATTAGCAGCACCGCCCAGGCTGTTCCCGCGCCGTAGGTTTTCCGCGCCAGCCAGGCCAGCGCCAGAGCGGCGAGCGTGGCAAATATTGCCGACGGCAGCCGCGCGGAAAGATCATTCACTCCAAACAGGCGGAAGGCCGCCGCCGCGCCCCAGTAATAAAGGATAGGCTTCTCGAACCACGGCTGCCCATCCAGCCGCGGCGTCACCCAGTCGCCGGTTTCTGCCATGGCCCGCGTGATGGAGGCGTAGCGCGGCTCATCCGGCCCGATCATTCCAAAGGCGCCGGCCCGGCTGAAGAAACAGAAATAGAGCACCACTGCGGCCAGCACGGCCGCCACCCACGCGCGCTTTGGAGAAAACCCATTCACAGCCGAGAGAGTCTAACAGACGGCAGGGCGGGGAACGCGCGTCAATGTTTCCGAGCGCACTTTTTCAGTCAAAGTATTTGCGAGGGGAAAGTGACTTCTCTGATTGTGACGGGCAAGGATTCATGGATAATGACGGCCGATGCGCAGGTGGCTTGAATTCGTTGCCGCGTGGCTGGCGCTGAAAACTCTCGGGATTCTCCCGCGTCCGCTGGCCCGCGGCGTGGGCGCGCTGCTGACGCGCCTGGCGTTTTTTCTTCGTCCGCCGCTGCGCCGCGCCGCGGTGTTCAACCTCCGCCTCGCGTTTCCCGATTTTTCCGACGCCGAGCGCCGACGCATTTTGCGCAGCCTGGTGCGGCAGGTGGGCTGGATGGCCGGCGAATTCGCACAGTTCCCGCGCTACACGCGCGCGCGAATCGAGCGCATCGTCGTGCTCGACGGCTTTGAAAATTTCGACGCCGCGCAACGTCTTGGCAAGGGCGTGTTATTTCTCACCGGCCACACCAGCGCCTGGGAGCTGGCGCCGTTCGCGCAGGCACTGTACGGATATCCGCTGCATTTTCTCGTCCGCCCGATCGACAATGCCCGCGTGGACGCGCTCGTCAACCGCTATCGCTGTCTTTCCGGCAATACGCCCATCGAGAAAAACAAATCCGCACGAGCCATGTTGCAGATTCTCCGCGCCGGCGGCACCATCGGAGTGCTCATTGACCAGAACACTTCGCCCGAAGAAGGTGTGTTCGTTGCCTTCTTTGGCGTCCCCGCGTGCACCACGTCCGGCCTCGCGCGCATCGCGCTGCGTACCGAAGCCACCGTCGTTCCCGGATTTCTCTTCTGGGACGAGCACATGCGCAAGTACCGCCTGCGCTTTGAGCCGGCCATCGAACTCCAGCGCACGGGAGACGAGCAGCGCGATATTGTGGAAAACACCGCGCGCTTTACTCGCGCCGTGGAGGACTACATCCGCCGCCATCCCGACCAGTGGCTCTGGGTGCACAAGCGCTGGCGCACGCGCCCGCCCGGCGAAAAGCCAATCTATCCATTCTGATTTTATGCACAGCGAGGTAGCCATGATCCGCACTGCACGCGAAATTGCCGAAACCGTCGGCGCGCAACTCGAAGGCGATCCCACCGCGAAGGTATCCGGCGTGGCTAGCCCGGAGAGTGCCGGGCCGGAGGATCTCATTTACGCGGACTCCGCGCGCCATCTCGATCGCGCCGCGCAGTCCCGCGCGCGCTGCGTGCTCCTTCCGCCTGGGCTGGAGCTCGCCGGCCGGACAATTCTCCGCTCTTCACAGCCCAAGCTGGCTTTTGCGAAGGCCGCTGCTTGGCTGCATCCCTCGCCACCCATCGCCGCGGGGATTCAAGCCAGCGCCATCATTGCGCCCACCGCAAAGTTGGGAGACGGCGTGGGCGTAGGGCCATTCGTGGTAATTGAGGACGATGTGGAAATCGGAGACGGCGCGCAGCTCGGCGCGTACTGTGTTGTCGGCCGAGGCTCGCGGATCGGCGCGCGCTGCCGCCTGTACCCGCGTGTCACTTTGTATGCCGGCGTGCGGCTGGGGAAAAACGTGATCGTACACTCTGGCGCGGTGATCGGCAGCGACGGCTTTGGCTACGTCTTCGGCGAGGGCCGCCACTGGAAGTTTCCGCAAATTGGCCGCGTGGAAATCGGCGACGACGTGGAAATCGGCAGCAATACCACGATTGACCGCGGCGCGCTGGACACCACGCGCATCGGCACGGGCACGAAGATTGATAACCTGGTGCAGGTGGCTCACAACGTGGATATCGGCGAGCACTCCATCATCGCCGCGCAAACCGGCATCTCCGGAAGCTCAAAAATCGGGAATCACGTTCTCATCGGCGGGCAGGTGGGTATCGCCGACGGCTGCCACATTCGCGATGCCGCCATCGTTGGCGCGCAGGCCGGCATCCCCACCGGCAAGACCATTCCCGCCGGCGAAACCGTCTGGGGCACTCCGGCGCGCCCGCTCGCCAAGTTCAAGGAGCAGTACGCCTGGTTCGCGCGTTTGCCGGAACTCGGCGAACGGATCCGCAAACTCGAAGGCCGCGATCGGCAGAGTTGATTCTCGCGGTGTTCTATTCGACCATGCTTGAGTATTGTTTTCGCGTTTTATGAGCCCCATGCGCATCCTCGTCGTAGGCGGGCACACCCGCAGCATCGGCAAATCCGCGCTGGTGGTGGACATCATCCGCGCCTTCCCGGAGGCTGCCTGGACGGCGGTGAAAATCACCCAGCACGGTCACGGCGTCTGCTCCATCGATGGGAAAGACTGCGATTGCGCCCCGGTGGATCATAGCTTTGCGCTCGACGAAGAGCAGAACCGCTCAAACCGCACGGACAGCTCGCGCTTCCTCGTCGCCGGAGCCGCCCGTTCCCTATGGGTCCGCACGCGCCAGGGCTGCCTGGGGGAGTACCTTCCGCGGCTGTGGCGGGAAATCGGCGCGGCGTCCAACGTCATCATGGAAAGCAACTCGATCTTGGAGTTTCTGCGGCCCGAGCTGTACCTGGTGGTGCTGGACCCGGCGAAGGCGGATTTCAAGAAATCGGCACTGCGTTTTCTTCACCTCGCCGATGCCTTTGTGCTGCGCGCGCCGTGCCAGGGTGCTCCCTGGCTTCAGGCCAACGAAGGCCCGCCGCTAGTACCTTCCTTTGTGCTGCAAGGAAAGCCCTGCTTTGAGCAACCATTGGGAGAGGAGCTCCCGCCCGCGCTTTCCGCATTCATCTGGCAGCGGTTTTTCACCCATTCGCATCTCACTGGCGGGCACTCGACAGATATTTCTTGTTGACGGTATGGGATATACCTACGATAATCGTTTGTTTTACGGAACTTAGCTGTTTGCAATTTAGGGGCAGATGGATTAGCGCACTGGGGGCATTAATCGTTCCCCGTCAATCCGAGGCGCCCCCGCGCCTTGCAGCCCGCTGGTTATTATTCCGTACGCATGCCCAGCTCGACAGTAGAGATTATTTTGTTCAAATTTGACAGAAGAGGCCTTCATGGGTGAAGGGGCAGAACTAGAGCAGGATCCGTTACCGGGCAGGCGACTAAGCTATTCAGAACCCGTTGTCGAGGAACGCTTGGAGGAACGGCTGGACGACGCCGTGGACCGCGGCGTCCGTTACCTCCTTTCCATCCAACACCGCGAGGGTTACTGGCTGGGCGAACTCGAAGCCGATACCACGCTCGAATCCGATTACATTCTCTATTTGCACATCCTGGGCAAGCTTGAACGCACACGCGTGGCCAAGCTCGCCAACCAAGTCCGCCGCAAGCAGCTTGCCGACGGCGGCTGGAGCGTGTACGAGGATGGCCCCTCGGAGCTGAACGCCACGGTAAAGGCCTACCTGGCACTGAAGATTGCGGGCGATTCTATCCATTCCCCGCATATGACCCGGGCCTGTTCGCGCGTGCACGACCTGGGCGGCATGGAGCACACTAACTCCTTCACTCGTTTCTATCTTGCGCTGGTGGATGCCGTGGACTGGGAAATGGTGCCCGCCGTTCCGCCAGAGCTGATGCTCTCTCCGGACTGGTTCTACCTGAACATTTATGAGATGTCCTCGTGGACGCGCGGCATCGTCGTTCCGCTGATGATTCTGTATTGCTTGAAGCCGCATTGGCCGCTACCGGAGCATGCCCGCGTGGACGAACTGTTCCGCGATCCGCACAACAAAACCGCGGCCTTCGCTTGGGACTCCCAGCTTCTCACCTGGCGCAATTTCTTTCTGGCGCTGGACCGCATTTTCAAGTTGTACGAGCGCGTTCCTTTCAAGCCCTTTCGCGACAGGGCCCTGGCCCGCGCCCGCCAGTGGTTGATCGACCATCTCCAGCGCAGCGACGGCCTGGGTGCCATCTACCCGGCCATGATGAACTCCATTTTCGCGCTGCTCGCCCTCGGCCATTCGCCCGATGATCCGCTGACAGCCCGCGAAATCAGCCAGTTGGCGCGCTTTGAAATCGAGGAGGAAAATTCGATTCGCCTCCAGCCGTGCCTTTCACCCGTGTGGGACACGGCCATCGCCATGGTCGCGCTGGAAGAAGCGGGCCTTCCCCCGGACCATCCCTCGTTAATCAAAGCGGCGCGCTGGATGCTTGACCAACAGATCCTCGGCCCCGGCGATTGGCAGGTGAAAAACGGCAATACCAAGCCGGGCGGCTGGGCCTTCGAGTTCCGCAACGACTTCTACCCGGACATCGACGACACGGCATTCGTCCTGCAGGCTCTGCAGCGCGTGGACTATCCGGACCGTCCGCGTATGGAGGAAGCCATCCGCCGCGGTCTCACCTGGATGCTTTCCATGCAGAACCGCGACGGCGGCTGGGGCGCGTTCGACCGCGACAACGATTGCGCCATTCTCACGCAGGTGCCTTTCGCGGACCACAACGCGATGATTGACCCCTCCACGGAGGACGTCACCGCCCGGGTGATCGAGTGCCTCGGCCGCTTCGGCTGGAACGCCTCGCACCCCATCGTGAAGCGCGCGCTGTCCTATCTCCAGCGCGAACAGTGCCCGGATGGTTCCTGGTATGGCCGCTGGGGTGTGAACTATGTCTATGGCACGGGCGGCGTGCTGCGCGCGTTGGAAGCGCTTGGCCTCGCCGACCGCGATGATGCCAAGTTGGCCGCGCAGTGGCTCCGCTCCGTGCAGAATCCTGACGGGGGTTTCGGCGAGACCTGCGCCTCCTATGATGACGAAGCGATGAAGGGCATAGGGCCCAGCACGCCTTCGCAGACGGCATGGGGTCTGATCGGGTTGCTGGCGGCCGCCGAGCCCAACCATCCCGCCGTGACCGGCGCACTCCGTTACCTGACCCAACACCAGCAGGACGACGGCACGTGGGCGGAGGCGGCCACCACGGGCACCGGTTTCCCAACGGTGTTTCACTTGAAATACCATCTCTACCGGATTTATTTCCCGCTCTACGCCCTGGCCCGCTTCCGCAATATTCAAAAGGCGTCCACACCCTTCTGTGGCGTGCTCGTCTCCCCGCACCAGTTCGAACGCCGCAATGGCGCGCGCGTGAATCGATGAGGTTTCCGCTCAAGCTGACCGCGAATCTGACCCAGTACATCGTGGGGAAAAAAATGTCCGGGGCAGGGAAGTTCCCGCTCGTGCTCATGCTCGAGCCGCTGCATGCCTGCAACCTCACCTGCACCGGCTGCGGGCGCATCCGCGAATACAAATCCACCATCAGCGAGATGATCAGCGTGGAGCAGTGCTTGGCCGCCGCGGAGGAATGCGGCGCCCCGGTGGTTTCAATTTGCGGCGGAGAGCCGATGATTTATCCCGAAGTCGACCGCCTCGTGCGCGAGCTGCTCGACCGCGGGCGGCACATCTACCTGTGCACCAACGGAATGTTTATCCGCAAGCGCCTGCACGAATTCAAACCCACCTCTAATTTTTTCTGGAACGTCCACCTTGACGGGCTGGAGCGCACGCACGACCTTTGTGTCGAGCGCGACGGCGTTTTCCGCGAGGCCGTGGAAGGCATCAAGGCCGCCAAGGCCGCCGGTTTTCTGGTCTGCAGCAACACCACCATCTACAAGGAAACCGACATGAACGAGATCGCCGAGTTGTACGAGTACTTGGCGGGCCTCGGAGTCGATGGCTACATGGTCTCGCCGGCCTACTCCTACGCTGCCGTGCAGACGCGCGAAATCTTCATGTCTCGCGATGAAATCCGCGAAAAGTTCCGTGTCGCGCAATCCCTGCTTGGGAAGTACAACCTGATGATGTCGCCCATCTACATGGAGTATCTGCGGGGCGAGCGCGAACTGATGTGCACGGCCTGGGGCAACCCCACCTACAACCCGCGCGGATGGAAGGGGCCCTGCTACCTGATGACCGACACGCATCACGACACTTTCAAGGACTTCGTCGAGAAAACGCCGTGGGATTCGTACGGCCGCGGCCGCGACCCGCGCTGCGAGGACTGCATGGTCCATGTGGGCTATGAGCCCTCGGCCGTGCTCGGCGCGCACCGCAAACTCGGCGACAACTGGAAAATGCTAAAGTGGCAGTTCACCGGACAGATGGGCGGCGGCAACGGCCGGAAGAACGGTTCGAACGGCCGCGCGAACGGCCACGGCAATGGGAGTGGCAGCGGTAATGGCCATGCGTCGCCGCCTGCGGGAACGCCCCCTGCGTCCGACCCCAAGCCCGCGTATCAGGACGGGGCCTTCAACATCCTATGAACGATCTTGTTACCGGCGCGACCGGGTTCGTGGGCAGCCACGTAGCCCGGCTTTTACTCGCACGCGGTTCGTGCGTCCCGAATGATTCTGCGGGACGCGGAAATTCCGTGCGTGTGCTGGTACGCGCCTCAAGTGATTTGCGCGCTTTGGACGGCATGGCCGTGGAGCGCGTCACCGGTGACCTGCGCGACCCGGCTTCGCTTCCCGCGGCGCTCCGGGGAATCCAGCGCGTGTTCCACGTGGCGGCGGATTACCGCCTGTGGGCCCGCGAGCCGAGAGAGATTTACGAATCAAATGTCACTGGCACGCGCAACCTGCTCGCCGCGGCCCGTGCCGTCGGCGTGGAACAAGTTATTTACACAAGTACGGTGGCGACCATCGCTGTTCCTCGCACAGGCGCGCTGCCCGACGAAACCACTGCGGCCACCCTGGACGAAATGATCGGGCACTACAAGCGCTCCAAGTTTCTTGCTGAGCAGGAAGCCCTGCGCGCCGCCGCGGAGGGTTTGCCGGTAGTCATCGTGAATCCCACGGCTCCCGTCGGTCCCGGCGATTGGAAGCCCACGCCGACCGGCAAGGTGATTCTCGATTTCCTGCAAGGAAAAATGCCGGCTTATCTCGATACGGGCCTGAATGTGGTGCCGGTCGAGGATTGCGCCGCGGGCCACTTGCTGGCTGCTGAACGCGGCCGCTCCGGCGAGCGCTACATCCTGGGCGGGCGCAATATGACACTGAAAGAGATTCTCGATGCGCTGGCCGGCATCACCGGGCGCCCTGCGCCGCGGTTTCGCCTGCCCAATGCTGTGGCCATGGCGGCAGGCTTCGTTGAAAATGCGTTTTCGCGCGCGCTGGGCCGCGTGCCGCAGATTCCGCTCGAGGGCGTACGCATGGCGCGGCACAAAATGTTCGTGAATGGCGAGAAAGCCGTCCGCGAGCTTGGTTACCAGCCCGGGCCGGTGGAAGCGGCGCTGGAGCGCGCCGTTCATTGGTACGAAGCGAATGGTTACGTCCGGCCGCACGCGCCACATCGCGCGGTGCGCGCCGCAGCTTGAGATTGCTGCATGAGAATACTGGTTACCTTCGCGGTGGAAAACGAGTTCGCCCCCTGGCGGCGGATGCGGGAGTTCCGCCGCGCGGAGGTTGCGGAACCCTCGCTCTACGAGGCGCGAGTTGGAACCTCCGAAGTTTGTGCGGTCCTGACGGGAATGGGAGCACAACACGCACGGCGTGCATTGCAAATTGCACTTACGGATGGCGCAGACATCTGTATCTCCACGGGCCTCGCAGGAGCGCTGCAGCTGCGCCATCGCATCGGGGACGTGCTGGTCGCGCGGGCGGTGCGCGCTGCCGGCGGCGAAGGATACGTGAAGAGTGACGCGAAATTGCGGCATGCCGCGAAGACCTGTGGCGCGCGCGAAGTGAATGCATTTTTGTCATCGGATCGCGCCGTGCTGACGGCAAAAGAAAAAGGCCGTCTGGCATTTTCTGCGGATGCGGTCGATATGGAAAGCTTCGCAATTCTCTCCGAGGCACAAGGACTGCGCGTGCCGGCGGTAGCCATTCGCGCCATCGGGGACACGGCATGCCAAGACTTGCCGCTCGATTTCAATCGCACGGTTGGACCGAAAGGCCAGATCAGCATTCCTCGCGTGTTCGGCCAGCTTCTGCGCAACCCGCACCGGCTACCGGGACTGGTTCGTCTGGGCCGCGATACGCAGCGGGCTGCAACCCGCTTGGCGGAATTCCTCGACAGCTATGTTGGTGTGCTTGCCGCTGCTCGCAGGCCTGAAGAAGTTCACGAAGAGGTGGCCGTCGGATGAGCCACGCTGTGCACCAACTCGCGACCGCGGCCGGTGTTCCACTCAGTGCCCGGACCATGCATGCGGCGGTGTATCGCGGCAAAGGGCATGTTGTAATCGAAACTGTGCCGGTGCCGGAGATCGGCCCGGGCGAGGTGCTGTTGCGCGTGGCCGCCTGTGGCATCTGTGGCACGGACATCAAGAAAATTCAGCACGGCTTTATCCAGCCGCCGCAGATTTTGGGCCACGAAATCGCCGGCACCGTGGTGGAAGTCGGCAGCGGAGTCACCCGGTGGAAGCCGGGCGACCGCGCCATCAGTTTTCATCACGTGCCCTGCGGCAGTTGTTTTTACTGCGAGCGGAATCTTCACTCGCAGTGCCCGACGTACAAAAAGGTGGGGGTAACGGCCGGGTTTGATCCCAACGGCGGCGGCTTCGCCGAGTTCGTGCGCATCATGCCGTGGATTGCCGAGCGCGGGATGGTGGCTATTCCGCCTGAGGTCAGCTTCGAAGAAGCTACGTTCGTCGAGCCGGTGAACACGTGCCTGAAGGCCATCGAGAAGGCGCGCGTCGCGGCCGGAGAATCAGTAGTGGTCATCGGACAGGGGTCCATCGGTCTGCTGCTCATGCTGCTGGCGCAAAATGCCGGAGCGACCGTGCTGACCAGCGACCCGCTGCCGGCGCGCCGTGAGCGCAGTCTGCTCTACGGTGCCGCGGCCTCTTGCGATCCCGCTGCGGGCACGCTGCTGGCTGCTGTCAGAGCCCAGACGCAGGGCCGCGGGGCGGACGTGGTCCTGCTGGCTGTGCCCCATCCGCAACTGGTGCTCGAAGCATTGACACTCGCGCGACCCGGCGGTCGTGTGCTACTCTTTGCGCAAAACGACCCGCGGATGAAGATTGAATTTCCGGCAGCGGCGGTCGGCGTGGAGGAAAAAGAAATTCTGGGAAGTTACAGCGCATCGGTGGACCTGCAGGAGCAATCGGCCCGGCTGGTGTTTGAGCGCCGCCTGCCCCTGCGCGAACTTATTTCCCACCGCTTCCCGCTCGACCAGATGGAACATGCTTTGGCTCTGGCGGCCCGCCCGGCGGGCAATTCTCTTAAAGTGGTGATACTGCCTTGAGTCGATCTTTTAAACTGGTGATCCGGCCTTGAGACAAACAGAACGCAACGGTCACATGACCGCGGCCGTCCTGTACGGCCGCGAAGACTTGAAAATCGAAACCGTCGGCGTGCCGCAGTTTGGCGACGACGACGCCTTGGTGCGCGTGAAGGTCGCGCTCACCGACGGCACGGATTTGAAGGTTTGGAAGCAGGGCTACCATGCGCGGATGATTCAGCCCCCGGCCATCTTCGGCCACGAGCTGTCCGGCATAGTGGAGGCCCTCGGGCGCAACGTCAACGGCGGTACCGACGCCTCGGTACGCGTGGGCATGCGCGTGGTGCCTTCGAACTCCGCACCCTGCGGCATCTGCGTGTTCTGCCGGAAGAACAACGAAAATCTCTGCGAAGACCTGCTCTTCAACAACGGCGCCTACGCGGAGTACATCCGCATCCCCGGCCGCATCGTCCGCCAGAACATGCTGGAGATTCCCGACCATGTTTCCTATATGGACGCGGCGCTGGTCGAGCCGCTGGCCTGCGTGCTGCGCGGCATTGTGGAAACCGGTATTCAGCCCGGCGACACCACGGTCGTTGTCGGCTGCGGACCCATCGGCTTGATGTTTGTGCGCATGCTCTCCATTGAAGGCGTTCGCGTGATCGCGCTGGCCAAACGCCAGAGCCAGATCCGCGCCGCTGAACGGCTGGGCGCGGTGGGCGCTTTCGACGTTTCCAAGCTCGACAACCCCATCCAGAAAGTGCGCCAGTTGACCGAGCGCAGCCTGGGCGCCGATTCTGTGATTGAAGCGGTGGGTTCGCCCACCACGTGGGAGTGGGCTATGCAGATGGTTCGCCGCGGCGGGACGGTCAACCTGTTCGGCGGCTGCCCGCGCGACAGCCACGTGGAATTTGACCCGGCGATTCTTCACTATTCCGAAATCACCCTCAAATCCACTTTCCATCATACGCCTCGTTTTATCCGGGCTGCTTTGGACGCCGTGGCTCGCGGCTCCATCCGGGCCAGCGACTTCGTCACCGGCGAAGTTTCCTTGCAGGAATTGCCGCAGGTGTTCGAACATATGAAGCACCGGAACGGCGAACTGAAAACGGCTGTGATCCCCTAGCCTGTCCCGATCCCGCCGTCGCGGGACAAGGGGCCGCGCCGAATTGCTCCGACCCGCGCCGCTCCGCGAGACCCATGCAGCCGCCAGTCGAACTCGAAATCAGCCGCCAATTGCCGCCCGCTGGCTGCCCTCCCGCCGAAGCGCAGGACTACACGCGCTGGCTGGCCACTCACCATTACGAAAATTTCAATGTCGCTTCCTGGCTGCTGCCGCGCCGCCTGCATCAGCATTTCTACAATGTCTATGCGTACTGCCGCTGGGCCGACGACTTGGGCGACGAAGTCGCCAGCCCCGCCCGCGCGTTCGAGCTGCTGGACTGGTGGGAATCCGAACTGCGCAACTGCTACGCCGGCTCGCCGACGCATCCTGTTTTTGTTGCTCTCAAGCCCACCGTCGAGGAATGTCAGATACCCATCGAGCCATTCCAGGATCTGCTCACAGCCTTCCGCCAGGATCAGAGGATTCACCGCTATGCGGACTGGGACGCCGTGCTTGGTTACTGCCGCTATTCGGCGAATCCCGTTGGGCGGCTTGTGCTGTATCTTTGCGGCTACCGCGACGCCGAACGGCAGGCACTCTCTGACGCCACGTGCACCGCGCTGCAGCTCGCCAACTTTTGGCAGGATGTCGCTCGCGACCTCGAGAAGGATCGCATCTACATTCCGCTCGATGCGCTTGCCGCGCACCGTCTATCCGAGGCCGATCTTTTCGCTCACCGCTTCGATGATCGCTACGCTGCGCTGATGAAAGACCTGATCGCCCGCACACGCGCGCTCTTCACGCAGGGCCTTCCGCTGGCCGAGAGCGTTGCGCCGGAGCTGCGCATCGACATTGAGCTGTTCAGCCGTGGTGGTCTGGCCGTGCTCGACTCCATCAAGCGCATCGACTACAACACACTGGAGCGCCGCCCCGCGCTCAGCCGCGCCGCACAGGCGCACTTGCTGGGCCGCGCGCTACTCACGCGATTGTTTCTTCCGTGGTTTTCAAATAAGAATGCGGAGTCCTCCGCCGCGGGCCGCAATGCCTGACGTCGCACTTGCGCAGTCCTACTCTTACTGCCGCCGCATCACACGCGCCGCCGCGCGCAATTTTT
>CAZIWR010000009.1:0-32124 GCA_964542805.1 uncultured Acidobacteriaceae bacterium
TGGGGCTTTTCGGCGCAATGTTTTTCTTGCCGAAGTGCCGCGGCATGGCCGGCGCCACTACCTGGCGCAGCGCGAGGTCCGGCTCTTGCGTGGCCAGATGCAGCAGCGACTTCACTTCGCCGTTGTTGAAGACGTGGCCCTCACGCACGAGTTGGTTGTACTCGTTCAGGATGCGCGCGGCGCGCTCCACCGGTGCGGCTTCGCCTTCAATCTCAATTCTGTCTTCGGAAAGGTGGGTGGTGACGTGGAGCGATGATTCCAGGAGCTTGACGTTTTCGTCGAGGGTGCCGAAGAGTTGTTCGATCCCACCAGCTAACTGCACTGTGCGTTTCATCGAGTTGGTTGGCCCGCCAATCTCATGCGAAACAACCGGGCCGAAATCTTAATCCTCCTGCAAAAGAATGTTCTCTGGAAGATGATTATAGCACGGCGAGAGCGGCGTCAAGAGACGCTGACAGACGCTTTTAGACCCAATTCATGATCAGAGAGTCCACCACAGAGAAGAACAAGAATCAATTGGCGGGGACGGCGCGTTCGCGGGCCCAGTCCCGGAGCTTTTCGACTTCTTCGCGGCGGGTGACCGACAGCGGGCGCGTGGCGTGGCATTCGGCAACCAGGATTTCCGTGGAGAGCTGCGCCTGCTTCGAGAATGCGGTGTACAGCGCGCTCACGATGGCCTGCTCCACTTCCGCGCCGGAAAATCCCTCGCTCGCCGACGCCACCGCTGCCAGGTCAAAACTCGCCGGGTCGCGACCCCGCTTCTTCAAGTGGATTTTGAATAGCTCGGCTCGGGCCTCCGCGTCGGGCAGGTCCACGAAGAAGATTTCGTCAAAGCGACCTTTGCGCAGCAGTTCCGGCGGCAGCGCGTTGATGTTGTTCGACGTGGCCACCAGAAACACGCCGGGCTTGCGGTCCTGCAGCCACGTGAGGAAGGTCGCCAGGATGCGCTGGGTGAGGCCCGCGTCTACATCCGCGCTCGAACCGGAGGCCGCGAAGCCTTTTTCCATCTCGTCGATCCACAGCACCAGCGGCGCGAGTTTTTCGGCGATTTCCAGCGACTTGCGCAGCCGCTTCTCCGACTCGCCGATAAATTTGTCGTAGAGCGAGCCGGCGTCGAAGCCCGCGAGTTGCAGGCTCCACTCACCGGCTACGGCCTTTGCGCAGAGACTTTTCCCGCAACCCTGCACGCCGGTAATCAGTACGCCTTTGGGCGGCTCGAGCCCGAACTTCTGCCCTTCCGCGCTGAGCGCGCCGCGGCGCTTGCGCAGCCACTCCTTCAAGTTGTGCAGGCCGGCCACGTCGGCGAAATTTGCTTCCGCCTTGAGATAGGTGAGCGTGCCCTCCTGGCGCAGCGCGTTGCGTTTGGCTTCGAGAACGTCGCTCACCGTGCGTGCATCCACTTTATTGCGCTCGAGGATGCACTTGGCCAGCGTGCGGCGGGCTTCTTCCATGGTCAGCCCGGAAAGATTTTGCGCCACCTGCTTCAAGCCCGCCTGGTCCAGCTCCACTTTGATGCGCGCCTGCATGCCAAACTCTGCGATCGTCGCTTGCACCACTTTCAACAGCAGTACGTCATCCGGCAGTTCCATGCGGAAGGGCACGGCATCGTCGTCCAGTTCCGCGGGCAGCTTGAGCACCGGCGCGGAGAGCACGATAGAGCGCTTCGCTTCCCGGAAGCTCGCAGCCAGCTCGCGGAGGCGGCGCAGCAGGCGATCCTGGTCGAGGTAGCGCGCGAAATCCTTGAGCAGGAAAATTCCATCGCCGCGCATTTTCGCCATGTTGCCGAGCATCTTTTCCGGGTCCTCCGTCTCGTACATGGCCTGGTCGGTGCCTTTGCGCAGCAACCCCTGGGTGACGGTCCAGGTGAAGAAAGGAATATCCAGCTCAGCGGCGACGTCGGAGAGAAGATCCTCGATGCGCTTTTCCTCGGATGTCTCCACGGAAATGATGGGGTGGCGCGAATTGACCAGCAGCCGAAGCTCGTCGCGCTTGTCGGGGGCAGTAGACATCGCTGTATGCTCCGGCCCGGCCCGCGGCGGCCGGTTTGACAAAGATGAAAGCGTCGGCTAGTCTAGCTGTTTTGGGATTATCTGCAAGAACTTCACAGGACGCGGCGTTCTCCGCCGCGTCTTACTCATAAGGAGCATGGAATGGCGCAGGGAGCAGCAAAGAAGATTAAACCCAGAAAGAAATCGGTCCTCAAGCGCATTCGCCAGACCGAACAGCGAACCATCGTCAATCGCGCCAATCTCACGCGCGTGCGCGGGATGATGAAGGATTTGCGCGCGGCCATCGGCGCCGGCGACACCGCGGCCGCAAAACAACTGCTCAATCCGACCTTGTCCGCGATTGATCGGGCCATCCAGAAGGGCGTCTTGCAGGAGAACACCGCCAACCGCTACAAATCCCGCCTTACCCTCGCCTGCAACACGGTGGGCGCAGCAAAGGCCTGAAGCGAATCGTTCTCTTCAACGATTTCGCCGCGCCGAGTCTTACTTCGTTTCCGACGTAGTTGGATCTATCAGAGCCCTGATTTCGGAGATGCGGTTCGCCGGAAAGCCGCCTTGCCGCGCGTGCTCGCGCACCGCTGCTTCGTTCGGAGCGATGTACACGCAATAAATCTTGTCGTCGGTGACGTAGCTTTCCAGCCACTGGATTTGCGGTCCCATCCCGCGCAGAACGCTGCATGACTTCAGCGAAATGCCCTGTAACTCCTGCGGCGTCAATTTTCCTGCGCCGGGAATTTCGCGCTCGATCAGAAATTTCGGCATGGCACGTTTCTCCTTTTCCATAAACACTGAGTGCATTCGTTGAGGTCCCGCCATGGTAGCGGAGGCAGAGGTGTCTTTCAACTGTGCTCCGGTGGAACGCAGAAGGCGCTACGCCGTCAGGCGAGCGACGAGAAATTCCATCACCGCCCGCTGGTCAATCTTGCCTTTTTTCAGGCGGCTGTCGGCCTCACCCAGCGCCGCGAGCCCGTCGAGCAGTTGCTTGCGCGGAATCTTGCGCGACTGCATCAGCGCCAGGTCGGCAGCATCTTTCCGCATCCGCACCTGCCGCATAAGGTCAAACGCCGAACTCCCCAGCGGCATGTCCTGCGCGTGCAGCAGTGTCCGGTACATCCATGCCATGGCCCCTACCAGTGCGGGAGGCTGTTCGCCGTTGCGCAGTAGGTTGTCGAGAAACAGCATGGCGCGGTCGCGCTTGCGCAGCGCCAGAATATCGGCGAGCTGCCAGACATCGTATCGTTTCGAGGAAATCACCAGCGCATCGAGGTCTTCGGCAGTGATGGCCCTCTGCCCGGCATACGTGGCCAGCTTTTCGAGTTCGGTCCGCGCCCGCGCCAGGTCGTTGTTCACCAGGTCAAGCAGTTCCTCCGCGCACTCCGTGTCGAGCTTCGCCCCCATCTCCCGCGCCATCTGCATCACGAACGGCGCGCCGGACTCGTCCCCCAGCGTGAGCTTGACCACCAGCGCCCGTTCGCCCAGCAGCTTCGCAAACTTCATGCGCTGGTCCAGCTGCGTGGCTTCGAACACGAGGACGGTGAACGGCGCCGGGTCCTTTAAATATTTCTCCAGCGACTCGACCAGCTTTTCCCGCGCGGCTTCGCCCAACCGCTCCCAGGCTTCCGCTTCTTCCACAAACACCACCTGGCGCGGCGCCAGCATGGGCAGCGACTGGGCGTTTTGCAGGACATCGTCCACCGAAACTTCTTTCGCGGAATGCCGCGAAACAGCCCAGGCGCGCGCCGCCTCCGGGACGAATTTCTCCACCAGCAGGGCGCGGAGCGTGTCGCGCAGAAACGTATCGCTGCCCAGCAGCAGCACGGCAGTTACCCCCGCGCCGTTCTCCAGCTTCTTCTGAAATTGTTCCAGGCTGACTTCCGCCATTAGAAGTTCTCCAGCAAAGCGGAGACCAGGCGAGCGGCAAAGTCGCGGGCCATGCGATCCAGCGCCGGCTGCTGCTCTTCGAAAAAGCTGCTCACGTCTGTTGACACCTCGTACTGCTCGCGGAAAACGAAATCGTCGTTTTGAAAGTGCACCTTGCCGGACGCCCGGTCGGTCAGTCGCACTTTCAAGTGCACCGTCACCACCATGGCCGTGGCGCGACCCGTAGCCGCGTCGAACAGCACGGCGTTCGATTCCACACGGACCACTTCCCCGCGCAGAACAGCGTCTGCCGCCGTTTCTTCCGGTACCACGCGATACTTTGTTCGCGCCAGCAACTCCCGCACCAGCGCTTCCGTCATGCGCTGCTCGATGCGGTAGCGAGTGGTATGATTTTCCAGCGCCGGCACTGCCAGGGTCTTCCACTCCGCCGGCAATTCGCTTCCCCGCCCGGCCACGTGATAGCCGCAGGAAGTCAAACCAGAAAATAGAAAAGAGAATATAGAAAATAGGAAGAGCACACCCACTGCTTTGCGTGTGTGGAGCAAGCCCAAGCGTTGTGCGGCAAGGCGGCGTTGCTCGGTTTGGGTCTCAGGAGGCAATGAGCTTCTCCGCAATGCGCAGGGCACTGGCCGCGGCGAGGCGCACATTGTCCGCAGCGCCCCACAACCACCAGCCGTGCGCTACACCGGGGTCCGCTTCCACATGCGCCACATGGATGTGACTTTCTCCGGCCACGCTGACGTTGCTCGGAAACGTGCCGCCCGTTTCCACCTTGACCCCGATCGCGGCCAGCGCCCTTTCCAACACCGCCGAGTCCGTTTGTGTCGCCACATCCGCGTACGCCGTGAACCCATACGAATAAAACACCGGGGCCTGCACTAACTGCACGGCTGGAATCGCCGCGGTCCCCAGCCCGCGCGATGCCAGATAACGCGCCACGCCCCGGCTGATGGCCGCGCGCGCGCCGCCGAGCTGCTCGCGGCTCTCCGCACCGAATCGTCCCAGCAGGTTGAAAGCAACCTGCGCGTCGTACACGGTCTGCGAAATCGGCTGGAACCGCAACAGGTTCACCGACTGCGACTCCAATTCTTCGATGCCGGCTGCACCGCACTCGGACACCGGCTGCAAGAAAACAATGGAAAGGCGAGCGGGGTTGAGCGGCCCTAGCGCCGCCGCCAGAGTGCACGCCACCAGAGTCGCTGCGGGCGGCGAAAAGAAAAGTTTGCCGCTGCTGATTTCCTTCGGAGGCGGCAACACGCCGTCGAGCGCCGGAATCCACGGCTGCGATTCGCGGAGGTCCACAAACGCCCCGCTCAAATCCACGACTGTTGCGCCCGCGCGCGCGGCTTGCTCCCAATGGCGGAGGGTGAACTCGGGGCGGCCAGCGAAAAAAGCAAAATCGACGCCCGCGAAGCTGTCCTCCGCCATGGCCTGAATAAACGCCGGTTCGCCACCCGCTTCCGTCAGCGTGCCGGCAGCCCCGTCGTCGTCAATCAGCCGGAGATCGCTCGCCGGAAAGCTGCGCTCGGCGATCAATTCGCTCAGGTCTTTGCCGCGAAGGGATGATGCGCCAACGATAGCGACACGGAAGGTGCGGGCAGACATGGAGTGCATCACTGGGCGGTGGGTTGCGCGGCCATCCGGTGGCGCAATGCCCGCACCAGCGCCAGAGCGAGGCCCGAAGTCGTATATATGGCGGCGACCGTCAGCAAAACCTGTTCGGAATACTCAACGATGGACCAGCCAAGCAGCGCCAGCGCTACGACCACGAGTGACGGCTGCCGCCGCGCCCAGCCCAGGTCCTTGCCACTGAAATACCGGATGGTGCTGGCCATTAGCGCGCCGAGCGCGCCCATCATCGCCAGCCAGAGAAACGAGTCCACCGCGCGCTCTAAGGGAAACTTGATGCCGTGCACCGTGGCAGCTACCATCCCCGCTGCCGCCGGAGCGGGCATCCCCAGAAAGTATCGTGAATCCGGCGCCATCCCCTGGATATTGAATCGTGCCAGTCGCCACGCGCAGCACGCCAGATAGGCAAAGCAAATCAAGGGAGCTAAACTCTTCAGGATTTCCGGTCCGCCGGAAACCCAACGCGCGCCCCATGCCCAGGCGAGAATCGCGGGCGCAAGGCCGAAGCTAATCACGTCCGCTAGCGAGTCGTATTGCTTGCCAAATTCTGAAATTGAGCCCGTGGCGCGAGCAATGCGCCCATCCAGCGAGTCGAAGAGGATGGCCAGGCCAATGGCGATGGCTGCTTTATCAAAATTGAGCGTGCCGCCCATGAAGGTGGCGATACATGCATAGAAACCGCAGCCGAGATTGAGCGTGGTCAGCGCAGCGGGTACCAGGTGCACGCCCCGCCTCAGCCGGCCGTTTCGCTTCCGTGGGAATAGCGGTGCTTGTTCTTCGTTCATGGCCATCGCGCCAGGATATCCGACCCACCAGCTACGTGCTGGCCCTTGCGGACCGTGATTTCCGCCTCCAGGGGCAGCCAGACGTCCACGCGCGAGCCGAATCGTATCATGCCCACGCGCTCGCCGCGAGTCACCGCATCCCCTGGAGACTTCCAGCTCACCACGCGGCGGGCAATCCATCCTGCGATTTGCTTGAATACGATTTCCCCACGCGGCGTGGAAACAGTGAATACGTTCTGCTCGTTTTCCACCGAGGCTCGCGCACGCATCGCCGCGAAGAATTTTCCCGGACGATAGTCCACGCGACGGATGGTGCCAGCCACGGGAGCGCGCTGCACGTGCACGTCCCACACCGCCAGGAAAATGCTGATGCGCCGCCCGGGCTTGCCTTCCCATGCTTCCTCGACGATTTCGACCACCCGGCCATCCGCCGGCGAAACCACCGCCGCAGGGTCCTGCGGAATCACCCGCTGCGGGTCGCGGAAGAAATAGAGCACGAACACGCCGAGGAAAATGCAGATTCCCGCCAGCCAGTTTGGCCAGGCGGCCTTGTCCAGCACAAAGCGGTTGAGAACCAGCAGGACGAGCCCCGCCACCAGCAGCGGCGCGGAAAACAGGTAGCCTTCTTTGATCATGAGGACAAACTGCTTCCTGAATCGAAAGACACAACGAGTTTACGACGGAAGCGCCCGTTTGGCTGCGCGATTATTGGGCGGAATGCCCGCTGGCGTGCCGCGCGATGAGCTGCTCCATTTCGTCCTTCACACGCAGCTTCATCTTTTTCAACGCGGCGAGGCGGTTGATGTCCTCCACGCTCAGGTAGGGATCCTTGGTGAGTTGCTGAACTTGACGTTCGTACTGGGAGTGCTCTTGGGCCAAGCGTTGCAGTTCGGAATTATTGCTAAGGAGTTGCTCGCGAAGCTCACGAGTCGCACTGGACATCAGCTCGCCTCCAGGATAGTCGTTTCCCCTCCCCCTCAAGCCGAACCTAACACAAGCCCGCGAGTGGAATCAAGCCGAAGTCTCGCGATTGTTTGTCGTCTCTTAAGAGCCCACGCGAAAACACCAGCGCATCTTCCACGGGCGCAGCGTAATAAGCGATTCGCCGGCCGGCCGGCAGAAACCCCTGCCCCTCATAAAACGCAATGGCTCCGGCGTTGGAGGCTCTTACTTCCAGGAATGCCCGCTTCCCTCCGGAACTCCGCGCCGCTGCGAGCGCCGCTTCCAGCAAACTTGAGGCGACTCCCGCCTTCCTCGCTTCGGGCAGCACTGCAAGATTCAAAATCTCGATTTCCTCTCCGGAGAACAGGGCGGCCAGAAACCCAACGGTTGCGCCACCCATTTCCGCGACCCAGGCACAATGTCCCACAGAAAGCTTCGCGCTTTCTAAGACCTCGCCGGACGCAAAGAACACTTGCCACTCCGCACCTGGCCACTTCGCAGCCTCCGGGCTCGCAAGCTGAATGTTGAGGATTGCTAGCAGGTCTGCCGCGGCCAATCTTCGGAGGATGACCATCAGTGTGCTGGGGTCTTGAGGTTGAGCTCGGCGTCTGTGCGCCGGATGTAATTCGCGTCCAGGTGAAGCGCGTCCACTGTTTCTCCGCGCCGTGCGCGCTCCAGTCCAAGCTGCCCGACCAGCGGCGCCAGCACTGGAGACGCCTGTGCCACTGGATTGTTGGCGAATCCGGACTTCTCCAATTCAAGGTACAGCAGGGACGGCGCCGGAGAAATAAACGCCAGGCCGCCCTCGTTGTTCTCGCGAAATTCGACACCCAGCCATGCAAGGAATTCGGACAGCTTTTCAACCCGCTCGTCCTGATACCGCCGCAGCGAGTGCGCGCCCCGTTCGTAGAGCGCGCCAAAAATCTGCCCGCGCCGCGCGTCCAACACTGGTGCCACCCATCTCCCCGGCGCGGACGATTGAATAGCCACCGCCTCCAACGCGCTGACCGCGGCAATCGGCTTGGAGTGCACCTCGGCCCAGCCCTTCACCGCGGCCAAACCCACGCGCAATCCGGTAAACGACCCCGGCCCCGCGGCCACGGCATAGAGATCGAATGCGGGGAGTTCGAGTCGCAGCTCGCTGAGCAGAATCTCCAGTTGGCGGAACATCCGCGAGGAGTAGTTCTCCTCCCCGGTGGTGCAAATCACCCCCAGGAGTTGGTCATCGCGCAGCACGGCCAGGCTTCCGGAGATTGAGCTCGTATCCACTGCCAGCACCAGCATGCAGAGATTCTACCTCAGCCCGGTGCCCGAAATGGAATTGCTCCGCATCATCGCCAGATCTGCGGGAGGTTTGTTCAATCTGACGAGGAAATTGGCAGGTTTGCCTTGATGTCCCTGCCGAAATGTTTTTGCATATTCACTTGACGCACGTAAGCCTTGTGCCTACAATTGGATGTACAGACTGGGGGTCTTCGCCGATGGATTTCAAGATAGGTGATAAGGTCGTCTATCCGAACCACGGTGTGGGGATAATCGAACAAATCAGTTACGGTATTTTGAACGGTAAAACCGAGAAGTACTTCCTGCTGAAAATTATGTCTGGTGGCCTCAAGGTAATGGTGCCGCAAAACAACGTTACCTCCGTCGGTCTGCGCCCCGTCATTCGTTCCCTGGATGCCGCTAAGGTGCTGACCTACATCGAGAAGGGCTCCTGCTGCTCGCACAACGACTGGAAGCACCGCTTCAAGGAGAATTCCGAGCGCATGCGCACCGGATCGTTGCTGGAAGTGGCCACCGTGCTGAAGAGCCTGGTATCGCTCTCCGGCTCGAAGCCGCTGTCCTTCCGCGAAAAGAAAATGTTGGAACGCGCCAAGCACCTGCTCGTCAGCGAGTTGGCCACTGCACGGAATACCTCCGAACAGCAGATGGAAGACTCTCTGGTGCGCGCGCTGGCCAAGGCCAAGCTGCAGATGCCGGTGTCACTCGAGAAATACGAGTAAGCGCCGCTAAGATTTCCGGTCCCGGAATTGACAGTGTATTGGCTGTCCACCGGGACTTATGTTTTTCTGCCCCATCCGCCGCCGCCCGGCGTCGCAATCCGAACTACCGCACCTGCCGGCGCATAAAAGCTGCACTTTGCCGCCACGCGTTTCGCTTTCCCTTTAACAATCAAATGATTCACACCTTTTGCTCCGGGCGCGCCGCCGGCTAAGCCGTAGGGCGCCGTTTCTCGCCGGTCGCACAGCAGACCCACTTGAGTTTCGGTCAGCAACTCGATCTCGCGCACGATTCCGTCACCGCCGCGCCAGCGGCCTTTTCCGCCCGAGCCGCGCCGCAAGCTGTACCTCCGCACGCGCAGTGGGTAGGTATGCTCCAGCACCTCGACGGGCGAGTTCAATGAATTGGTCATGTGGGTGTGGATGCCGCTCAAACCGTCCAGCCCTGGCCGGGCGCCCATGCCGCCGGCAATCGTTTCGTAATAAGCAAACGGTTCTCCGCCATGGCGCGGGTCAGCGCCGCCAAAGGTAAGATTGTTCATAGTGCCCTGGCTGGCCGCGGGAATCCTGCGCGGCACAGCCCGCGCCAGGGCGCGGAAGAGCGTATCCACAATGCGCTGCGACGTTTCTACGTTGCCGCCGGCTACGGCCGCTGGGGGTCGCGCGTTGACGATGCTGCCTTCCGGCGCCACCACGCGGATCGGCCGCATCAACCCGCTCGTGGCGGGCACTTGCTCGTCTAGTAGACAGCGAAAAACATAGAACACGGCAGACCAAGTGATGGCTTCCACCGCGTTGATGCTGCCCGCGCACTGCGGGGCCGAGCCCGTGAAGTCCACCTCCGCGCGCGCGCCGTGCTTGCGAATGGTCACGGCGATGCGCAGGCGCTGCGGAGTGATGCCGTCGCTATCCAGAAAATCCTCGCCGCAATACGTGCCATTGGGAATTTTCTTCAGCATGGCCCCGGTCATGCGCGCCGAATATTCCAGCAGGTGCCGCTCGTAGGATTGTACTTCGCGGTGGCCATACTTCCCCACCATTTCCGCCAGACGGCGCTCGCCGATGCGGCACGCGGCGATTTGTGCGGTGAGGTCGCCTTCCCGCTCGCGCGGCGTGCGCACGTTGCGCAGGATGAGCGCCAGCACATCGTCCACCACGCGCCCCTTGCGGAATATCTTTACCGGCGGGATGCGCAGCCCTTCCTGAAACACTTCTCGAGCCAGCCCCATGGAGCCTGCCTGCCCGCCGCCGACATCCGCGTGATGTGCGCGGTTGGCGACGTAGAACACCGGCGTGGCGCGGGGTTTACCCCCGCGCCCGTCACAATGGACAGGCATTACCATCGTTAGATCCGGAAGGTGCGTGCCGCCTTCGTACGGATCGTTCAACACCGCGACGTCGCCCGCCTCGAGCCGCAGCGCGCGCATGGCCGCCTGCACCGACATGGGCATCGAGCCAAGATGCACGGGCATGTGGTCGCCCATCGCCAGCACGTCCCCGGCGGGGTTGAACACCGCGCAGGAGTAGTCCCGCCGCTCCTTGATGTTCGGCGAAAAGGCGACGCGGCGCAGCGCCGCTCCCATTTCCTCGGCCACGGAGTGGAACAGATTCTTGAAGATTTCCAGCCGCGTTGGGTCGAAGCTCATCTTCATTCCGGCTCCAAATCAATATTCTCAAACGCGTCCACGCGCGCGCGCCACCCGGGCGGCACAAACGTCGTCGCGCTGTACTCCACCACCACCGCCGGGCCCGCAAAGCGATTCCCTGCCCGCAGCTTTGCGCGGTCGTAGATAGCCGTGCGCTCGCTGCGCCCCGCCACCTGCACAGACCTGCGCTCCACTAGCGCCGCCAACGAACTCGCTCCGGCCCCGTGGGATTTCGGCAGCGACGGCTTGGGCGTCGCGCCGATGAGTCGGGCACGCACGTTTACGACTTCCACCGCGCGCCCCGGATCGGCATAGCCATAACGCTGCTCATGCGCGCCATGAAACTGCTTCACGAAATCACCTGCCGCTGGAACGGTCAGCTCATAGGCTTGCCCAACGTATCGCATGTCCAGCAAGCGCTCGATGCACACCTGCGTCGCGGAGAATCCTTCGGCTCGCATTTCCCGCAGACCGTTCCGTTCGATGTCCGCAAAGTACTGCCGCAACTCGCGCTTCGCGTCCACGGCCCGCTCGACGGCGAGGCGCACGGTCTGCGAAACATCTTTCACCACGTCCGCGCGAAGGATACCCAGCGCGGAGAGCGCGCCGGGAAACTTCGGCACCAGCACGCGCGGCATTTGCAACGCCGCCGCCAGCTCGCACGCATGCAAGGCTCCGGCACCGCCGAAGGCCACCAGCGTGTAGTCCCGCGGGTCGTAGCCGCGCTCCACCGAGATGACCCGGATGGCTTTCTCCATCGTCGCGTTGGCCACATCCAAAATGCCTTGCGCGAATGTTTCCACCGAGCGCATCTTTCCCCGCGCGCGATCCATCAACCGTCGCGCGCGCACATCGTCAAGCTGAAACGCGCCGCCCAGCAAGCCGCCCGGCGGAATGCGCCCGAGGATCACGTGCGCGTCGGTCACCGTGGGCTGTACGCCGCGACCGTAACAGATGGGGCCGGGGTCCGCGCCGGCGCTTTCCGGTCCCACGCGCAGTGCCCCGGCGCGGTCGAAACGCGCCAGCGAGCCGCCGCCTGCGCCAACGGTGTGAATATCCAGCATGGGCACGGCCACCGGCAGGTCCGCCACGAAGGATTCATTGGACGTTCGCAGCTCGCCTTCGAGCAGCGCCACGTCCGTGGACGTGCCGCCCATGTCGAAGCTGATAATCCGTTCGAACCCTGCGAGCTGCGCTACGTACTGCGCTCCGAGAATGCCTCCGGCCGGCCCGGAAAGGATCGTCCGCACCGGTTCGCGCGACGCCGCGCGCGCAGAAACAATTCCTCCGTTCGACTGCATGATGCGTACCTGAGATTTCGTGCGTGGCCCCGCCGAGCGCCGGACGTGCTCTTCGATCTCTGCAAGGTAACGCGACATCACGGGCGACAAGTACGCATTGATGACGGTAGTTGCGGTGCGCTCGAATTCGCGGAACTCCGGCAAGATTTCATGCGAGACGGACACCAAATACCCCGCGCGCCGCAGCGCTCGTGCCACCGCGCGCTCGTGCGCGGGACTGGCGTACGAAAACAGAAAGCAGACCGCCACCGCGTCCGGCCGGAGACGCGCCATGTGCCGAACCACACGTTTCACTTCTTGCGTTGCGAGATGCTGCAGCGCCTTCCCATCCGCGCCGACACGTTCCCGTGCGCCGATGCGCCACCAGCGCGGCACCAGCGGCGCAGGGCGGGTCACAAACAGGTCGTACAGCCGAGGCCGCGCCTGGCGGCCGATTTCAATCACGTCCTCGAAGCCAGCCGTAGTCACCAGGGCCACGCTCCCGCCGCGGCGCTCCAGCAGCGCGTTGGTGCCCACGGTTGTTCCACACGTTACGTCCAGAGAATTCAATTCGTTTCGGTCGGGCCTGCAAATCTCCGCCAAAGCATTTTTGATGGCCAACGCGGGATTTGCCGGCGTGGATGGCAACTTCAGGATTTCCAGCCGCCCGGCGCGAAGGAATACGCAGTCCGTAAACGTTCCGCCGGTATCGATCGCGATTCGCATCAGTAACCAATAAGCCGGCGGCACTTCAAGGGCGCTACGCCAGCGGAAAATTCGCTTCGGCGTTGAGCTGATTGTCGGCCAGCTCTCCCGCGAGCAGGTGAGAAAACGCCGCTGCGGCGATCATCGCCGCGTTGTCGGTGGAAAGCGCGCGGCTGGGAAAGAACACATCCACGCCGGCGCGTTTGCCTTGCTCGTCGAAGCGTTTGCGCAATTCCGAGTTTGCCGCAACGCCGCCGGAAACAAACACGCTGGGCACGCCGCGCACTTCCGCCGCGGCCAGGCTGCGGGTCACAAGATCGGCCGCCACCGATTTCTGAAAACTTGCCACCAGGTCCAGCGTTGCCGCCGAGCACAACGGGTGCAACTGCGCAGCCGCGCGTTCGCCCCGTGCCAGCGCCGCTTCGCGCGCGGAGATCTCCGCCTGCATTTCCGGATGTGCGCGCACGTGCCGCAGCACGGCCGTCTTGACTCCGCTGAAACTAAAGTCAAACGGATTCCCCTTCGTCACGGGCGGCGTAAACCGCACGGCGTCCGGATTGCCATGTGCCGCGAGTTGATCCATCACCGGCCCCCCCGGATAGCCGAGGGCGAGAATCCTGGCGACTTTGTCGTAGGCCTCGCCGGCGGCATCGTCGCGCGTCTGCCCGATGCGCGCATACAAGAACCGAAACGCCTCCGCGACTCCGCTCCTGCGCGCGGCGCCCGCCGGCAGCGGCTCGGCCTTCACTTCGTAAAGCACGGTATGCCCGCCTGAAACGATCAGGCACACCGCGGGCATCTCCGGCACGCGCTTGTCGAGATGCGCTTGTAACAGCACTGCGTGGACGTGCCCTTCGAGATGGTTCACCCCGATCAGCGGCTTGCCCAGCGACATGGCCAGCACTTTTCCGTAGGTGAGGCCCACCAGAAGCGACCCGATCAACCCCGGCCCACGCGTGACGCCGATGGCGTCAATGTCGGCGAGAGAAAGTTTCGCTTCTGCCAGCGCCTCGCGCACCACCGGCACGATGTCGCGCAGATGTTCCCGCGAGGCCAGCTCCGGCACTACGCCGCCGTATTTGCGGTGGATCTCCACCTGCGAGGCCACTACGCTGGACAGGATTTCGCGCCCGTCAGCGACAATCGCCGCCGCCGTCTCGTCACATGAGGATTCGATTCCCAGGATCCGCGTGGTCATAGTTCCCGCTTGCATCATGGTAGCATAGCGTCCCGAGGCCTCGGGATTGCTCGCTCGCCGCGGCGGGCGGCGCGCTTGCTGAGATTAGGATTTCGCCACGCTCGCAGAATTTCGCGGATTGACAGCGTGCAAAGATGCCGCATACTGGGCGGCGGCATAAGTTTTCTGGCGCTCAAGAATTGACCGCAAAACACGCGGTCGTAAGGATGGACGAGCCGTCCATGACCACTCACACCAAAGTGCGCAAAGCCGTTCTGCCCGCGGCGGGTCTCGGCACGCGCTTCCTTCCCGCAACGAAAGCTCAGCCCAAGGAAATGCTTCCCGTTGTGGATAAGCCGCTCATCCAGTATGCGGTGGAGGAGTGCGTGGCCTCCGGCATCGAGAACATTATTATTGTCACCGGCCGCGGCAAGCACGCCATCGAAGACCACTTTGACGTTTCTCCCGGCCTTGTGAACGAGCTTGAGAAACAGGGCAAGAAGGAACAGGCGGACCTGGTGCGCGCGATTAGCAACATGACGCACGTGAGCTACATCCGCCAGAAAGAGGCCAAGGGTCTGGGCCACGCCGTCTTGACCGCCAAGGAACTCGTGGGCGACGAACCTTTCGCCGTGCTGCTCGGCGACGTGATTATTGACGGCCCCAAGCCCGCGACGCGGCAGCTCATGGACGTTTGGGACGCCACCGGCGTCGGCGCCATCGCCGTCGAAGAGGTTCCTCACGAATTGCTTAACCTCTACGGTGTGGTGGACGCGGAGCCCGCGCCGCAAGGTCCCTGGGCGGACCGCTTGCTGCGCGTTCGCAAATTGGTGGAGAAGCCTAAGCCGGAAGAGGCGCCGTCCAATCTCGGCATCACCGGACGCTATCTGCTGCCGCCGGAGATTTTCGATTGTCTCGAGCGCACTCCCCCCGGGCGCGGCAACGAAATCCAGCTCACGGATGCGCTGAAATTGCTCGCGCAGGAAAAAGGTCTCTGGGCGTACATCTTTGAAGGGACTTCCTACGACGCCGGCGACAAACTTGGCTTTCTCAAAGCCAATGTCGAACTGGCCCTGAAAAATTCCGAACTCGGCGAAAGCTTCCGCGCTTACTTGAAAACCCTGAAGCTCTAAATTCCTGAAGACTTATTTCCCTGTCAACCTGAGCGAAGCGAAGAATCCTTCGGTTGTAAATCTGCGTGGCTGAATTCTGGCAGGCTACTTTTTGTGTTCTTTCTTGGCGGGTTCTTTCTTCTCGACTTTTTCTTTTGTTTCCTTGGTTTCTGCTGCGGGCTTTTCGGATTTCTCCGGCTCGCCCCGAGGGGATGCGAGGGGCTTGGCGTCCTCGCCGGACTTGCTCCGGCCATAGTCCGTCACGTACCAGCCCGCTCCTTTGAACTGAATGGCCGGCGCAGATTGGAGCCGCCCGGCCATACCTTTACATTTCGGACATCGCTGCCGATGCGGCGCAGTGACCTTTTCGATTTTTTCAAAGCGATGCTCGCACTTCGAGCATTCGTATTCGTACAGTGGCACGGAAAACCTTTCACAAAAGCTGATTAGGAATGATAGCACGGTCCGCTTGGGAGTATGATGAACTCGGAATGAGCCGCACAAAGCATCTCGACGCCGCCGGCTGCCTTCATCTGGTGGCGACGCCCATCGGCAATCTGGAGGACATCACGCTGCGCGCCCTGCGCATCCTGAAGGAAGCTGACCTCATCGCCTGCGAGGACACTCGCCAGACGCAGAAGCTCCTGAACCACTACGAAATCCGCAAGAAGATGGTCAGCTACCACGAGCACAACGAAATGACCCGCGCACCCGAACTGGTCATCGAAATGGAGCAAGGCGCGAAAGTTGCACTGGTCACCGACGCGGGGATGCCGGCGATTTCCGATCCCGGGCACCATCTCGTCACGCTCTGCTTGCGACACAAGATTCCGGTGGTGCCCGTGCCCGGCGCGACCGCGCTGGTGGCCGCGCTGGCCGCCTCCGGCATGCCTACGGATGAATTCCTTTTTCTTGGATTTCTGCCCAACCGTTCCACGGACCGCCGCAAAGCCCTGAAGCCGCTGTCCGGCGAAAACCGCACGCTTGTTTTTTACGAGGCCCCGCACCGCCTCCGCGAAATGCTCACCGACGCGCGGCAGATTCTCGGCAATCGCCCCGCCGTGGTCGCCCGCGAAGTGACCAAGCTCCACGAGGAATTTGCGCGCGGCACGCTCGACGAATTGGCCGCGGAATTCACGCGCCGCGAGCCTCGCGGAGAAATCACTGTGCTGATCGGCGCGCCAAATGAGAATGCTGCTCCGGTTTCCGCAACTTCCCTCTCACTCCCGCAGCGCGTCGAGGAAATCATGCGCGCGCAAGGCATGGAGCAAAAGGCCGCGCTCAAACAGGCCGCGCGAGAGATGGGCATCAAGAAGCGAGAGGCGTATCAGAGAATGTTGCGGGAAAAGGACTAGTTCTGCTACGACGTGGTCTCAGACACGTACACGCGGTGAAACCGCCGATCGAGGAACTGCACACCCACCAGAATTTCCCGTTCGTCAGCGCCGGGTTGCGCGCGCACGACTTGCGCCCGGCTGGCGAAGTCCGCATCGTGGGGGTCGCCCGGCCGCCGCGGGATTAGCACGTCCACTTCCATGCCCACTTCTAGGCGGCGATGCGTAAGGAAAGACGCGCCCGTGCGGCTGACGTTGCCGCTGTACACCGTATCGTCGAACGGCATGCCGTCAACTTCCTTGCCGCTGACCTGCATGGCCAAGCCCACCGCCACTCGCTTTTGCACGCGCCCGCCAGCTTGTTCCGGTGCGCTCACGCGTCACCTCCGGCTTGCGCTGGCATTTCCAGCGCTTGTGCTCGCATTTCGAGTGCCGGAGCGCCTACCCCGGCGAAAAACGAATCCACGCGCTCTAACACTTCTGCCGGCTCATGCGCGGAATGCACTTCCCTCCGCAAGAGCGCGCCATTGCGCACGCCGTGCGTGAACCAGCACGCGAACTGCTTCATTTTTCCAATGGCATCCGGCATTTGCGAATCCACCAGCATGCGAAAATATCCGGAGAGTAACTGGTAGCGGTCCGCTTCGGTTGGTTCGTCATACCGGCTGCGCGCCACGTATTGTTCGATCTGCCGGAAGATCCAAGGATTCGTCGCCGCCGCGCGGCCGATCATCACCGCGTCGCAGCCGGTTTCTTCGACCATGCGCACGGCATCCACGGGCTGCCGCACGTCGCCGTTGCCGATGACAGGGATGCGCACCGCCTGCTTCACCTCGCGGATGATACTCCAGTCGGCGCGCCCTTCGAGTCCTTGCACGCGCGTGCGCGGGTGGACGGCGATGGCTTCCACGCCTTCCGCTTCCGCCAGGCGCGCCACTTCCGCGGCCACAATGCTCTTCTCGTCCCACCCGGCACGGATTTTGACCGTCAGAGGAATGGACACCGCGGCGCGGACTGCGCGCAGAATTTCTTGCAGCAGCGGCAGGTCCCGCAGCAGACCCGACCCGCCGCACTTCACCACCTTTTTCGCCGGACAGCCCAGATTAATGTCCACCGCGTCAAAGCCCAAATCCTGTGCCACGCGCGCGGCTTTCGCCATTACCTCCGGGTCCGCGCCGAACAGTTGCGCCGTAATCGGCCGCTCGTCCTTAGAGAAAAACAGATAATGCAGCGTGCGCGCCTGATTTCGCGCAAGTCCTTCCGAGCTAGTGAACTCGGTCATGATTAGCCCGCACCCGCCCAGGCCGCGAATGACATGGCGAAAAACGGTGTCGGTCACTCCGGCCATCGGCGCCAGCACCAGCGCCGGCCGGATGCGCAGATTCCGAATTGTGAGCTCCACGGGAAACATCGCTTCATATCTCCTATAGCAGAGAATCATCCATCCGCCGGGCTTGCGCAGGCGCTGGTTCTTCCACAGCTTCGGCGCGCTTCGCAGCCCGCACTTGTACCGGCGTTTCGATCGCGCTTCGTGATGCAGCGACCGGCGGTCTCGCCACGCTTTCCCCCGACAATTGCGCGAGCAGAGCTGCCTCTGAGCCCGCGAAGAAGTGTTCCACGAGCCGCTGCACGGCACGCGCGCGCGCTTCGCCGGCGGAGACGTTGGGCGCATACAGCCACGCGCGCCCGGCCTTGCGTCGCGACACAATTCCCTTCTGCGCCATGCGGTCCATGATGGTCATGATGGTGGTGTACGCGCGAGGGCGGTCGATGCGCAATGCCTCGCGGATGTCGCGTACGGTGGCTTCGCCCATCGGCCACAGCACGCGCAGGCAATCCAGTTCGAGCGGAGCGAGGTCCAGGATGGCGTGGCGGCCGTTTCGTTTTTCCGCAGAGTTGTGCGCTGCCATGGTCAGTCTACCGGCGGCTCGTCGTTTTGCCCGGAGGCCGGCGGCGATTTCTGTTCGCCAGCGTCGCTCTGCCGGAAGCGGTCCATGCGCAGCAGAGGGCGCTGCAGCGACCAGTTTTTCGCCGTCCACTCCGATTCGCCCTGTTCGGCCTCGAACGATTCGCGCATGGTGGCCAGCTTGGAATCGAGGTCGTCCAGGTAATGCAGCATCAGCGCTTCGGGAAACGACGGCAGCTTTGGCGAGCCGAACTCTTCCCGCCCGTGATGGCTGAGGACCATGTGCTGGATCAGCAGCCTTACGTCCGCCGGAAATCCGTCGATCGCGTCCATTTTCTTCTCCAGGAGTTGCAGCCCGATCACGATGTGCCCCAGAAGCTGGCCTTCCGTCGTATAGCCGAACGAGCGCTCGTAGAACAGCTCGTCCAGCTTTCCGATATCGTGCAGGATCGCGCCGGAGAGCAGCAGGTCGCCGTCAATCTCCGGATAATGCGGCGCCACGCGGCGGCACAGGCCGCACAGGCTGACGATGTGCTCGAGCAGCCCGCCGATGTATGCATGGTGCATTTTCTTGCCGGCCGGCGCGCGCTTCAACCTCTCCGCAATCGCGGGATCGTCCAGAACGCTTTCCAGCAGCTTGCGGATCCAAGGATTGGCCGTCCCGGCGACGATGCCTTGCAGCTCGGCGAACAGCTCCTCCACGTTGCGCTTGGTGTGCGGCAGGAAATCGCCGAGCTCAAATTCCTCCGGAGTGGCCGGGCGAATCTGTTCAATCACCAATTGCTTTTTCCCTTGCCACACGTCCACGCGCCCTTTTACTTTCACGACTTCGTCCAGGCGCGCCATTTCCGTCGCATTTTCGATGTTCTGGAAAATCCGGGCGTCGATGGCCCCAGTGCGGTCGCGCAATTCAAGTTGCAGGTAGGGCTTGCCGCTTTTCTGTCCAGTGCGGACTTCCTTGGAGGCAATCAGAAAAAATGATGTGACGCTCTGCTCCGCTTGCAGGTCCGCCACAAAATCGGATTTCATTCGCCGGCCTTCTTCACCTGGTTCTCGCTGGGCTTCTTTTCCTTGGCGTCCTTTACCGATTTCTTATCCTTCTTCGCCTTCTTGTTCTTGTCCACTTCCGGCGTCGGCTCCACTTCCACGATGGGGGTGCTGGCCACCGCGCCGGGATCGTTGTAACCCGGCTTCACCAGCACGTAGCTTTCCGCGCGCAGCTTGGTTGTATACACGCGCATGGCCGGCTGCATCTTCTCGCCGTAGAGCCGGTTCATGATCTCGTTCTCCACCTTTTCCACCGGCTGCAAACCTGCTTCGTAGCGCTGGTCCACGCGCAGCGCCAGGAAGCCCGTTTTCGTCCGTATCACGCCGGTCAGTTCTTTGGCCTTCAGCTTGTAGACTGCCTCTTCAAGCTCCGGCGAAAGCTGTCCTTTCTGAAACCCGCCCAGATCGCCCCCCTGCTTGGCGGTTTCTCCGTCGGAATAGCGCTTAGCCAGTTCCTCAAAGTCCTCGCCGTTCTTCACCCTGTCGAGCAGCTTCTTGGCCTTTTCTTCCAGCGCAGGGATTTCCGCCTCCGGTTTGTCCACCGTGCTTACGAACAGCTCGCTCAGGTAGACCATCTCCGGCCGGTGGAAGTCCTCTTTGTGCGCGTCGTAGAATTTCTTCACCTCGTCCTTATCGATGATGATGCGCGAGCCCACCTCTTTCCGGATCACCTCCTGCATGAGCAAATTGTTGCGCAGGTTGTTGCGGAACTCCTCCCAGCCGACCCCGCTTTCTTCCACCTTCTGCTGCAACTCTTCCATCGAGGCCAGATTATTCCGCGTGCGGATATCGTCCAAGCGCTTGACGATGTCCGTCTCCACGTTGATGCCGATGTCCTTGCCGCGCTGCACCAGCAAGGACTGGTCGATCAAGTCGCGCAAAACGTTTTTCTCGCGCTCCGTCACCTGGGCTCGGATCTGGGCGGGGGTACAGTTCTTGCACTCTTCCTGCACATCCTGTCGCATGGAATCGTTCGCGCGGCGCAGGTCCGTCATGGTTACGATTTCGTTGTTCACGCGCGCGATGATCTCCTCCAGCACGCGCTTGTCCTTTTCCGCCGCCGCCGCAGGTACGCGAACCGGCGCCTGAGCCGGTGCCGGTGGGGGCGTCCGCTCGGGCACCTGCGCCGCCGCATTCATGCCCACGAGCAACAGCACGCCCAGCACTGCAATTCCTGGTTTCCAATTCATTCGTGATCCCCTTAGGAAGTGTATCCCTACGTTTGTAGTTGCAGCAATACGTTTCTGACCGATTCCGTCACGCCGCCCTCGCCGCGCCTTTCCGCGCGCCCCGCCGGAAGCCACAAAACGCCGGTGGGGTCCAGCCGCATGCCCCGGCTGCTGCGCACCACGCGCACCAGTTGCTCCGGCTGCACCGGCGTCTGCTCGTGAAATTTCACGGCCACCGACTCGCCCTTGCGCTCCAGTGACGCCACCAGCAACCGTTCGCACAGCGCCTTGAGCACCGCGTAATCGAGCAGGTGCTCTACCGCCGGAGGCAGCGGGCCAAAACGGTCCTTGAGCTCTTTGGCGACTTCATCGCGCTCGGCATCGCTCGTGACACTCGCAATCCGCTTGTATGTCCGCAGCCGGAGATTTTCGCCCGGGATGTACTCTGGTGGGATGCGGATATCCACGCCAAGGTTGAGTGTGGCCCGCAATTCAAGCTGCGGCGCTTCGCCCTTCATCTCGGCCACCGCACGCTCCAGCATGCGGCAATAGAGATCGAAACCTACCGCGTTCACGTGCCCATGCTGTTCCGCGCCGAGCAGGTTGCCCGCGCCGCGCAGTTCCAAGTCCAATGCGGCAATGCGGAACCCCGCGCCCAGCTCGCTGAACTCCCGCAGCGCGGCCAGCCGTTTCCGCGCCAGGTCCGAAAGGGTCGCCTCCCGCGGCACCAACAGATAGGCATACGCGCGCTGATTCGACCGGCCCACACGCCCGCGCAACTGGTACAGCTCCGACAGCCCGAAGCGGTCCGCGCGATTGATGAGCATCGTGTTCGCACGCGGGATGTCCAGTCCATTTTCGATGATCGTGGTGGATACCAACACGTCCGCTTCGTGCCGAATGAAGCGCAGCATTGCCTGCTCCAGCTCCTTTTCGACCATTTGCCCGTGACCCACGACGATGCGCGCACGAGGCACCAGCCGCTGCAGCAGCGCTGCCAGTGAAAAGATGGACTCCACGCGGTTGTGCACGAAATAGACCTGTCCCTCGCGGGCCATTTCCTGCTCGATGGCGCTCTGCACTAGCGTTTCGCTGAACGGCGCTACCACCGTCTGAATCGCCAGCCGGTCCTTGGGAGGCGTTTCGATCACCGACATATCCCGCAGCCCGACGATGGACATGTGTAGCGTGCGCGGAATGGGCGTCGCCGACATGGTCAGCACGTCCACGTTTCGCCGCATTTCTTTCAGCCGCTCCTTGTGCGCCACGCCGAAGCGCTGCTCCTCGTCCACAACCAGCAGCCCCAGGTCGTGGAACAGGACGTCGCGGGAAAGCAGCCGGTGCGTGCCGACCACCATATCCACCTTTCCCGTTTCCAGCGACGCCAGCACCTGCTTTTGTTCCTTCGCGGAGCGAAAGCGGCTGAGCATTTCGATGTTCACCGGAAACGCCGCAAAGCGACGCCGCAGCGTCTCGAAGTGCTGGAAGACCAACACCGTGGTCGGCGCTAAGATGGCTACTTGCTTGCCGTCGTTCACGGCCTTGAACGCCGCGCGCATGGCGACTTCCGTTTTGCCGTAGCCCACATCGCCGCAGAGCAGGCGATCCATCGGCCCCGCGCGCTCCATGTCCTGCTTGGTGTCTTCGATCGCGCGCGCCTGGTCCGTCGTCTCTTCGAACTCAAACGCGTCCTCGAACTCGCGCTGGAACTCGTTGTCTTTGGCGAAGGCGTGGCCGTCGCCGCTCTTGCGCTCGGCATAGAGACGCAGCAGCTTGTCGGCCATCTCCGTGACCGACTTCTTCACACGCTGCTTTTTCGTCGCCCACACCGTGCCGCCCAGCCGGTCCAGCGAAGGCCTCGCGCCTTCCAGCGCGCTGTACTTCTGCACCAAGTCCATCCGCGCCAGCGGCACGTACAGCCGCGCATCCTCGGCGTAGCGCAGCAGCATGAATTCGCCCCGGCCATCACTTTCAATTTGCCGCAGACCTTCGAACTGCCCGATGCCGTGGTCCACGTGCACCACGAAGTCTCCTGGTTTCAAATCGGAGAAATCGCTGAAAAAACTTGCCGTCTTCGGCCGCCGCCGCGGACGCTCCGGAACCGGCAGCGTCTCGAATAGATCGGAGTTGCCGTAAATGGTCAGGCCCAGGTCGGGAAAGTTCACGCCTTCGCTGAGCGGCGCCTTCACCAGCGTCAGCGCCGGCACGCTGCCCGCGCTGGATTCCTCCGCCAGCCGCGCCAGCGTGGCTTCGTCGCCCATTTCGCCCAGCCGGTAAGCCAGCTCAAATTCGTGGCAGAGTCCGGCCAGGCGTTCCATCTCACCGGTGTTTGCCGCGCAGGCAATGCCCTGATGGCCGCTCTGCAACCGCGCGCGCACTTCGGTCATGAATGCGGTGACGTTTCCGTGATAAGGCACCGTCGGCTGCGTGGACAGCACAAGCGGTTGCCCCACCTCCCCGTGCATCGGCAAATGCTCGACCAGCAGCCGCGCGCATTTTCCCAGCGCCGTGCGCCACTCTTCCTCGCTCAGGTAAAACCGTTCTGGCACGGCTTCCGCGGCGGGGGGACGCGCGGATTCGCTCGCGCGAATGTGCGTTTCACTCAGACGCGCAGCTAACTTCTTGGCTGCATCACGCAAAGTGTCTGGCTCGTCAAGAATGAAAAAGGCTCCGGCACACAAATCAAATACCGAAGCCTGCGCCGACTCGACCAGCGCTGCATCAAACTCCCAGCCGGGATAAATTCCGGCGTACTCGCTGCCCTCATCCGAATCGCCTGCCCTGCCTGCATACAATTTTTCCAGCAGTCCCGGACGCCGCGGCACATCCGTCAGCGGCAGCACCGTGGTTCGCTCGAGCGGCCGCACGGAGCGCTGCGTATTGGGGTCGAATTCGCGGATGGAGTCAACGGAATCGCCGAAAAGCTCGATGCGAACAGGGCGCGCCGCCTCCGCCGAAAAAACGTCCACGATTCCGCCGCGCACCGCAAACTGCCCGGGCATTTCCACCGTTTCATGGCGCTCGTAGCCGCAACTGGCGAGATGCGCGACAAATTCGTCCAGCGGTACGCCGGCATCGCGCACCAGCGTGCGCGCAAGGTTTTCGTAGAAACTTCCTTCGTGGAGCCGCAGCATTCCCGACGCGACCGGCACGATCAGGATGGGCGCTTGCCCCGTCGCGGCGCGCCACAGCGACACGGCTCGCGTCTCAAGAATCTCCGGGTGTGGCGAGAGGCGCTGCCAAGGGAGCACGTCGTGCGCCGGAAGCGTGGACACTGGCGCCGCGGCCTTTCCTCCCAGCGCTTGATAGAAAAACCGGATCGGATCGGCCAGTGCGTCCGCGCGCGGGTTCGACTCCACCACGAACACCACCGGCCGGTTCCACGCGAGTGCCGCCGTGGCCACCAGCAGCGTCTTCGCCGGATCGGTCAACCCCGCCAAGCGCGACTCCGGCGCACCGCGCCGAAGCGATTCCAGCGCTTCCTCCACCGCTGGATGGCGGCCGACACGTGCCAGAATTTCAGCCACGAGGGGAAGAATCATTTCGGGGAGTGCGGACTTTGCGGGCGCGCCATGCGGATCTTTTCGATGATGGCGGTTGTCGAATAACCGGGTTCGAGCGCAATGGAAACTACGCGCCCGCCCGCGGCTTCCACTTCCTCACGCCCAACGATTTCGTTTTCGCCCCAGTCCCCGCCCTTGACGAGAATATCGGGGAGGGCGCGGGCGATGATTTCGCGCGGAGTCAATTCGTCGAAGATCACAACGTAATCCACGGCTACGAGCGCCGCGAGGATTTCCGCGCGCTCATCCTGGGGAATGATGGGCCGATCGTCGCCCTTAAGAAATTTCACCGAGGAATCGCTGTTGATCGCCACCACCAGCACGTCGCCCAGCGTGCGCGCCTGCTCAAACCCGCGGATGTGCCCCGGATGCAGCAGGTCGAAGCAACCGTTGGTAAACACTACGCGCTGCCCGTTGCGTTTGTGTTCGGCAACGTGGAGAATCAGTTCGTCTTGCGTGACCACACGGCCCAAAGCGGCGTGCCTTTCTTGCGTTCGCCGGCAAACCGCCGGTGCAACAACAGGCGAATGAACTTCGACATCAAATTCTACCATGCGCTGGGGCTGGGCCGATGAGCCGCCGCGAGAAGCTCTTCGCCGCTGTGGGCATCCTGATTTTCGCACTCTCTGCTGCTTTTCGCCTCCATGATCGCATCCCTGCCAAAGAATTAGTCCTTACGCAGGCGTGCGCCATGCCCATCCGCGTAATGAATCAGCCTATTCACGATGATGTTCCTTCTGCCGTTGTCTTGCACGGTTTGGGCGCGAACGCAGTGGTCATGCGCTCGCTTGGACAATTTCTCGCCAGCATGGGCTTTCGCGTCTACTTGCTCGACCTTCCCGGCCACGGCAACAATCAGGATCACTTTTCCTTTGCACACGCGGAGGAATGTGCCGCCACAGCGATTTCTCAGCTCGAGCGCAGCGGCGAGCTCCGCCTTCAAAGCACAGTTCTGATCGGCCACTCCATGGGCGGCGCGTTGGCCATCCGCATGGCCGACTACTTTCCCACTGCTGCCACCGTCGCGATCTCCCCGGCGCCAATGATTCGCACCGGCCAAATGCCGCCCGGCGCCGTTCTCATGAGCCCTCCGCGGCGCATGCCCATCAATTTGCTCATCATGATGGGGCAGTTCGATTTCCCCTACTCCCGCGCAGCGGCAGAAGAACTGGTGCGCATGGGAGGCGGCGAACGCAGCCAGTCGGAAGACTTTCATCAGCAACGCGCATTGAAGCTCGTCACCGTGCCACGCGCTACACATACCAGTCTTATTTTCAACGTCCCGGATGATTCCGCTCTCGTTTCTTGGCTGCAAGACTCCGCATCGAAAAACGTCAGGCTCTGGGTTGTCAACGCGATCAAACGGGAGTTGTGGGGCGTGTTCGGCCTCGTTGGACTGATGCTGCTCTTCCCTCTTGCTGCCAATAGCACCGCACGACTTCTCAGGCTGGGTGATTCCTCTGTCGTAGCTGCTGGCTTTTCCGCGTTGCGTGCCATCCTGTACTGGATTGCCGCAGCGCTTTTCGCGGTGACCGCATTGAAGTTTATTCCCCAGTTCAATTTCTTGTGCATGCAATACGGTGGCTACCTGGCATCCTGTCTGCTTCTCGCAGGAATTGCACTGCTAGTTTTGATACGGATAAGTTCGGCGAAGGACAGTGCTTCTCGGTCTCCGGCCCCGCACTGGAAAGGCGTACTTGTTGGCGCGCTTTTGGGCATCGCGACCATGATCATCGTAGGCGCGTGGATGACTCTTCAGCTTTCCGACACCTGGCTCAACGCATCACGCTGGCTGCGCTTCTTTCCCGCGGCGCTTGCGTGCCTGCCCTATGCTCTGGCGGAAGAATGGGCACTCGGTGCACCGGGCGCCGGCAATTGGCTCACGAAAATCCGCCGCTATCTCTTATTCATCGCTCTGCGGCTCCTCATTTGGCTGAGCATTCTGTTTGCCCTATACATTTATTCCAGCGGCCAGATCCTTCTCAGCGTGCTGGTCTTTTACATGGGAATCTTTTCCCTCCTTACGCGGCTGGGCGCGGACGCCGTTCGCCGTCGCACAGGCTCCCTCGCAGGCACAGCAATCTTCACGGCCGTTCTGATGGCCTGGTTTATCGCCGCAGTATTTCCACTGACTTGATTTAGGTGAATTTCAAAAAACGGCAGGTTAGAACCGCCGCAGGGCGGCCTTGCGTTGTGCGGGAGCGATGCTGGCCATCTTGCGGATCATCGCCAGCACAAGGCGCTTGTCGCCTTCGTTCAGCGTAGTGCTGTACTTCTTGATTTCGGCCAGGAAGCGCACTTCCTCTTCGCTCAGCTCGCCCAGCATTTTCTGCGCGTCGCGTTCGCTGGGAGTTTCGCTTCCAGGAAAAAAGTCGGCCAGCGTGATGTCCAGTGCCTCGGCAATCTTGGCAAGAGTTTCCAGAGACGGCACGGTGTGGCCGTTTTCTACGCGGGAAAGATAGCAGCGGAGCAAGCCCGTGCGGCGCTCAATGTCGCCCTGAGACAGTCCTCGTTCGGCCCGGTAACTGCGGATGACGTTGCCGATGTTGACCTTGGGTTTCTCTTTTGGCACCAGTTACGCCCGTAAGCTCCACAAACTGCGCGTATCTTACGCAGGCTCCCATTGCTGCGCAAGAGGATTCTTGATCGCAAAAATCGCAGTCGAAAACATAGCTCAGCGCAGGTTGACCGCCAGAAGTTTTCGCTCGGTCATTTCCTCGATGGCGTAGCGGATTCCTTCGCGTCCCGCGCCGGAATCCTTCACACCGCCATAGGGCATGTGGTCAATGCGGAAGGTGGGCACGTCGTTGATGACCACGCCGCCCACCTCCAGCGTGTCGTAGGACGCGAACACCAGCGCCATGTCCCGCGTGAAGAGCCCGGCCTGCAAGCCGTACTCGCTCGAATTCACCTGGCGCATGGCGTCGAACACGTCGTCATACGGCTCGACGGTGAGCGCCGGCGCGAAGATTTCCATGCAGTTGACCCGCTGCCCGGGATTCGTGCCAGTGAGCACTGTCGGCGCGAGCAGGGCTCCCGTGCGCTTTCCGCCGCAAAGCACCCGCGCTCCGCCGGCCACCGCTTCGTCGATCCATTCCGCCGCGCGCCGCGCGGCCTCCTCGCTGATCATGGGACCCACGTCCGTAGATTCATCCAGCGGCGGGCCGAGCTTCAGCTTCTGCACACGCGGCACGAGCTCGCTCAGAAAGTTCTCGTACACGCTGCGCTCGACGAATACGCGCTGCACCGAAATGCAGCTCTGCCCGGCATAGGAGAATCCGCCGAAGACGCATCGCTCCGCCGCGAAGGCCAGGTCGGCGTCCCGATGGATGATGCACCCGGCAATGCCACCCAGCTCCAACGCCACGCGCTTTTTCCCCGCACGCCGCTTCAGCTCCCACCCCACCGCCGCACTGCCGGTAAAGGAAAGCAGTTTCAGCCGGTCATCCGCGACCAGCTGCGCCGCGTCTTCGTTCGCCAGCGGCAACACGTTCAGCGCGCCCGCCGGCCAGCCGGCGTCCACCACCAGCTCCGCCAGCAGCAGCGAACAAAGCGGCGTCTGCGGCGCGGGTTTGTGCACGATGCTGCAGCCCGCGGCGATGGCCGGACCCCACTTGTGGGCCACCAGGTTCACTGGAAAATTGAATGGAGTGATGGACGCGATGGGGCCAATCGGAAACCGCCGCACGATGGCCCAGCGGCCCACTGTGGCTGCCTGCAAATCCAGTGGCAGCCACTCGCCGTAGTTGCGCGTGCTTTCCTCCGCGGCCAGTGAAAATGTAAAGACGGCGCGGTCCACTTCTGCGCGCGCCGCCTTGATCGGTTTGCCGGCTTCCAGCGCCAGCACGCGGGCCAGTTCTTCGCGACGCGCGGTAATGGCGGCGGAAGCCGTTTGCAGGATCCGTTGCCGCTCGTAGGCTGGCAGGTTGCGCGTCACTTCGAAAGCTTTTACGGCTGCGGCGATGGCCGCATCCAGGTGCGCGCGGGTGGCCCGGAAGGAGGTGCCCACCACACTGCCGTCGTGCGGCGCGCGAATCTCAAACGGCTCGCCCTCTGCGAGCCACTGCCCGTTCAGCAGAAATCCGCGTGGCGGTGCGGACACACTGGTAGCCTGGGTCATATCTGCCCATTCCTGCGCCAACTCATTTGTGCGGGCTTATCGCTCTACGTCGAAATAGATTCGCACGGTCGCGCGATAGGTCTTGATTTTCTTCCCATCCAATTCCATCTCGAGCTCATGCACCCGGGCCCATTTCATTCCACGCACGGTGCGCGCGGCTTCCGTCACCGCGCTTTCAGCCGCTTTGGCAAAGCTCTCCTTGGATACGCCGACGACTTCGGTCACTTTCTGTGTCATGGACTTTCCTCCGAACAGGGGCATACATACCCTCCCGCAGCGAGATTTAAGAACCACGGAGGAGAGTAGTCCACCCGCGGCAGCCGGGTCAATGCGGACGGACCCGCATGCCCGGAAGGCTGGCTTCGCGGCAGGTTGGCCGCAAAAGCCTATGCAGAAAGGAATTATGGTGCTGGAGGAGGGGGTCGAACCCTCATGGCACTAAGTGCCGCGGGATTTTGAGTCCCGTGCGTCTGCCAGTTCCGCCACTCCAGCGGCGCAACCTAAAGTAGCATGGTGGGCATTCTTGCTCAAGGCTGCCTTCCCTTTTGCCACTTGACTCTCCGCCGTTGTAGGATAGGCCGCCGGCCAAGGTCGTCCCCCCGGAGCCTTCCGATGGCGAGCCCAAATTCTCAACGCACGCATGCTGCGGCATCTCCGCCAGCCAAGCTGGGCTTTGGCCATTGGATGCGCCGCGTGCTCGCCGAACACAGTAAAGCTACTCGCGAGCTTCATCCCGACACCGTCCACGATCTTCGCGTGGCTCTCCGCCGCTGCCGCTCCATGGCCGACGGCCTGATGGAAGTGGATTCCGACTCCGCGTGGCGCGAGATGAAAAAATCCGGGCGCAAGCTTTTTCGCCGCCTGGGCGAGTTGCGCGACACCCACGTGATGATCGAATGGGTCCAAAAGCTCGAGCCGCCCGGCGACACGCCCGCGCAACTTCTGCTGGCTTCGCTGCGCCAACGCGAATGGCACCTCAAGCAACAAACCGCCGCTGCGCTGGCGCGCTTCGACCGCGCGCAATGGAAGACTTGGGGAACGCACCTGAATGAACGTGCCGCGCGCGTCCCGCTGAATGGCCCCGTGTTCCAGCACATCGCGTTGCAGCGCTGGCAGGAGGCTTACAATCTCCACCGCCGCGCATTGCGCAACCGCAGCCGAACCAGTTGGCACCGCCTGCGCATTGGGGTGAAACGCTTCCGCTACACCGTCGAAAATTTCCTTCCGAGCGCGCACGCCATCTGGGGGGTCGACCTCAAGCACATGCAAGACCTGCTCGGCGAAGTCCATGACCTGGACATGCTCTGGGCCGCGCTGGCCCGGACGGGCAAGACGTTTACTGCCGCCGAGCGCGCTCGCTGGCACGACATCATCGGCAAGGAGCGTCAAGCTCGCCTCGACTCCTACCGCGCGAAAATGACAGGTCCCGGTTCCATGTGGAATGTGTGGCGCGGCGGCTTGCCGCGAAATGAGGCTCTGGAATCGAGCAGCCTGGAGAAGTTGAGCGCATGGGCCTCCATGATGGATCCCGAGTTCACCCATGCGCAGCACGTCGCGCGCCTGGGCCTGGATCTTTTTGACGGCCTGGCCGGCTCCGGACTGCCCGGCCCTTACCGCGATCCGCGCAATCGGCTGCTGCTCCATGCCGCCGCATTGATGCACAACGTGGGACACGCTGCCCGACGCAAAGGCCACCACAAAGAATCCTACCGCCTCATCAACCGGATGACTCCGCCCATCGGTTGGACGGCGGAGGATCTCGAAGTCGTTGCTCTCATCGCCCGCTATCACCGCGGCGCGTGGCCCCGCGCTCAACATGCCGGCTACGCCGCACTCCAGCCCATCCGCCGCGAGACGGTGTTGCATCTCGGCGGCATCCTGCGGCTTGCGGCTGCTTTCGACCACGCGCACACGCAAGCCGTGCGCAAGCTGCACGTGCAGAACCCGCCCGAAGCATTGCTCATCTGGGCGCAGGGCTATCGCCAGGCCGCGGAGAATGCGCGCATCCTGGCCGCGGAGCGCCACCTGCTTGAACGCGCGCTGCGCAAACCCGTGCTCATTCGTCCCCGCCCCGAAGGTCCCCGGCAAATCCGCCTCGAGGAAACCGCGACGCAAGTGGCATGACTCCGATTTGATGCAAGGAAATTATTCGCCGAGAGCGCGCAAGGTGCGCGGCGTACACAGCCACAACAGTGAACCCTGCGGCGGGGCCATCGCCTTCAACTCCAGGCACGCTACGCCGGCTTTCTTCAGCGACGTAACAGTTCCGCGGCACCCCAGCACCAGGGCGATTACTTCGTCGAGGTGCGGCGCGTGCCCGAAGCACATCACCTCTTTTGCCCGCAGCTTAGCCAGTTCACGAAGAAGTTCCGCCGGCTTATGTCCAAAAATAAGCGATTCCGTCTGCCGGATTTTATCCCGCGCAAAGCCAAAGGCCGCGGCGGTGACCTCTGCCGTCTGCACTGCGCGCACGAACGGGCTGGTCAGCATCGCTTCCGGATGGATGCCCAGCGCGCGCAATCCCAGCACCACTTCCCGCGTTTTCTCCATTCCCTTCTTGGTGAGGTAGCGCTCCGCGTCCGCGGGACACTCGGGGTCTTCGCGGTCAATGGCGATGCCGTGACGCATGAGATAGAGCAGCATGGAATTGGTGGACGATACCTAGTAATAAACAGCCCGCGTTATTCGCGCTGACGACGCAGCCTAGTCTAACGCGTGTTGCGGCGAAAAGTGTAGAGGCGGCGCCGATGTCCCGGCAAAATTCTCTTCACGCGACTTTTCGCATAGCCAGGCTGCGCGTAAACACCGCCCGCAGCCCGAATTCCTCTTCAAACAGCCCGGCTTTACGTTGCGCGCCCCACGCCGGCAAATTGGAGGCCTTCTTGGTCCGCACGCGGAACACCGCTTCGCGCCTGTGCGTCTCGACGTCCACGCGCAGCACGGACTGTTTGTGGTCGTCATCCAGCCCTTCGGCCAGACGCAGAAGCGCGGATAGCGCCCGCACGTTAGTGCGTTGCTGCGGCTCAAGTGACGCGTACAGCTTGTGCCCCATATCCGGCTCGGACTGCCGGTTGTGATAACGCACCAGACACGCCACCATGGCTCGCCGCCAGCCGCGCAGCTCGGGCAAGTCCGCGTTGCGCACCAGATATTCGCCGTGCTTGTGATGCCCTTCCCGGTTCACCACGCGCCCGATATCGTGCAGTCGCGCGCCGAGTTCCAGCACCACACGCATTTCCGGCCCCATGCCGTGGATGGAGCGGAGCTGGTCGAACAGGGAAAGGGCGATGCGCGTCACCTGTTGCGCATGCTCGGCATCGTCTCCGAGTCGCGTGGCAAAGCGTTCCGCTGCTGCGCGCAGCAGGGCCGCGTGGGCCTCGTCGTGGGGCAGTGGCGCGCGCGCAAAATGCTCCCGTACCAGCTCGTGCAGGATTCCTTCGCGCACCCCTACGCCCGGCACCAGGAAGCGGCTCGCCCCGTACCAGCGTCCCAGCGTGGTGAACACAATCGCGGCGATGGCCATCACGTCTGCGCGGTCTTCACGCACCCGGTATGTCTTCATCCGCTTGGGCACGCTCAGCGCGGCCATCTCCCACAACCGCTCGCGCAGCACGCGGACATTCATCGTGGGAATCCCGCGCAGCAACGGGCCCGGGGCGAGATTAGCCAGGGCTTCGGCGTTGCCGCCGCACGCCACCGCGACTGCACTCTCCAGGTTTGGCTGCCCGGGCAAGCTGCTTTCCAGCATGTTGACAATGTGCGCGCGCAACCGCCGGATGTCCTCCTCGCTCACGGATCCGCGGAGGTCGTACGTCTCCA
>CAZIWR010000010.1:0-31890 GCA_964542805.1 uncultured Acidobacteriaceae bacterium
CTGGTGGACGGGGGAGGATTCGAACCTCCGTAGCCCGCAAGGAGCGGCAGATTTACAGTCTGCTGGTTTTAACCACTCACCCACCCGTCCCGCGCAGGAGATCAACAACACACAGAAGGCTCAAGTCGTCCCGATGCTTCGGGAGACACCAAGCCGTTTGTTTTTCTTCGCGAAGAACCCGGCTTCCGCAACCTCAACGACGCGCCGTTCCAATCTCAGCTGGCGGAGGGATTTGAACCCACGACCCTCTGATTACAAATCAGATGCTCTACCACTGAGCTACGCCAGCCCTGCTCAAACCTCGAAAAATTACCATATGGGCCATTCAATTGCAAGACGTAATTCTATCAGCAAATTGCTTCAAGGTGTGGAAAATTCCCCACCCCTGTGAAAGTCATTTTAGCCCATCCAGGAAGCTTCTTGCGGCCGTTTTCGCACCGATTTCGCGAGGCCTCCATTGCTCCACTGCGTCTTGCCCGCCTATACTGGTTTGCCGAATCTATGAAACAGAAAACCATACTCTCTTTCGTCGTTCTTCTTGTCGTTGCCGCCTCTCTGGCGTTCTATTTCCGCCAACGTCAGCCTGCTTTCCCCGCTTCGGCTATCCCCGAACTGCTCCTTCTCTCTCCGCCCGATGCTGAATCACTTGTGTACGTTGATCTCGCGGCGCTGCGCCGATCGCCTTTTTTCGCGCAGTTGCTGGCCCTCGCTCCTTCGGTCGGTGAAGATCCTGAATACCGGGAATTTGTGACCGCCACGGGATTCGATTATTCACGCGATTTGGATCGTGCGCTGATTGTCACTCGCCCATCCCCCGCGCCTGCGTCGACAATCGCCGTGGCCGATGGCCGCATCGACCGCACGAAAATTACCGCTTACTCCTTGCGTTCCGGCAAATTGGAAAACCGAAACGGCGAAGAGGTCTATGTGGTTTCGTCCGGACGGCCGGCAAAAACAATTTCGTTCTCGTTTCTCGCGCCCGGCCGCATTTTGCTCGCGAACTCTGCCGCGTTGGACCCGAAATCCATGCGCTCGGCGCCCGACCTTTCGCCCGGTCAACGTGACCGCTTTCTGCGCGTGGCTGGCGCTGCGCTGATCGTGCTGGCGCGCGTGGACGCGTCGCAGGAGAACTTCTCCGTGTTCGGTTTTCGCTCGCGCGATCTGAAACGGGCGCTGCGTGACGTTCGTTGGGTCTCCTTGGGCGCGCGGCCTGATGGTGACAGTCTGAAGGTTGCTCTCGAGGCCGAGTGCATCAGTGCGGACGCTGCCCGTGAACTTACCGCCACCGCCGAGACGTTGCGTCTGCTTGCTCGCGTCCTGCTGGCGGATTCTCGCTCCCGCCGCCAGATGTCTCCGCAGGCCGCAGCCCTGGCTGAAGCCATTCTCCGCAACGGTGAGTTCATCCAGAAAGATCAGCGCGTTCAATTGCGCTTCGAGCTTGCTGCTGATTCGTTCGTTTCCCCGGCTTCGTCCGATGCCGGACGCTCTACCCCCGAAAAGGCTCGCTGAAGACACCTCGACTTGGGTCAGATGTTCTGGAATCTTCAAACAGGAGAAACGCCGGCGTATGCCGGTGGAACGAGGTCGCTAGTCTGCGGAAGTCCCGCGCAGGTAGCGCCACGGATTCACCGGCGCGCCGTACACTCGCACTTCGTAGTGGACGTGCGGTCCGGAGGCCCGCCCGCTGGTTCCCACGTAGCCAATCACTGCGCCACGCTTTACCCGCGCGCCGAGCTGCGTGCTGAAGCCCGAAAGATGGCCATACCAGGTCGAAGTGCCGAAGCCGTGATCCACAACGACCACGTGCCCGTACCCCGGCCGAGTCTCTACCGCTACCACCAAACCGTCCGCGGCAGTCCGCACCGCATCGCCGTAGCTCGACGAAATATCCACGCCTGCGTGAAATGCGCCTTCTCCGCTGAACGGGTCCAGTCGATCCCCGAAGCTCCCCGTAATCCGCCCCTGTACCGGCCACATCGAAGGAGTGAACGCGAGGTCTGCCAGGCTGCTGCCGGGCAACAAGCGCAATCCCTCGGAAGCCAGTGCAATCGCGGTGGCGTTCTTTTTCAGGAAGTCAAACTGCTCGATCGACCTCTGGTGTTCCGCTTCCGATCCCGCGGGTCCCTCGGAAAGCCCGAACGGCGTCTGGCGGAAACGGATGATGCCGTAGGTCATGGCGACTTCGGTCGCCAAGGATTGCAAGGAGGAAAGTCGCTGGTTGGTGTCCGTGACCACTGCCTGCAAGCGCGTGTACTGCTTTTGGAGCGTGGCTTTCTCAGTTCGCAGTTCGTTGTAATTCGTAACTTTCCACAGCATGCGGCTGTAGGAAGTCATGGCTGCGAATACCGTCACACCCCCAACAACTGCTAGCAGGAAAAGCAGATGCACAATGGTATGCGGAACGCGCACACGTCGCACACGGCCTTCGTTGCTCGAGGCGATAAGGAATGTATAGAACTTCGACTTCATGAACTCACCAGGTCGCCTAATTCACTTTGCGGGACTTTCGCCGCTTTCCCTTCGAGCGGCCCTCACAACCTCGGGCTTGAACCGCGAGCTTTGGTTCGAAACCGAAGCGAGTCTAACGGCAGGCGCAAACCTAAGTCAACCAAAAAATATTCCAAAATGTGGATTTTCCAAACATCTCAGCTGTTTTTTCCCAATGTGCAATAATCCCTCAGGACACGAATGGACGGCGAGCAGAGCCTGATCGATCGCATCCGGCGCGCGATTCCTTCCCGACCGCGGCGCCCTGTGCTTTCCTCGTCCCGCCTCCGGCTGGGTGTTGGCGATGATGCTGCTCTGATTTCCCCAGCGCGCGGCTTGGACTTCGTCGTCACGTGTGACGCTTTCCTCGAAAACATCCATTTTCTTCCCGCAGTGCACTCACCCGACTCGGTCGGCTATAAGTCTCTCGCCCGCGCGACCAGCGACATTGCCGCCATGGGAGCCGTCCCCCGCTATTTTCTGCTAAGCCTGGCTCTTCCCGCCCGCCGCACTGGCAAATGGCTGGAACACTTTCTGGCTGGAATGGCTTGCGCCGCCCGGGAGTACCGCCTGCTTCTCGCCGGCGGCGACACCTCTCGCCAACCAACAGTCGCCATCAGTATTACGGTTATCGGTGAAATCACTCGAGGCGCTGCCCTCACGCGCTCCGGAGCCCGCCCCGGCGACCTGATTTTTGTGAGCGGTGCGCTTGGCGCCGCTCAGCTCGGACTTCAACTCATTCGCCGCGGCCTGCACCGCCAGAAACGGTGGAAGCCGCTTCTTCGGCAGCACAGCTATCCTGCCATTCGCCTTGCGCTCGGCAGATTTCTCGCCTTGCGCCATCTCGCATCCGCGATGATCGACCTCTCGGACGGGCTCTCCACCGATCTTGCTCGCCTCTGCGCATCGAGCCGCGTTGGCGCGCGCCTCTGGCACGACTGTATTCCTGCCGTTGCTGTTCCGCCGCAACTTCGCTCTCGCGGTTTCGACCCCCTCGCGTTTGCTCTTCACGGTGGCGAGGATTACGAACTCCTTTTCACGGTTCCGCGCCGGCTGGCCAAAACAATTCCCGCGCAACATCTCGGCGTGCGCTTGACTCCCATCGGAGAAATTATTCTGGGAAGAAAAGTACGCCTTGTCGACAAAGCTGGCCACGCCGCTACCCTCGATCCCCGCGGCTGGGACCACTTCCGCACCTGACGGCGACACTCTTTTCACTTTTGCAATTCTATGACGGTGGTTTCTTCTCGGGAATGTCTGGCGGCTTTTCGGGTGGCTTCACCGGCAGGACCGGCGGAGGCGTTTTAGCCAGCGGTTTTTCACGGCCCTCATCCTCGGTCGGTGCGGTGTCTGGCGTGTCCACTTTCACCTGTTTGGTCAGCGCCAGCTTGGACAGCGGCTCCACATTTGGAAATTCTTCCACCGGCTTTCCTTCCAGCGCCGCTTTCATCAGTTCGATCCACATGGGCAGCGCCGCCCGCGCGCCCGTTTCCTTGTTCCCGAGCGAGATTGCGTTGTCGTCGTAGCCCACCCACACGCCGGTGGTCAGCGAAGGTGAAAAGCCCATGAACCACGCATCGGAAAATTCGTTTGTCGTTCCGGTTTTTCCACCCAGCGGCCGCCCCAGCTCTTTGGCTTTCATCCCCGTGCCGAATTCCACCGCATCGCGCAGCATGGCTACCATCATCCGCGCGGTTTCCGGCTGCACCACGTCGTGCACTTTGGGGCGCGCCTCTTCCAACACCGCTCCGTCGTAGCTCGCTACGCGCCGGATCAAGTGCGGTTCGATGCGGATGCCGTCGTTGGGAAACGCCGTGAACGCCGAGGTGTGCTCGAGCAGCGTGATTTCCGCGGCGCCCAGAACGAGTGGAAGATAGGGCGGCAGCGCGCTCGTGATGCCGAAGCGCCGCGCCACATCAATCACCTTTTCGACGCCCAGCTTTTCGGCCAGCTTCACGGCCGGGACGTTGCGCGACCCGGCCAGCGCCCGCCGCAGCGTAATCACGCCTTCGAATTTTCCGTCGTAATTCTGCGGCGAGTACTCCTGCCCGCCGCTCATCGTTGTGAACGGTTCGTCCAGGATGGTATCGAACGGCGAGTAACCCTCTTCGATCAGCGCGGTGTACAGGTACGGCTTGAACGAGCTGCCCACCTGCCGCAGCGCCTGCGTCGCGCGGTTGAACTTCGACTCCTCGAAACTGTATCCGCCCACCATCGCTTTGAGCTCGCCCGAGGCGTTGTCGATGGTCACCAGTGCGCCTTGCGCCAGCGGCTTCTGTTCCACATCCACGCGCGCGATGCCGCCGGAAATCTCCTTGATGCGGAAAACGCCGAGATCACCCACGCGAAAGAGCTGCGCTGGAGATCTTCTCCCCGTCCATGCAAAGTCCGGCGCGGTCACCAGCGCGCGGTACGTCCCCAGTTTCACCGTGGCCGCCTTGTCGTCCACCGCCGTGACCAGTCCAGTCACATAGGCGCCCTTTTCCAGGGGCCGCTTCCAATCATCGTCCTCGAAGCTTTCCAACTTGCCGAGCTTGTCGCGCAACACGTTGGGCAGGTTGCCGCGCCACCCGCGTCGCCGCGCGTGCGCATGCAGGCCATCGCGCACCGCCTGGTTCGCCGCGCGCTGCATGGCCACGTTCAGTGTCGTATACACGCGCAACCCGCGTTCGTGCACGGCTTCCGTGCCGTAGGTGTGCTCCAGATATTTCCGGATTTCCTCGATGAAATACGGCGCCAGATCATTCCGCGGATATTGCAGCCGCAGTCCCAGCGGCTGCTGCATGGCCTGCTGCAGTTGCGCGTGGTCAATCTTCTTTTCCGTTTCCAATCGTTGCAGCACCAGGTTGCGCCGCGCGAGTGCACGCGCCGGGAACAGAACGGGCGAGTAGCCCGGGCCCTTTGCGAGGCCAGCTAGCAGTGCTGCTTCGGTCAAGCTGAGTTCTTTCACCGGCTTGCTGAAATAAAACTGCGACGCCGCGGCAAACCCGTAATTTCCGTGCGCGAGATAAATCTGGTTGGCGTACAGCGTGAAAATCTGCTGCTTCGAATAGTGCCGTTCGACCTGCATGGCCAGCAGCATTTCCTGAATTTTGCGGCGGGGACTGCGGTCGGCGCGGTCGAGGAACAACGTGCCCGCAATCTGCATCGTCAGGGTGCTTGCGCCTTCGACCGTGCGCATGTGCCGGAAGTTCCGCCACGCCGCTTGCAGCACGCGCGGCAGATCAATCCCCCAGTGCTCGAAGAAGTGCTGGTCTTCCGTGGCAATGACCGCGTCCCGGAGCACCGCGGGGAACTGGTCGTAGGTGAGCAGTACGCGCCGTTGCAGCGCAAAGCTCCCGATCTGCTGGCCGTCATCCGCGTACAGCTCGGTGACCACGTTGGGACGAAAATCCTCCAGCGCGCGCACCTCGGGCAGGTCGCTCCAATACACGAACAAGAATCCAGCGCCTGCTCCACCGCCGATGGCGCAAAGAATCAAAAACACAAGCACGATGCGCCCTAGCCGCGGATGCTCGCGCAACCACACCGGCAGCCACTCCGCGGCTTTTAGGAGGTTCATCATCGGAGGGTCATCCTACCGTATTTGGCCTGCCCGGAAGGGTGTTCTTCTGCTGGCGGCATTTTTGACGGAAGAAAAATCTTGAACGTCATCCTGGCGAATCTTTTTGTCAGGTCAGCGGTTCGTAATACCGCTCGCCTGCGCACGCCCGGCAGAGCGTGCGGCCTTCCTTTACCACTTCGCGCTTGAAATTGATTCCTTCGCCGCACTCTGCGCACACCGCGCGCGGCGCTTTGAAACCCGGCAAATCCTCTGGCTTCACTTCGACGCGCACCCACTGCTTTTCAAACATTTCTTCGTCCGGCATCGCGCGGTAGGCTTTTTGTTGCCCCTGTTCCTTGTCGAGATCCGGAAACATTTCGCGTGCCTTTTGCTTTGCGCTTTCTTTCGCTACCACGCGGATGGCGCGCTGCGTTTGCAAATCCACAAACGTCGCCGCCACTTTTCCCCAGTCCAGAAATTTCAGCGCGCGCTTGCCCAGCCGACAATTAGCCACCAGTGCTACCGCGTCCGTCATGCAGCGGTCGATCTCGACATACGTCACCAACCGCTTGCGGTCCTTGACCGGATCCAGTCCCAGTTCGCGCACTCCGAGCATGGCCAGCCGCACCCCCAGCACCTGTCCTGCACACATATGGCCGTGCGCTCGCTCGGCGAGCTCCAGATATTCATCCAGGCTTTTCATGGAGTTCTACTCGGTACGCCCTTCGGCGGGCTGCGGCTCGCGTGTCATCGACGGCACATCGCTCGTCTTTCGTCGTGTCAAAAATGCGCCGACGGTCACCGCGAGCGATACCAGCACAAGAAATCCATCGCGCATAAGCGTCTTCCAGGTCAGTTGTTCCCCCGGTCCGAAGCAGCCACACTCAATGTTCATGCCGAGCGCGTAGGATCGAACCAGCACGGCAAAAAAAGTAAGCAACAGCAGACTCGCGGCCGTCGCCACCCAGCGCAGCTGCACGCCAATGAGCAGCAAGACCCCCAAAGTCAATTCGAAACCCGGCAATGTCCTGGCCGCGAACATGACGGCTTCGTCCGGCAGCGGCAGCTTGTACGATTGGATGGTCGCCGCGAAACTGATCCACGGCAACTGCAATTTCAGGTACGCCGCGTATACCAAGACAAATCCAACCGTCACGCGCCCCAGAAAAATCAGCCAGCGCGTCATGGCTATTGCTTGAGCAACTGTTCGAGAAAAGTCTTCAGCATGTTGTAGGACACCACGCCAACCACCGGATACGTCACTCCTTTGTGCGTAATGATGGTCGTCGGCGTCTGCGTCACGCGAAATTGCGTGCCCAGCGCTGCGTCCTTGTCGATGCCGGCGTCCAGCGTCCCGCCGCGTACCAGCTTTCGCACCTGGTTCATTTCCGCTGGCGTGAGCGCCGCTGCCACCACCCCGTCGATGTTTCCATCCGCCGTCCAGTTTGCCTGTTTGTCAAACAGCGCCACCACAACTTTTTCCATCTTGCGCACTCGCGCCGCTGCATTCGCGTACCGCGCCGCTTCCCGTGAATGCTGATGATTCGGCAACGGCATATCGCGGTGAATCAAGTACACCTTGCCCGCAGACACATAGTTTTCGATCACCGGACGGACCGTTTGGAAATAAAGTTCCCGGCAGGCGGGACACTGGAAATCGCTGAACACTTCCATGGTGATTGGCGCCGCCTTGGTTCCCAGCGCTTTCAAGGCGGTGATATCAACCAGTGCCGATTTCTTCGCAGCACCCGGCCGCTTTGCCGGCGACTGCGCTGCCGCATAGCCGCTCATCGCGAGCGCCAGCAGCGTGATGCAAAACACTCTGGCAACTCTTAGCCCTCTTGATCCCGTGGTCACTCTTTCCTCCGTCTCAACTTCGTTCCGAATCTTCATATTCTACATGACCTGCGGCCCGCGTGCGGTCGTCCCTCCTGGAAAAAATCACTGGCCCACTTTGTTCGATGCCATTCGCATGGCCCTGGTTCACTTCTTGCATGGAAGATCTATGGCCGACGACGAAACGGATGGTGAATGTGGAAACCTCCCTTGTCTTCGATCTCCCACTCTGGCGAACTACCGCCCTCGCGCATTTCTCTGTGAGGGACTGTCATAGAGCCAGAAAAAAGCTCATTCACAAACTAACATTAACTATATCAATGGATTACAAGCCATCAAAATACTTGACAAAGATACACTCAATGTTTATACTGTCTGTGGTTCTGATCCTTTTCACTCTTTCGCACCTTTGAGGAGGCTTTTTCGCAATGAGCAAGATTATCGGTATCGACCTCGGCACGACCAATTCCGTCGTCGCCGTCATGCAGGGTGGCGAGCCCGTCGTCATCGCCAACCAGGAAGGGGGTCGCACCACTCCCTCCGTCGTCGGCATCACCAAATCCGGCGAACGTTTGGTCGGACAAGTGGCCAAGCGCCAGGCCGTCACCAATCCGGAAAACACGGTCTATTCCATCAAGCGCTTTATGGGTCGCCGCTTCGACGAAGTTGGCGCGGAAGTGCCAAGGGTTCCCTATAAACTCGTCAGCGGTCCGCACGACGACGCGCGTGTGCAGATTTCCGGCAAGGCCTACAGCCCCCCGGAAATCTCCGCCATGATTCTGCAAAAGTTGAAGAGCGCCGCCGAAGCGTTTCTCGGCGAGAAAATCACCAAAGCGGTGATCACTGTCCCAGCGTATTTCAATGACGCGCAGCGCCAGGCCACCAAGCAAGCCGGAGAAATCGCCGGCCTGGAAGTGCAGCGCATCATCAATGAACCCACGGCTGCCGCTCTCGCGTACGGCCTCGACAAGAAAAAGGACGAGACGATTGCTGTGTACGACCTCGGCGGCGGCACCTTCGACATCTCCATCCTCGAAGTGGGCGAAGGCGTGGTCGAAGTGAAAGCCACCGCCGGAGATACCCACCTCGGCGGCGACGACATTGACCAGCGCGTGATCGAGTGGATCATCTCTGAATTCAAGAAGGAGCAGGGCATCGATCTCGGCAAGGACCGCATGGCCATCCAGCGCCTCAAGGAAGCCGCGGAAAAAGCCAAGTGCGACCTCTCGCAGCTTTCCGAAACGGAGATCAATCTCCCGTTCATCACCGCCGATGCTTCAGGCCCCAAGCACCTGCAGCAGAAACTGACGCGAGCGGAACTCGAGAAGTTGATGGAAGACATTCTCCAGCGCACCGTGGGTCCGGTGAAACAGGCGTTGTCCGACGCCGGCCTCTCTCCCGACAAGATTGACGAAGTCGTTCTCGTCGGCGGCTCCACGCGCATTCCTCGCGTGCAGGACATCGTCAAGCAGCTCTTCGGCGGCAAGGAGCCGCACCGCGGAGTGAACCCTGATGAAGTCGTGGCCGTGGGCGCTGCCATTCAGGGCGGAGTGCTCGGCGGAGAAGTAAAGGACATCCTGCTGCTCGACGTCACTCCGCTTTCGCTGGGAGTGGAGACTCTTGGTGGCGTGATGACCGTGATGATCCAGCGCAACACCACCATCCCCACGCGCAAGGCAGAGGTCTTCTCCACCGCGGCGGACAATCAAACCGACGTGGAAATTCACGTCCTGCAGGGCGAGCGCAAGTTCGCACACGACAACCGCACTCTCGGCAAATTCCACTTGGTCGGGCTCCCTCTGGCCCCGCGCGGGCTGCCGCAAATCGAAGTCACCTTCGACATCGACGCCAACGGCATCCTGAACGTCTCCGCCAAGGACAAGGCCACCAACAAGGAACAGAAGATCACCATCACCGCGTCCACCGGCTTGAGCAAGGACGAAGCCGAGCGCATGCGCCACGACGCGGAATCCCACGCCGACGAGGACCGCAAGCATCTCGAGGAAGTGGAAACGCGCAACCGCTGCGATTCTCTCGTTTATCAGGTGGAAAAACTTCTCCGCGAAAACCGCGATAAGCTCGCCGAGGGCGACATTCGCGCTGTCGAAGATGCCGTTGCCCAATGCAAGACCGCTCTTGCGGACGGAGATTTGGACAAGATCAAAGTGGCCACATCCGCTCTCGAGCAGGCCTCGCACAAGATGGCTGAAGTGCTGTACCGTTCCCAGTCCGCTGCGGCTAGCGGAGCTCCGGGCGCCGCCCCGCAAGAAGGCCCGGGTCCGGCGCAGCCTCCTCCGCAGGGCGATGTGATCGACGCGGAATATGTGGACGTGGACGAATCGAAAAAGCCCAACTAGCCGCTGGCTGGGGCAGAGGAGAAGGACTTGACTTCGGATGGCGTGCATCGGATGGGCCCGCCCCAGGCGGTGCAGAAAGTCCGCGAGAATGTGTACCTGGTCCAGGTCAACGTGTCCGAAATCCCGGGCGCCGACTGGAAACGCCTTTTTTACGATGCGCAGCGCGGTTTTGCACCCGAATTTCCTCCGCGCTCGGTGGAAATGAGCGGCGCCGCTCTGCGTTTTCGTTCCGATGCCGCGACCGTCGAAGAAAAGTTGAAATGGATTGATCAGTGGATTGAACGCGCCAACCAAAAAGAAGCCTCGATGGGGACGCGTTCCGAGGAGGCGCGCCGCCGCCGTGAAGAGCTCGTCCGCGAGCAGCACGAACTCTCCGAGTTGAACGCTCGCTGGGCCAAGCTCTAGCGCCGGCAGTCATCACCGATGCCACCGCCATCCAAGCAGGATTACTACGGGCTGCTCGGCGTGCCCCGCCGCGCGCCGGTGAAGGAAATTCGCCAGTCCTACCGCAAGCTGGCGCGCAAGTTTCATCCCGATCTCAATCCCGGCGACAAATCCTCCGAAGAAAAGTTCAAGCAGATTCAGGAAGCCTACGATGTCCTCTCCGACCCCAAGAAGCGCCAGATGTACGATCAATTCGGTTTCTACTCGGAGAACTACGCCGGCGGGCCGCCGCCCGGCAGCGTCCCGCAGGGAGAAGTACATTCCGATTTTGGCGGCTTCGACTTTGGCGGCACGGGCGGCGCCAGTTTCCGCGATATTTTCAGCCAGTTCATGCGCGGCGTGGGAGCGGAGCACCAAGCCACGCAGCCGCAGCGCGGTTCCGACCTCGAGTATCAGGTGGACATCACCTTCGGCGAAGCCGTCCGCGGTGTCGTCAAGAAGCTCAGCTTCGCGCGTCTCGATACCTGCGCGGACTGTCGCGGCTCGGGTGCCGTTGGCGCGAGCTCCGCACAGCCGTGTCCCTCCTGCGGCGGCCACGGACAAATCAGCAAGGGCGTAGGCAGCATGCGTTTCAATGTTCCGTGTTCGCGCTGCGGCGGCAGTGGGCGTCTTCGCAATATCTGCCGCGCCTGCGGCGGGGAAGGGCGCCTCCGCCGCGCCGACGTCCTCGAAGTTCGCCTGCCCGCCGGCGTGCAGACCGGTTCGCGCGTTCGCGTCCCCGGCCGCGGCGAAGCCGGTCTGATGGGCGGTCCGCCCGGCGACCTGTACATCATTTCCAACGTGCAGCCGCACCCGTTTTTCGAGCGCCGCGGCGACGACCTCTATTGCACTGTTCCCATCACCGTTACCGAAGCGGCGATGGGCGCGAAGATTGAAGTGCCCACCATTGATGGTCGCGCATTGTTGCGCATTCCGCCGGGCACCGATAGCGGCCAGAAATTTCGCTTGCGCGAGAAGGGTGTGCGCTCGGCGCGTGCCGCCAGCCGCCGGGGCGACCTCTATGTGGAAGTGCAAGTGGTGGTGCCGCGCCCGGTGGACGAGCGCGTCCGCGATCTGCTCCGCAAATTGAGCGAGTTTTCACAGGAGGACCCGCGCGACGGCTTGTTTGACCGCGCCGCGCTTTAGCCATGCGCAAACGGAGTCCAGCCAAGCCGCGCCGCGCGAACAAGAAGTCCCGCGCCGGCTACATGATCAGCGCCGTTGCCGAGATGTACAGCATCCACCCGCAGACGCTGCGCTTGTACGAGCGCGTGGGGCTGTTCAAGCCGTCCCGCTCGCAGGGCAACACGCGCCTGTACACCGATGCCGACCTCGAGCGCCTCGAAGTGATTCTCACCCTGACGCGCGACATGGGCGTCAACATGGCCGGCATCGAAATCGTGCTCAACATGCGCGAGAAAATGCGGCAGATGGAAGAGCAGATGCAACAATTCATCCGCTTCGTGCAGGACGAGCTTATCAGTCAGACTGCCGCGCAGGCGCGCCGCTCCCGCTCCGCGATTGTCCCTTTCCGTCGCTAAATGTGGCGCAGGCACTCTTGTCGGCGCGCTGTTTGCCGAGTAATTCTGCGCAGCCAAGAGTGGCTGCGCTACGTCGCAACTGTCGGTTCCGCGCTTTCCACAGCGCGCATTTCTTTCCACACCCGGCTACGCTTGCACGCGTCCAACGTCCCGCCTATCCTGTCTGCATGGCGCAGGCAGATTGTCCCCATTGCAGCGGCACCGGCTGGCGGCTGGTTCCCGCTGACGGCCCCGACAGTTCCGCCCGCGTTGCCGTGCGCTGCGAGTGCTCCGCGCCGGACCGCGACACGCGCCTCCTCGAACGCGCCCGCGTCCCCAAGCGATACGAGCACTGCGATCTTGAGAATTTCGAAGCGGACACACTGAGTGAAGATCCGAATGCCGGTGCGTGGGACCGCAGCCTCCAGCAAGCAAAAGTGCACGTGCAGGGCTTTGTACGCAACTATCCCCAGGTGGAAGAACAGGGATTGTTGCTCATGGGGCCATGCGGGGTAGGGAAGACGCACCTCGCGGTCGCGGCGTTCAAGGAGCTCGTCCTTCGCGGCCACGACGGCCTGTTCTACGACTATCGCGAACTCCTGAAGGAAATTCAGGCCAGCTACAATCCCGTCAATCAGAGCACAGAAATGAGTGTTCTCGAGCCCGTGCTCAAGGCCGAGCTTCTTCTTCTCGACGATTTGGGCGCCAGCAAGCCCTCCGCGTGGGCGCTGGAGACCGTCGGCCACATCCTCAACTCGCGCTACAACGAAAAGCGCATCACGCTCATCACCACGAATTATCTCGACGGCGAAAGCGCGCAGCGCGCCCGCTCCGTTCTGCCCTCCGGCGAGGCTGTGGTGAACACGGAAGACACGCTCGCCGACCGTGTCGGCCAGCGCATTCGTTCCCGCCTCTACGAAATGTGCCGCACGGTGGAAGTTTTCGCCCGCGACTACCGCAAAGTAATCCGTCAGGCTGGCCGCCTTCGCTCGTAGGGCTGCCTCGGCCTTCCGCCTCCACTTTCATTGACAACCTTATGAGGGCCGAGTATCATCCCAATCGATGCAGCGTGGTGTAGAGCGCTGCAATCCCTTCCTTGCTCACACCCCCTTGGTAGGGAGAATTCGAGGGAAACGTTCTAGCGAGCAGGGCAAACTGCCCCTGGGAGGCTGTTCTGATGTCACCCGAAACCGACAACCAACCAACAACGCTCTCCGCTGCCAGCGCAGCGGAAGCCGAACCTGTCCCGATGCCTCGGGATCGGGCTGAGCTGCCCGAGGAAACTCCTCAACCGTCTTCTGAAATTGTTCCCCTTGAGGTTTCCGCAACAACTCCTGCTTCTCCGCAAGGCGAATCCCCCGCGGAGCTATCCGCTGAATCTGGCGCTCCGGTGGAGGACGTCTCGACCGTAGCTGGAGAACCGTCTGCCGAAGGCGGCGAGCCCTCGATTGATGATGCCGCCACGGAAGGCATGAGCGAGCTGATGGACCAAATGGCCGCTCACGAAGACGCCTCTACGGGGGGCGAATTCGTGGAAGGCACCGTGGTCGCCATCAACGACCTCGGCGTCGTGGTGGACTTCGGCGCCAAGTCGGAGGGTCTCATCCCTGCTCAGGAATTCGCCGAATCCGAAGGGGCCATTACCCTACTTCCGGACCAGAAGGTTTATGTTCAAGTTCTCAGCGAGCACAAGGAACACTACCGTGTTCTCTCCTACCTTCGCGCTCGCCGTCGCAAGGCGTGGGAAAACATTGAGAAGTCCTATCACACCCGCGTCACGCTGACCGGCAAGGTGGTGGACCGCATCAAGGGTGGGCTTGTTGTGGATGTCGGCATTCGCGCGTTTTTGCCCGCTTCGCAGGTCGATGTGCATCCCATCCGCGAACTCGACTCCTGGAAAGGCCAGGACGTCCAGGTCCGCGTGCTTAAGATGAACCGCAAGCGTGGCAACGTCGTGGTCAGCCGCCGAATCATTCTCGAAGAAGACTTGAGAGCCTTGCGCGAGCACCTGCTGGAGTCCCTCTGCGAAGGCACGGTCATGGTGGGCAAAGTAAAAAACCTCACCGACTATGGAGTGTTCGTCGATCTCGGCGGCCTGGACGGCTTGCTTCACGTCACCGATCTTTCCTGGGGCCGCATCACCAAGCCGTCTGAATTCGTCCAGCCCGGCCAGGAAATTGAAGTCAAGGTGCTGAAGTTCGACAAGGAAAAGATGCGTGTCTCCCTCGGGCATAAGCAGCTGATGCCCGATCCCTGGGAGGGCCTAGCGGAGCGCTTCCCGGTCGGCTCTCGCGTGAGCGGCAAGGTCGTTGGTGTCACCGACTACGGCGCCTTTGTCGAGCTCGAGCCTGGAGTCGAGGGCCTCGTGCACGTCAGTGAAATGTCCTGGTCCAAGCGCATGAAGCATCCCTCGAAAATCGTCAAGGTCGGCGACGAGGTCGAAGTCCTCGTCCTTGATCTAAAGCCGGACCAGCGCCGCGTTTCTCTCGGCCTCAAGCAGTTGCAGCCGGATCCATGGGATACCCTCTCGGGGAAGTATCCCATCGGTGCCACGGTCAGCGGCAAGATTCGCAACCTCACCGATTTCGGCGCGTTTGTGGAAGTCGAGGAGGGCATTGACGGCCTGATCCACGTCAGCGATATCAGCTGGACCCAGCGCATCAAGCATCCCAGCGAAGTCTTGAAGAAGGGCGATACCGTCGAAGCTCGCGTTCTCAAGATTGATTCCGCGAATCGCCGCCTCTCGCTCGGCCTGAAGCAGTTGAACGATATTTGGTCCAATTGGTTCGAAGCGCACAAGGTGAACGACCTGGTCCGCGGCAAGATCGCCCGCAGCACCACCTTCGGAGTCTTTGTTGAACTCGCCGAAGGCATTGAGGCGCTCTGCCATGTGTCGGAGATCGAGGAGCGGCGTCCCCGCACCGACCGCGAAAGCGGGCCGCGCGGCTCGGTGGCGAAATCCGGCGTGCAGCTCGATGTCGGCCAGGAATACGATTTCAAAATCATCAAGCTCGACCGCGATCAGCACAAGATTGGCTTGAGCTATCGTGGCGCGCAGAAGCAGGCGGAGCGCAACGAAATTGCTCAGTATCGGTCTTCGAAGGGGTCATCCACAGCTACGCTGGGTGACATCTTCTGGGCCAAGCGCGATTCCTCTTCCTAGACGGCTTGGCCGCCTAGTGACTGGTGCAGGCTGTGCTGTGCGAGTCTTCCCTCTCGCCTGGGCCGCTCAAAAAAAAGTACTTACCTTTCCACCGAATTGGTGATATTGACAGGCAAGCGTGCGGGGGTTATCTCCTGCCGCTGCAGCGTGGTTGCTCCTTACACCGCGCAGGTTAGCCCGGGAATCCATCGCCATCTTAACGGAGAGCGCGCCGATGAACGATGCAACCATGACAAAAGCAGATCTGGTCGAAGAGGTTGCCAAGGTCACGGACCTGCCTCGCAAGGAATCGGAAGTCGTCGTCGAGACGATTTTCGGGAGCATCATCCGGGCCCTGCAGACCGGCGACAAAATCGAAATCCGCGGCTTTGGCAGCTTTCGCACGCGGCAGCGCCAGGGGCGCATCGGCCGCAACCCCAAGACCGGCGCGCGCGTCGAAGTTCCCCCTAAACGCATTCCGTTCTTCAAGCCCAGCAAAGAGCTCAAGGACTTCGTCAACACCTCCGGCGCGCACGCCGCCGCAGCTCCCGCGGATCCTGCTTCCAGCTAACGGGGCTACTCCGTCGCTATGGACTACCTCTGGACGCCCTGGCGTTTCACCTACGTAACGGATGCTGCCAAGAATGACCGCTGCATCTTCTGCGACCTCCTCGCCCTCGGCGACGACTCCAAAGCCCTCATCGTGCTTCGCGGCGAGAAAAACTATGTCGTCCTCAACCGCTTTCCTTATACCTCTGGCCACGTAATGATCGTGCCCTTCGCGCACATTGCGGACCTTTCCGCTGGCGACGCTGAAACCCTTTCCGAGATGATGCAGCTCGCCCGCCGCGTGCAGCTCGCTCTCGCTTCCGCCTACAAGCCCGACGGCTACAACCTCGGCATGAATCTCGGCCGCTGCGCCGGCGCCGGTGTCACCGGCCATTTCCACCTCCACGTCCTGCCGCGTTGGGTGGGTGACTCCAATTTCATGACCGTGACCGCCGAAACCCGTGTCCAGCCCGAAGACCTCACCACGACTTATCAGAAACTCCACACAGCTCTCGCCAAGTAACCTCGCTTGTCATTCTGAGCGAAGCGAAGATCTTTTCCGCCGCGGTTTCCGCGGCGAACCTCTCTCGATCTGCATCTATGTCCAACTGCGGTTTGTTTTGGTTTTTGTGCTCGCTTACCGTAGAATTCGCTCTGCTTTCGGGCATCGCCGCCCCGCTCTGCGCTCCACAACGCAGGGCCCGTCACGGAGTCGCCACGTGCATCTCGATCTCACCGATGAACAGAAAATTCTCCAGAACACTGTCCGCGAGTTTACCCAGGCGGAAGTGAAACCGCACGCTCGCGAAATCGACGAGACCGGCCACTTTCCCCTGGAAACCTTTCGCAAGGCCGCCGAGCTCGGGCTCACCGGCGTCGCGTTTCCCGACGAGCTGGGCGGCGCCGGCTTCGACCACGTGGCCTACACCATCGTCATCGAAGAGATCTCCCGCGCCTGTGCCTCCACCGGCGCTATCCTCTCCGTTCAAAATTCCCTTTTTTGCGGTCCCATTCATCGTTCCGGCACCGAAGAGCAGAAAAAGAAATTTCTCGCTCCGTTCCTGCGCGGTGAAAAAATCGGCTGCTTCGCGCTCACCGAGCCGCAGGCCGGCTCCAACGCCGCGGCCCTCGCCACCAAAGCCGTGCTGAAGGGCGACCGCTACGTAGTCAACGGCACCAAAGCGTGGATTACCTGCGGCGGCGTGGCCGATGCCTGCATCGTCTTCGTCAACACACATCCCGAAAAAGGGGAAAAGGGAATCACCGCACTGGTCGTCGAGAAGGGAACTCCCGGTTTCGCCGTCGGTAAAGAAGAAAAAAAGCTTGGCATCAGCGCCACCGCTTGCGTCGAGCTGTCCTTCACGGAATGCGAAGTCCCCGCGGCCAATCGCCTGGGCAACGATGGCGAAGGCTACAAGGTCGCTCTCGCCACGCTGGACGGCGGCCGCATCGGCATCGCCGCGCAGGCTGTGGGAATCGCGCAAGGCGCGTTTGATGCTGCCCTGAAATATTCGCAGGAGCGCATGGCCTTCGGCGGGCCCATTTCGCAGTTCCAGGCAATTCAATTCATGCTCGCCGACATGGCCACCGAAATCGACGCCGCCCGCCTGCTCACTCGCAAGGCCGCGTGGAAGCAAGACACCGGCGCGCGCTTCACCATGGACGCCGCGATCGCCAAACTCTACGCCAGCGAAATGTCCACGCGCGTCACGCACAAAGCCATTCAGATTCACGGCGGCTACGGCTACAGCCGCGAGTATCCCGTCGAGCGCATGTACCGCGACGCGCGCATCACCGAAATCTACGAGGGCACCAGCGAAATCCAGCGCCTGGTCATCGCTGCCTGGGTGTTGAAGTCCTATTGATTCGCGATCCATCGTGCGCGCTTGCCGTTCTCTCTAACTTTTAACGCTTTAACCCTTCAACTTTTTGACTGTATTCTTGTGCCGTGCTTCCCCTCGATTGCGGCCAGGAATTCGACATCGCCCGCGAAGACGAATTCTTCGCCGCGCTTCCGTCGCGCCCCGCCGTTTTTGTGATCGAGCCGAAACAGGAAGGCGGACAAGTCTTTCTTTCGCGCACCGCGGACCTCCGCCGGCGTCTCGAGCGCCTGCTTGGTCCGCCCGATCCTTCCTCGAAGCGCCTCAATCTCCGCGCAGTCGCCGCGCGGGTCCGCTACCGCCTTACCGGCTCTCCGTTTGAACAGGCGCTGGTTCTGTACGATCACGCCCGCAGTCTCCATTCGCGTCGCTACCGCGATTTTCTGCGCTTGCGCCCGCCGTCGCTGCTCAAACTGAATCTGGCCGGCGAATACCCTCGCTGCTACGTCACGCGTCGTATTCTCGTCGGAAACGCGTTTTACTTCGGCCCATTTGCTTCGCGCAAGGCTGCCGACGCCTTCTCCAGCGAGTTCCTCAATCTCTTCAAGATTCGCCGCTGCCAGATCAAGATCCGCCGCGATCCCACTTTTCCCGGCTGCATTTATTCGGAGATGAAGATGTGTCTGGCGCCGTGCTTTGCGGGCTGCTCGAAAGAGGAATACGACGTCGAAGTGATCCGCGTGAAGGAATTCCTGGCCACGTGCGGTGCTTCACTCACTGGGGAATTCGAGCGCGAGCGCGCCACCGCTTCCGAAGCGCTCGACTTCGAGCATGCCGCCGCCGTGCACAAGAGAATCGAAAAAGTTACTGGCGTGCTTCGCGGTCTCCCGGACTTGCCTCGCCGTCTTGAGGAGCTGAACGCCGCGCTCCTTCAACTCGCCGTCGAGGAAAATACAATTGCAGTCTTCCACATCCGCGCCGGCCGCGTCGCCGAGCCATTTTTCCTGCGCTTTGCCGAGATGCAGAGCCAGCCGCGTTCCGTCGAAGCCATCCTCCGCGAAAAACTACTCCTGGCCCCTGGCAGCGAAGCCATCACGAACCACGTCCTCGAAGACCATCTCTCGCTTCTCGCGCGCTGGTTTTACGGTAAACCGCGACTCGGTGAAATTTTCTTTGCCGAGCCTGTGGCGAGCGCAGCCGAACCACTCGGCTGGCCCTATCGTCGCATGATCCGTGCCTGCTCTCGCTTGCTTGCTCCTCCGGCACAGCCGACGTCCCCGGCTCCCGAAACTCAGAAATGAGAGGTTCCATGCCATCCTTCGCCACGCCTGAGGGCACAACCCGCTACGCACAACGCTTTGCAGGCCGCGCCGCCGACGGCCATTTCCGCGAGCGCAACGGCTTGCAGCTTTCTTCCCTCGGAATTGGCACTTATCTTGGCGAACCCGATGCCACCACGGACCAGTCCTACACCGATGCCATCGTCGCCGCGGTTTCTTCCGGCGTGAATGTCATCGACTCGGCCATCAACTACCGTTTTCAGCGCAGCGAGCGCGCTATCGGAGCTGCGCTTCGCCAGCTTGCCGCCGCCGGCTTCCAGTGCGATGAACTCCTGCTTTGCACCAAGGGCGGCTTTCTCACTCCCGACGGCGACGTGCCCTCCGACCCGCGCGCCTACTTCATGGACGAGTACATTCGTCCCGGCATTCTCCGCCCGGAAGACATCGCCGGAGGCAGCCACTGCATGGCCCCGCGCTATCTCGAGAATCAACTCCAGCGCAGTCTCCGAAATCTGGGCGTGGATTGCGTGGACGTCTATTACGTCCACAATCCCGAAGCGCAGCTCGCCTCGGTTCCTCGAAGTGAATTTCTCGCACGCTTGCGCGCGGCTTTTGAATATCTGGAATCCGCCCTCGCGTCCGGACTCATCCGCGCCTATGGCGCGGCTACCTGGAACGGGTTTCGCCAGGCCCCGGAAAACGCTGATTACCTTTCTCTGCACGACATGATCTCCGCCGCCCGCGAAATCGCCGGGGATGCACATCACTTCCGCTTCGTTCAGCTCCCGTTCAATCTCGCCATGACCGAGGCCCTCGGCCGACCGAATCAAGTACTCGATAGCAAATTCGTGCCCATGGTAGAAGCGGCCCGCGAATTCGACGTCACCCTGATTGCCAGTGCCTCCCTACTGCAACGCCAAGTCTTGCGGAATCTGCCTTCCTTCGTCGGCGAAGTGCTCGGTCTCGACACGGACCTACTCAACGCGCTGCAGTTTGTACGCTCTGCCCCGGGCATCACTACGGCGCTCGTGGGCATGAGCCGCCGCGAGCACGTGGAGTTCAACCTCCAGCTCGTCGGCATTCCGCCGGCGCCCATGGAGCAGTACTTGAAACTGTTCGAGCAACAGGAATCAGGCGATTCTTAGAATAGGGGTCAAATCTGCCCGGCGGGATTGGTGCGGAGGGAATTGTTCATTGGCAGTGCGCTGTTCAATCCTTCATCGGCGCCAGCCATTTCTCCAGAATGTCTCGAGTCTCAACTCCCGTTGCTTCCTTGAAAATCGCGGGGAGCTCTTCAATTCGGAACGCGCGCTTTTCCTTCGCGCTCCACGCCATCAAATGTTGCAGTGCATCGCGTAGCCCCTTCCTGCTCTGGGTCCGCTCGCGGATGCGCGCGTCCATTTCCGCCGCCATCAACCCGCCCCGCGAAAAAACCGTACGCCCGGTCCGCCAATCCTCGCCGTATCGTGTGGACGCGATGCGCGAAACCTCGATGAGCGGCATCTGGCGCAAGAACGCGGGCATGGCAGCAAGGTTTTGCCGAAAGCGCAATTCAATCATTCGCTCGCGGAACTGCTTCGCCTCCGCATCCGGCAATGCGTTGGCTAGCGCATCCATCGATGCGTACTGCGCAAACCCTTCGCTGAACCAGATCGAGTCGAACACCGGCGCAAGTTCCCAGCGGAACGGAAAGTAGCCCTCGCCGTACGCCCGCTTCGGGATCCACGCATGTGCGATGTGGTGCGCGAAGTTGAACAGCACCCGGGTCTTCTCGCTCTCGTTCGACGCCGCAGTGATGCCGAGCTTCACGTCGAGAGTGAATGTGCCGCTTTGCATGTGCTCCATGCTCAGGCTGTATTGGTGATCGCTCGCGATCGGTTTCAGGAACTCCTGCACGATGCTGTAGTGGCGGAACGGTGCGCTGCCGAAATAGGCGATCACTTTTTGAAACGCATCCAGGCCGAGCTTGCCCAGAAGTTGCGAATCCACCTCGCCTTCGGAATAGGTAATGACAAACAGGGGCACCGGGCCATCCAATTTTGCGAAGACAACTGCTGGACCCATCACAATCTGCGAATCCGCCAGCGCGTAGAAATCGGCGGCCTCGGCCTGCACGCTGCCGCTCGCAGGCGGCGCAGCCGGAGCTAGCGTGGAAAACACGGGCCAGTCTTTCGGCCCTTCCACGCGCAGCCGGATCGGCTTGTCTTCCTGCCCCTCAATGAAGGTGAACACGGAGTATCCGAGCAGGCCCACGTATTTCGGCCGGACCTTGGATGAATCTCCTCCGTTCAATACCTCGCGCTCCATTCGCGCCAGATCCACTTCGTATGTCACGCGCTGCAGCTTTGCGCCGGTTTTTCCAAGTGTCCACCGCGGCCCGTCGGTGCGCTCAACCGCCAGCTCTTCGTCCCCCGCTCCGTACGCCTTCAGATTCTCGACATACCGGTCGTACGGCTGCTCGCCGTATCCCATGGGGATCGCGCGCGGCATGATGAGTGTCTGCGGTCCCGCCAGCGGCTCGGGCATTTCGATGCTCACGCGAATTCTACTTTCGCCCGCGCGAGCATATTGCACTCCATACTCCATGCGTGCCTGCGCGCCCGTAACAACTGGCGCGAAGAGCAGCGCTACGTAAATAATTACTCCTCGTCTCATGCGGCACCCCGCGCGGATTCCAATTCCGGATGGCGCTCGTTCATCCACTCGCTCACTGCGCCGTTCACTTGGTCTAATTTCCCTTCGAAGAAATGGTCCGCGTTTTCGACAATGATCAATCGCTTTGGTTCCGGCAGCTTCTCCATCAACGCGCGCACATTTTCCAGCGATCCATACTGGTCTTGCCCGCCCTGTACGAATAATTTCGGCTTTCCGCACGTCGCCAGGAAAGTCAGATCAGAATTGTCGGCCGGCAGCCCCAACCCCACGAGTTCCGCCACGCGAGCGTCACTGCATCCTACGCGCAGACCCACCGATGCGCCAAAGCTGAATCCCGCGAGCAGGATTGGCGCGCCGGGAAATGCCTCCGCCAGGAAATCGATTGCGGCGCGCACGTCGTCCCTTTCGCCGCGCCCGTCGTCATGTTTACCTTCGCTCATTCCCGCGCCTCGGAAATTGAACCGCAGCACGGACAGGCCCAGCCGGTGCAGCGTCTTGGCCACCTGGTACACCACTTTGTTGTGCAAAGTCCCGCCGTACAGCGGATGCGGATGGCACACTACCGCGGACATGCGGGAAATCTCGCCTGCGGGCCGCGTCCACAGGGTTGCCTCTAGGCGCCCGGCGGGCCCCTTCAGAAAAAATCGCCGATGAAAGATCTCTGCCATTCAAAAAACGACAGGCGCCCCGATGTATCGGGACGCCCTGATTTTCCGTGTCCGCAGCTTTGTTCGTCGCGTCTTACGGACTCCCGTTCAATACGGTCTTGCCGCCGCCCGCGCGGTAAATCGCACCGCCACGCCGCGCACCCCCGCGCGCTCAACGAACCGGATGATTTCCGCTGGTTCTTCCGCCAGGGTTCCGCTGATGAGCCCCACAGGCTGGAACGGGATCACGACGAATACTTTTTGGCCGATGGCGTATGGTTGCGCGGACGCAAAGAGTAATCCCGTCCGCGACACATCCATGGTTATGCTCTCGTCCAGAAGCATGCCGCTCCGCACTCGGACCGGCAGGGTCATGCGCACGCGGTTTTTTTCCCGCTTCTCCGTGCTGGTGATGGGCTTGCCCGGCCTCGCATAGACCGAGTGCTGCCACTTGTCCGCGTGGGCGCTGTGAAATTGAACGCCCACTTCGATGTCCCCGTCAGGTTGTTTAATGACGCGCACCACGGTCGCAGGGAACTCGGGTCCCTTCTCTACCGCGTTCGTGCTGAACGGCATGGTCACCCATACGATGCTGTTGAGCTCGTACGTATCGCGCGTTCGGAAGAGCAGGCCGTTACGTGATACGTCCATCGTGGTCTTGATTTCCATGCTCTCGCGTGGCGGCGGATATCGCCGGATACGCACTGGCATGTCCATTTGCACCCGCTGCCGAAACCTCTGGTCTTTTGCGTCTGCCATGGCCGGGTTCCTTTGGATGGGTTGACGCCCTATGCTAGGCCGCGATGCGCTTGCGGTCAAGTCGCTCGAGTCAATTGCCTCCACTACGCCGAAGTAACCTCCCCCCGGTCCGCCCCTCCGTTTATTCAACTCTGGAAACTCTTCGTGTTGTGCGCTTGCGGCGCATCCGCTTCGATGTTAATTTTTTGCCGGCGGGTACTTGTGTCCACCTTGGGAGTGCCTATGCAAACAGGAACGGAACGGCGAGCATCGCCGCGCTTCATGATGTCGTTGCCCGTTCAGGTCTGCTACCAAAACGACGCTGTCCACATTGAGCATCGCACCGTCACTCGCGATGTCAGCTTCCGGGGACTCTACTTTTTGGCGGAAGCATCCTGCCGGGCGGGCGCGCCCATCGAATTCATCCTCACGTTGCCCAAGGAAATTACCATGGCCGGCGACGTCCATATCCGCTGCCATGCCCACGTGGTGCGTGTCGAGGAGCACGACGTCGCTCGCGGTGTCGCCGCGCATATTGACCGCTACGAGTTTTTGCCCGGACCCATGTGAGACCGCAGCAGGCGACGCAGTTGGAATCATCCTCACTGCTTTTCTTCCCCGCTCTTCGGCACCCTTCGTTGCCTTAAGTTTTCGCAGAGATTTCGCGGTAGAATGTTCTCCTTCTGCCAAGCGGGGAGGACTTATGCTGTCCAACGATGCCGAATCGGCGCTGACCGAACTAAAGGAAGAAGCGCTGCTGCCTCATCCGGTCCGGTTGCGGGACTTGCTCCTTCGCGCCAAACTCGATCCGGATGCCGCCGTGGAATTGAACCGCGCTTTTCAGAGCTACCTGTCCCATTTTGGCGAATCGCAGAGAATTGCCGGCGACATCCTGGAAAAACTGGCGCACGCCCAGCCGAAAGCTTCCTGATGCCGAACAGCACCCAGCCGTCCGGCACCGCCCGCGAGGAATCTGCCTGCGCGAAGGAACGTCGCGCATGACCCTTTCGCGCCAGACTCTGCTCATCGATGCGGACGACACCCTTTGGGAAAACAACGTCTTCTTCGAGCAGACAATTGAAAGTTTTATTTCCGCGATCGATCCGGTCGGTTATCCCCGTGATTACGTCCGTCGCATCCTGAACGAGACGGAGCGCCGGAACATCCGCCAGCACGGCTACGGCGTGCGCAGCTTTGGACGCTCGCTGGAAGACACCTATCTGAAGCTCGCAGGAAGCATGGCCCGCCGCGAAACCCTCGCGCAGATTGCCGACATGGTGCGCGAACTGGAGCGCGTCCCGCCCAAAATCCTCGATGGCGTTCCGGAGACGCTCGCCTATTTGGCGGGCCACCACCGGCTGATCCTCTTCTCCAAGGGCGAACCGGCCGAGCAGGCGGGCAAAGTGGAGCGCTCCGGCCTGCAATCGTTTTTTGAAGCCATTGAAATCGTCTCCGAAAAAAACGCGGGCGCCTATGAACGCGCCGTCGACCAGTTTCGCATTGTGAAGGCCACCGGCTGGATGGTCGGCAACAGCCCCAGCAGCGACATTAACCCCGCCCTCGATGCCGGCTTGAACGCGGTTTTCATTCCGCATCCGGATACCTGGGAACTGGAGCATTCCGAGCTGCGCAGCGGCGTCGGCAAAATTGTCATCGTGCAGACGTTTCGCGATCTCCGCGAACATTTCTAACCGATGAGGTAGCAATGCGCGCGGCGTGAGCCAGCTTTCTGGTGTGCTATTGTAATCGCCGTGGGAGGGCGAATGGACTGGCGCAACGAATTCGCTGATTTCGCTGACGTCGCGTACCTGAACGTCTCGACGCAAGGCCCTGTGCCTTTGGTCGCCGCGCGAGCCTCGCAAGCCGCCATCGAATGGAAGAAATCGCCGCATACCATTCCGCAGGAGGCGTATTTCGGCCTCCCCGACCGCATCCGCGCCCTGCTGGCACGGCTGATCAACGCCGCACCGGAAGAGATTGCCATCACCACCGGGGCCAGCAGCGGCCTGCTGGCTGTCGCGCAGGCCATCGCCTGGCAAGCGGGGGATGAAATCCTCATCGCGCGTGGCGAATTTCCCGCGCACCTCGCCACGTGGATTCCGCTTGCTGAGCGCGACGCTCTCACTGTGAAGATGGTCACGCCTGCCGGCCGCTTCCTCACGGCCGATGACCTGATCGCGCAACTCGGCCCGCGCACGCGCCTGATTTCCGTTAGCCTGGTGCGTTTCGACGACGCCAGCCTCCTGGACGCGCAGCGCCTCACCGCCGCGTGCCGCCGCTCCGGCGTCTATGTTCTGCTGGACGCTTCCCAATGCGCCGGCGCAATGCCCATGGACGTTCGCGCCCTCGGCGCTGATTTCCTCGTCTGTGCCGGTTACAAGTGGCTGCTCAGTCCGTACGGCACCGGCTTCCTTTGGGTCCGTGGTGACCTGATTGACCAGTTGCGTGTGGCCCCTTTCTATTGGATGGCCGTCGAAGGCGCGGCCAATTTCCATTCGCTCCCGCTCACAAGCATGAAGCCTGCTCGCGGCGCGCGGCGTTGGGATTCACCCGAAACCGCCAACTTCTTTAATCTGGCGGCCATGGAAGCATCGCTGGAGTTTCTGCTTCGTGTGGGCGTGGAAAACATTTGGGCCCATAACGCCGCGCTGCTGGAGTCACTCATCGAGCGATTGCCGCGCGACCGCTGCATTCTGGCCAGTCCCGCCGATGCCGCAGCGCGCGGACCCTACGCCTGCTTTGCTGCCCGCTCGCCGGAAAAAACGCAGGCCCTGTATCAGAAATTGTCGGCGGAAAAAATAATTGTAGCCATGCGCGAGAACGCCATCCGTGTAGCGCCGCACCTTTATAACGCGCCGCATGATGTGGATCGCTTGATCTCCTCGATCTCGGTGTAGGACGGGCTCCCGAAGCATCGGGACCAGCCTGTCCTCCCAGAAAGTAAGCGTGGAACCTCAAACCACTTCCTGGCCGCGCGTCGCCGTGCTCGGCGCCGGTGCTGTTGGATGCTATTTCGGCGGAATGCTCGCACGTGCCGGCGCTCCGGTGACTCTGATCGGCCGTCCCGAGCACGTTGCAGCCATCCATCGTGACGGCCTATTCATGGACAGCATCCATTTCCAGGAGCGCGTCGCCGTTTCCGCCAACACGGACACAGCCGCTGTGCGTGATGCCTCTATCGTCCTCTTTTGCGTCAAAACCCTGGATACCGACAATGCCTCGCGGAGCCTCGCGCCGCACCTTTCGCCCGGTGCAATCGTCGTCAGCCTGCAGAATGGCGTGGACAACATCGAGCGCATTCGCACCGCTTCCGGAATCGCTGCGCTGCCCAGCGTGGTTTATGTGGCCGCGGCAATGTCCGGGCCCGGACGCATCAAGCACTCCGGCCGCGGCGACCTCGTCCTTGGCCGCTCGCCACTGCATTCTGCTCAGCAGGTCACCGAATGCTTTACGCGCGCCGGCGTACCTTGCCGCATCTCGGAAAACATTGACGGCGATCTGTGGGCGAAGCTGGTGTGGAATTGTGCCGGGAATGCCATCACGGCGCTCGGCCGCGCCAGCTACGGGCAAATTGCGCGGAGTGAATCTGCCCTGCAGGTTTTCCTGGCCGCCGCCAACGAAACGATAGCCGTTGCGCGCGCCGCGGGAATTCGTCTGCCGCCCGTGGACCTCGCCAATGCCAACGTCAAGCTCGCGCGTGATCTCGGCAACGCCACGTCCTCCACTGCGCAGGATATTCAGCGCGGCAAGCGCACGGAAATTGATTCGCTGAACGGATTCGTGGTGCGCCGCGGAGCCGAGCTCGGAGTGCCCACACCCGTCAATTCCACCTTGACTGCACTAATAAAGCTTCTGGAAAACTCGAAAAGTTGAAGTGGGGAACGTCCGCCCACACTTTTGCGGTCACCAATTACAAAACATCTTCAGTAACGCGTCGGCACCCGGAAGGGGATGGTGACAACGGCCTCCAATTCGACGGGATCGCCGCGGCGCTCCGCGGGCCGGAATTTCCACCGCGCCAGTGCTTCCATGGCGTTCTGATCCAGTCGCGGCTCAATGCCTTTCACCAGCTGGATGCTGTCCACCGAACCATCCTTGCGGATGATGGCATACAGAATCACGTCGCCTTGCACCCGTGCGCTGACCAGCGCCGGCGGATATTTCGGATCCACTTTGCGCAACGGCACGGGTCCCGCCAAGTCCGTCAGGGGATCCGTGCGCAGCGCCACCAGCGGGCCGTCTCTTTTGTGGGCCTCCTCTGTCAATTCTGCAAATTGGAGTACCCAGCTTCCTGTGGCGCTGGCCATGTTGGGAGCGTTTACGTTGAGCGTGTAAATCCGCTTCGGCCCGAGAATAGTTTCCGGAGGTGCCCCCGGCTTCCATGCTTCAAACGCCGGCGATGGTTTTGTCTTGTTGGGCTCCGGTGTCGCCGGAGTTGCGCGCAGCTCAGAGCGTTCCGCTCGCGAGGACGCCGGGACCGGCCGGTCCGGTCTCATATCCGCTGCTCCTGAGCCACCCAGCCCGCTCGATGAAGCCGCTTTGTTGGGATCTCCACCTGTGATGCTGATTCCGGCTGGCCCGATCTTCGCGCCCGGTTGCGTTGCGGTCCCGCTGCCCATTCCGCCGGGACTTCCTGCGCCACCGCCCGTACCGCCGGTCGAGCCCTCCGTTGTGCTCGGATTTCCTCCGGGCACGCCGGGCTGCGTTCCTTCCGGTGAAATCAGAATCCTGGAGGCAAGATTTCCTGCGGGAACCTGAACGACAGGTGCCGGGGGCGCTGGGGTGGCCGATAGCGCAATGATATTTTTCACGCCTGCCTCGCTCCCGTTTGGGCTGGGCACGAGCTCGGGTGCCGGGTCAACTTCGTTCGTTGCCGTGCGGCGCCCGGCCTTGGCCACCGCCGTCGGCTCGATCTCCAACTTTGGGCGGGGGATCGAAACGGCGCTTGGCGCGAGGTTCAAGTCTCCTGCCAGTCGCTGTTCAGCCACCACGATTGGCGCGGCGGAATCCGGCAGCGGTCGTTTTGCCTCTCTCCGTCTCAGCCGCGACGCCTTGAATGTCAGTTTCGGACGAGGAGGTTGTGCCGCCTGGTTCCACTGCACAATGTTGGGCAGCTCGGGCAGGATTTTCGGTGCTTTTGGAGGCGAATCTGGTCGAATCAGCGTTTGCCGCGGATGCGTTGGGCGCGCCGGAGCGGAAACGATACTTTGCCGCGGGTGAAATGCATCTGCACCTTTCGGAGGCAGCAGTTTATTCTTTTCACCCGGTGGGCTGGGTGGCCTCGATTTTTTGGGCGGCAGAGCCGGCGCGACCAGCGGCGGCAAATCCCGCGGCGGCGTGTACCACGTCACTTCAATCCGCGGATACTCCTGCCTGAGCCTTGTTCTCGTCGCAAACCACGCCCAAAAGGGAACATTGACGTTGAAAAGTATGAAGTGCCAAAGCATGGATGCCAGTAAGGCTTTGGTCGGAAGGTTTGTTCGCACCCACGCGTCACGGAAGAACGGACCTTGCGGCCAGCCCCGCGGCGGAGCTGGCCCATAGAGCAGCGTCCGAAAACTACTCCAGAACACGTCGGCCGGAGATTCCCACGCCACGCTGAACTGCGGCTCGCGCCGCAGCATTTGTACGCGTTGGGGAGGCTCGCCCTCTCGCGTTCTCGCGCTGTCCGCTGCTACACTCATGGAACTTCCATTATACTCGCGTGATTCTGCGGCGCGGCGGTGCACTTCGCTGTGTGTTTAAATGAATGCTTGTCGCGTGCGTCCCCTTTTGCCAAGATACTTCTGCATCTTGTTGCCCCCATCTTTTGGCTGCGCTCGGAGCAAGTGGCGGGAGAGGTCGAAAAAAATGCATGCCACAACCGTGAAAGGCATTCCCCGCTGGGCCCGCTTTCTGCTTGCTTTAATCGTACTCATCCTGCTCGTCCTTCTCATTGCTCCTTATTTTCTAGACGCGGATCGCTACCGCCCCAAGATAGTCACGGCGATTCAGGAACAGACCGGCCGTGCCGTGACCATCGGCAAAATTCGAGCGAAGCTCTTTCCGCGCGTTGGTTTCGTAATTGAGAATTTTGCGCTGGCCAATCCGCCCGGCTTTGCCGAAGGAAATCTTTTGACGGTGGATTCTATTCGCGGCGGACTGGCCTGGAGGCCGCTTTTCAGCGGAGAGATTCAGCTGGATTCTGTCGAGTTAATGCACCCGACACTCGTCCTTCTCGAGGACGATCGCGGCCAGACGAACTACGAGCTTGCCGCGAAGAAAAAGCCGGCCGCCTCCTCCGCTTCTTCCGGTTTTCGCCTTGCCGATATCCCCAGCATCCGTCTCACCGACGTGGACGTCACGCTCGCGCGCGTCATTGGGCGCAAGCGCACCCTCTTGCCCCTCATCCACGTCTCCAACCTGAGCGTTGACCTCGGCGACATCGCGCTCGATGCGGCTCGCTTGAAGCAATGGAAAGCCGATGCCGATCTTGATGGCGTCCGCGGCGAACTCTCCGGCATCCGCGGCCAGGTCGAGTTCCGCTCCGGCGAATTCCAACTTCGCCAGGGGGCCATCGAATCGAAATTTGACAGCGACATCGGCAAGCTCGCGCGCGTGAAGGGAACAATCCGCGTCGCGGATATTGAGAAAGCTGTGGTGGAGTTTGATCTTTCCACGCCGCTCGTGGATCTGGATCAGGTCGCGGCGGCCACCCAGGCTGCTCCGTCCGCGCCGGCTGCGACTGGAAAAAGCGAACTGGTCGCTCGTGGCCGCCTTGCGGCCGACCTCATCCGCTTCGCCCCTTACGAAGCCACTGGAGCAAAAGCCGACATGCGCGTCTTCACGGACCGCGTAGAGATCTGGCCGGTCACGATGGCCCTCTATGGCGGCTCGCTCGGTGTTTCTGGCCGCGTGGACAAGCGCCAATCTCCCGAGCGGTTTTCCGCCAATATCGAAGCCCGCAGCGTGGACGTGGGTAAGATGGTGGCTGCTTCACCCGCCACGCGCGGGAAGATTACCGGCACGGGCGAGCTCACGCTGCAAGCATTCGGCTCGCTTGGTTCATCCGTATTGAATTCCCTCACCGGCACGGGCAATTTCGCCGTGCGCAATGGTCGACTCCCCGCCGTTAACCTCGGCGGTACGATGCAGGCACTCGCCAAAATGCAGCAGGTCTTTACCCTCGGGCAGAGCGGCGGAGTACCCAGCGGGGAGACGACGTTCAGCGCGATTATCGGAGATCTTTCACTAGGCGGCGGGCGAGTTGCCAGCAATTGCATCCACGTCGATTCCTCGGTGGGCACCGTGGACATGCGCGGGAGCTTCGGATTCGATCAGACGATGAAATATGACGGCAAAGCGAATCCCGCATCTGGCTCATCCGGTGGGACCAACAATCCCCTTGGCGCAGTGGCGTCGGTGCTCGGCGGCGTGGTGAAGCAAACGGCTGGCCGCATCCCATCGTTTACCATTTGCTGCACTTTCTCGGATCCAAAAGTTCGGCCCGGCATGGCCAATCTTCCATCGTGCGGGGCGCCATCCGCGGGCGGACAGGAGCCTGCGAAGCAGCCCGCTCCGCAACAGCCGGAGCAGAAGAAAAGTATCTTTGACATTTTTAAGAAGCCCTGACGCTGGCGAGAATTCTTTTCCTATCTTTCCAATTCTGCCCACTGATAGATACTCAGCACGCCATCGCCCTGCTCAACGGTTCGTACTCGATACAGTTGCCCCAGCTTCTCCGCCAGCCTCCGCCGCTTTTCATGCTCCACGATGACGCGCCCGCCAGGCGCGAGCAATGACAATTTACCCAAGAATTCCAACACCCGCGCATACTCGGTCACATCCGCGTAGGGCGGATCCAGAAAAATGAAATCCGCGCGCGTACCTTCATTGGCCAGCCAGGCCAGACCTTTGACGGCGTCCGTGGGCAGCACTTCGGCGTCCTGCTCGATCCCCAACACCGCCAGGTTTTTCCGAATCAGCGCGACCGCCGTCCTGTGTTTTTCGATGAACACCGCTCGCTTTGCGCCACGGCTCAACGCTTCGATCCCCACTGCTCCCGTGCCCGCAAACGCATCCACGAACACGGAGTTTTCGATAGCCGCTCCTAGGATATTGAACAGCGTTTCACGCAGCCGGTCGCTGGTCGGCCGCATGGCCTGCCCGCGCGGCCCTTTCAGCGGTCTGCTTCCGAATTTGCCGGCAATCACTCGCACGCCTACCCCACCCGCGCTAGTTGAAAGCGCCGCTGCCACTTCGGCCCGAGATGCACCACCAGCCGATTCACTTCGTCCTCCGCCTTGGGATTTTCAACCAGCGCGAACGCCTCGCGTCGCGCCAATTCCAGCAGTTCCTTGTCGCGCAATGGGTGGGCCACATGGAAGCCGAGCTCGCCATGTTGCCGCGTGCCGAAAAATTCTCCGGGCCCGCGCAACTGCAAGTCCATCTCTGCGATCTTAAACCCATCGGTTGTTTCTGCCATGATGTCCAGCCGCAGCTTGGCCTCTTCGGTTGGTTTTCTTGGGGACACCAGAATGCAGTGTGATTTCTCCGAGCCGCGCCCGATGCGGCCGCGCAATTGGTGCAGTTGCGCCAGGCCGAAGCGTTCCGCGTGCTCCACCACCATCACCGTAGCGTTCGGCACGTCCACGCCGACTTCGATAACCGTTGTCGAAACCAGGATCTGAATTTCGCCCTTCCGGAAACGCTCCATCACATCTTCCTTGAGCTCGCTGCGCAGGCGGCCGTGGAGCAGTCCCACGCGCAGTTTCGGCCACACTTGTTTTGACAGCCTCTCGTATTCTGCCGTGGCTGCTTTCAATTCCTGCTTCGATTCGTCGATCACCGGGTAGATCACGTAGGCCTGCCGCCCGCGGGCCACTTCGCTCCGCACGAAGTCCCACACCCCGG
>CAZIWR010000011.1:0-30463 GCA_964542805.1 uncultured Acidobacteriaceae bacterium
GTCGTGGGTTCGAGTCCCACCGCCGGCACCATCAATTCAAAAGTCTTAGAGCAGAATTTATGCGCGGGAAACTGTGGGAATAGTGGTGACTTATGTCAGACGAGATAGATTCCCAACAGTGCAAAACGGCTTAGCGAGTTCGTGAGCTCGCTCAATCGGAATCTTGCCCTTGCGCGCAAGATAGGCCCGATTGGTTTGACCTTTTCGCTGAGGATTTTCGATTTTGTGGCCTTTCCTGTCCTCACAAGCCGACAAATCTGATCGCCAAGCCACAAAGAGCCACGGCCGCGCCGGCGAGGGCGTGCGCAAAGTGTTCAAGCCTCTCCACCCTCAGCCGTTCAAGGCCCGCTTGTAACACAAGGACGCAAGTAAGCATTGTCAGCAGTGTGGAAATGGCGAATGCAGAAGTAATCAGAACGACTCCTCCGGGAGAAAAAGCCAAAGCTGAAGCGAGTAAAAGAGGAATCATCGGCTCGCACGGGCCGAAGACAAAAATGGCGAAGAGCACCCACGGGGCAAGGTCCGCTGAAGGTTTATGCGCCACGCAGCTGCTGAAGTGTGGATGCAGATGCTCGCTATGGTGAGTATGCCGGTGCAAATGAACCACCCCGCCGGGATGAACGTGCACGTGTGCGTGGGCGCGGTTGCGAAAGGCGTGCCGGACGCCCCAGAGAAAATACAGCAATCCAAAGCCGATAAGCGCCCAAGCGGCAAGCTGGCCACGGAAAGACTCAATGAAATGCAAGCGCTTGGCAGCGACCCTGAACATGATCCCCACAGCCGCAAGAAGTACCGAAGAGACCACGTGAGCCAGGCCGCTCAAAAGCGTGATGACGACCGTGCGCGTGCGCGACCACTTTTCGGCTCGGGCCAGTGCCGCGAAAGGCACATAGTGGTCCGGTCCGAGCAGCGCGTGCATCACGCCGAGCCCCGCTGCAGTGAGAGCGACAGCTGTGATCGAACCGGACAGAATCGTCTCCTTCGCACCTTCGATGAAGCACGTTGATTTCCAGACACCTCGATAAAACAGGGAATGAGCCCGGTGGCTACACGACGCGGAGGCATTTCCCATAGTGGTACCGGCGCCCTGCTGCGCAAAGAGTGATTCCAAGGCGAAGAGTGAATCCAGTTCACAATTAAACGAGTTAAGTAACAAACCGCTTGAGTAATTGCACGCATGCTGCAGCGGAAATCCCCCCATCGCAAGAAGGGCTGTGACCGGAAGCCGATCCAGGGCAACGCTCAAAGCCTGACTTTCCGCGTGAAAACACAACAACGTATGTTAAAAGTTTCAACGCCGCAAGATGCGGCGAATCCACCGCGAGTCCCAACATGGAAGTCCTCCGCGAAAATGGGGGAAGACAGGCACAGATCACCACTTTGGGCGAAAGGACAATCCTACTTGTTAAATGGCCCACCCACTGCTGGCACATATGGCGACGGCTCTTGCGTCTCGAGCTCCTCAATCTTGAGCACACCATTGAGGAGCAGAGGCCTAGATCATGGCCGCAGCCAGCAATTCACGGCAGTCCAACGATTTGCTCGGAAGCGTGCGGGCCTTTGTGTCTCTGGCGGGCGAGACCATCGAAAGCCGTCTGCTAAGTAAGCTGCCGGGGCGGCGCCTGACCGTTCCGCAGTTGCTCTTGCTCTACATTCTGGCGAAAAACGATGGAATGCACGTTAGGCAGGTGGCCGCGCTGCTTGGCGTCAGCGAGCCGGCCGCCAGCAAGGCCACAGACCGCCTGGTGCGACGCCGGCTGCTGCGTCGCCGGGAAGGTCATGACCGGCGCATCGTTGAATTATTCCTAACCGAGCGGGCGCGGCAGCTCCTGGCCGTGTACGAGGGGCTGAAGGAGCAGGAACTCGAGCAGCTGGGGCAAGCGTTCCGTCCGCGCGAACTGGACGACGTCATCGCGCTGCTCGACCGCAGCTCTGCCGCCCTCATGAATTCCATTCAAAACGGAAAACACGCTTGCTTGCGCTGTGGGCTTTTCGTGCGTGAGCAGTGCCCTCTTCAAGGACTGAGCAGGGTCCATTGTTTCTATCAGTCCGGCGGTCGACAGCCGAATCGTGAGGATCAAGTCCATGAATAACCTGGCCACCGAGCTTGAGCGCAGCACCTGCGAACTCACGCTGGAGAATTTGCTGCTCACTCCGGAAGGACAGCGCGTCTTGACCTGCATCCAATGCGGCACGTGCGCGGGTACGTGTCCTTACGGCGAGGTGATGGACTACCCGCCACGGCGGATCATCAACATGCTCCGCGCCGGCCTGCTCGAAGAGGTGTACCAGAGCGACAGCCTGCTGAATTGCGTGGCCTGCTATGCCTGTAAAGCCAAGTGCCCCCGGAAAATTGACTTGACCGGTGTGCTGCTACCGCTAGTCAAAGAGCAAGTGCTGCTGCGCCGGCCGGAAATACCTGCTGAGTTGCAGAAAGCGCTCGAGAACACGATGCGCTACGGCAACCCGATGGGCGAATCTCCCCGCAAGCGCGCGGCTTGGGTGAAGAGCGCCGGTGTGCCGGTTCGCATCTTCCAGGAAGACCCGCGACCCGCCGATGTGCTCTGGCAGGTGGAATGCTACAACTCGTACTACCCGCGCGGACGGGACGCCAGCCGGGCCACCGCCAAAATTTTCCACGCGCTCGGAATTGACTTCGCCATTCTAGGAAACGAGGAGAAGTGTGCCGGCGAATGCGGAAGGCTGTCGTGGGAAACCGGGCTGTCGAACACGCTGATGGAATACAACATGGAGGTGTTCGGTAAGTACAAGTTCAACCGGATCGTGACTTCGAGCCCGCATGCGTATGACGCGTTCCGCTACCGGTATCCGGTGATTGGCTTCCACTACGAGTTGGAGCACACCGTACCGTTTCTGGCGCGACACGTGGATCGCCTGAAGCCGCTGCTGAAACGCAAACTGAATTACACGGTGACTGTTCACGACTCGTGCTGCCTGGGCCGCCACAACAGCGTTTACCAGGAGCCGCGAGCGCTGCTCGAAGCAATCCCCGGCATCAAGCTCGTGGAGATGACCCATAACCGCGTGAACTCGATCTGCTGCGGGGGCGGCGGCGGCGGGATGTGGCTGGACACCTACTACAAGGCGCAGGGGCGCGAACGGCTCTCCGAGCGGAGGGTGAAGGAAGCGGTGGCAACCGGCGCGGACGTGCTGGCCATCGCCTGCGATTACGAGGTGTCGCGGTTCGAGGACGCGCTGAAGGTGCTGGACCACGACAAGAAGATGGTCGTCCGCGACATCACGGAGTTGCTCGCCGAGGCCATGGAGGTTTGAACCATGCATACGGTCGTCCTGCTGAAAATGGTTCCCGACGTGGTAGAGGAGTTGGAGGTCGCAGCCGACGGACGCTCCCTCGACACCGAGTTTCTACGGCTGATCCTGAACGAGCGCGACAACCACGCTCTCGAACTGGCTCTGCTGCTGAAGGAACGCCATGGCGGCAAAGTCACGGCGGTGGCTTTCGATGCTCCGGAGGTGGACGAGGTGCTCTTCGCGGCCCTGGCTAAAGGAGCGGACCGGGCGGTGAAAGTGACCGGCGCTGAACCCGGCCTGAGCACGCGGACGGCAGCCTATTCCCTGGCACTCGTGCTTCCCACTGTGGACGGCCTGCTGCCGGCCGACTTCATTTTGGCGGGCTGCCAGGCAATTGACGACCTGGACGGCATGATGGCGCCGCTGCTCGCGCAAGAAATGAAGCTGCCTTATCTGGGACTCGTGTCCAGCGTCACGCTGGATTCGGCGGACCGGAAAGCTACAGTGCAAAAGGAATACGCCGGCGGAGTGCACGGAGAATTCGAGGTACGCCTGCCCGCGGTGCTGGGAATCCAGGCCGCGGAAAAACCTCCGCGCTACGTGCCGGTGGCCAAAGTGCGCGCGGCGATGAAGTCGCAGACCATCGAAATGGCACCGGTGCCGACGATGGCGAACGGCGGAGAGCCAGCGTTCCACGTGCTGGCCATGGCCAAGCCGGAGGCCGCAGGGCATGCGGAGATGTTGGAAGGCACACCGGAGGAAATCGCTTCGAAAATTGCCGAGGTTTTGGTCGCGCGAGGAGTGCTCTAAGGAGGCGTCGTCATGGCGGGCAATCTCTGGGTCGTGGCGGAAAACTGGCGAGGAAAAGTCTCCGACGTTACCTTCGAGCTCCTGGCGCTGGGGCGCGAATTGGCGGATGGGCTCGGAGTGTCACTGGAGGCAGTGCTGCTGTGTCATCAAGCAAAGGAATTCACGCGCGATCTGGGCGCGGCGGACACAGTGCTTTTTCTCGACCATCCCTCGCTCGCGGAACCCACTGCGGAGTCCTATGGCGCGGCGCTGGCACAGCTCATTCAAGAGCGAAAACCGCAGGGCGTGCTCGTGCCGCTCTCCAACGTTTCCTGGGACTGGGTGGGGGTGCTGCCTGCGATGCTCGGCGCGCCGTATCTGAATTTCTGCAAAGACGTTCGCGTCGTGGACGGAAAGATCGAGGCCTGCTGCCTGCTCTACGGCGGGAAAATGGAAGCCCGCGTTGCGTCAGGTTCGCCGGCGATCCTGGGGATCCTGCCGGGCGCGCGGCCCGCGGCCAACGGGCGCATACAGAAGCAGGCATCGGTTGAAGAAGTGAAGGTGGAATTCGAGAAAACGCCCGAGGTCACGTTCAAACAGTACATCGAACCTGAACAGGGCGGGGTGGACATCACGCAGCAGCCCGTGCTGGTTTCGGTGGGCCGCGGGATCGGCAGTCAGGACAACCTGGCGATCGCCGAAGCACTGGCGGCGGCGCTGAGCGGGGCTGTTTCGGGTTCGCGGCCGGTCATTGACCAGGGCTGGCTCCCGCTATCGCGCCAGGTAGGCAAATCAGGCGCAACGGTGAAGCCGAAGCTTTACCTGGCGGTGGGAATCAGCGGTGCGCCGGAGCACGTGGAGGGCATGAAGAACTCCGAGCTGATCATTGCCATCAACACGGACCCGCAGGCGCCCATCTTCCAAGTGGCGCACTACGGGATTGTCGGAGACGCCATGGACACGCTCTCGGCGCTGACAGAGGAGCTGCAGAAAGCCAGCGCGAGGAAGGGAGCTTGATGATTCCGACTGCGGAGAGCTTCGGCCCGGTACTCGCCTGGATAGTGTTGTGGGTGGTGTTCCTGGCGGCGGTGGGGCTGTTCGCGTGGCGCGTCAGCTTCCTGATCCGGTTGCTTCTCCTGGGCCGCGCGGACAATCGCTTCGATCACATCCCGGCCCGGCTGAAGCGCGTGGTGGTGTACGTCTTCGGCCAGTTGCGGCTGCTCGAAGAGCCGCTGATCGGAATCCCCCACCTGCTCATTTTCTATGGGTTCGTTGTGTTCCTTTTCGCGACGACGGGAATGCTGTTGCAGGGACTCTTGCCCGGCTTGCATATTCCGACGGTCGAAGAAAACCGTTACCTGGCGCCGGTCGTGGACCTGTTTGCCGTGGTGGTCCTCGCGGGACTTGCAGTGGCGTCCTTTCGGCGCTTCGTGATTCGGCCGGCGGGGTTGCAGCTGACGCGCGACGCCGCCACGGTCAACCTCCTCATCGCATCGCTGATGATCACCTACCTGGCTGCTGAAGGCTTTCAGCGCATCGCGGAGACTGCCGATGCTCAAGTGTGGCTGCCGGTGGGCGGCTGGCTGGCAAACGTATTTTCCTCTTCGGGATTTCTCCAAGTGCATGCGTCGGTGTTGTACCAAACGTTCTGGTGGCTGCACGTGCTGATTGTGCTGTCGTTCCTGGTCTTTCTACCCTACTCGAAGCACATGCACTTGCTGGCGGCGCCGTTCAGCGTGTTCTTCAGCCAGCTTGGGCCGCCCGGGATACTGACGACTCCGACGGAAAAGGAAGGCCGGCTGGGGGCCGAGCGGCTGGAAGAATTCACGTGGCGACAATTGCTTTCTGCGTTCGCCTGCGCGGAGTGCGGGCGTTGTGAGCGGGCTTGTCCGAGTTTTCAGTCTGGCGAGCCCTGTTCGCCGCGCAATTTGATTCACAATCTAAAGCAACAATTGCTTCTGTACGGTCCCGCCTTTCTGACCAAAGCGCGCGCGGCGGCGGACGGCGGCGAACCGACGCTCATTGGCGGACTCATTGCGCCGCAGGAGTTGTGGGCCTGCACCACCTGCCTGGCTTGCGCCGAGCGCTGCCCTGTTTTCAACGAGCACCTTCCCATCATGGTGGACCTGCGGCGGCGGTTGGTCGAGCGCGGAGAATTGGACCCACACCTGGAAGAGGCGCTGCGTAATCTCACGCGCTACGGCAACTCTTTTGGCCAATCCGAGCGCAAGCGCGCGATCTGGACGCAGTCGCTCGATTTCCGTCCGAAGGATGCGCGCAAGGAACCGGTCAAGTGGCTCTGGTATCTGGGCGAATACAACTGTTACCACCCGTCCATCCAGCCCATCACGCGGTCGCTGGCCCGCGTGTTGAGAGCCGCAGGCGTGGACTACGGGATTCTCTACGAAGCGGAACGCAACGCCGGCAATGATGCGCGGCGTGTCGGTGAAGAAGGACTCTTCGAAACCCTTCGGGAGAAGAACACAGCAACGCTGAAGCAGGCGAAGTTCGAAAAGTTGTTCTCCATGGACCCGCATGTGTACAACACGTTGAAAAACGAATATCCCGCCCTGAACCACGGCCGTTACCCAGTCCTGCATTACACCGAACTTCTTGCTCAACTGCTTGCCGAAGGCCGTCTGCCGCTGACTCGCCGCCTGTCTTACACGGTCACTTACCACGATCCCTGCTACCTGGGCCGCTACAACCAGGTGTACGACGCGCCGCGGGCGGTGCTGCGCGGACTAGGCGCGCGGGTGAAGGAGATGCCGCGCTCACGCAGCCACAGCCTGTGTTGCGGAGGCGGCGGGGGCCGCATCTGGATGCAGGAAATCGGCGACGCCGAATCGCGGCCGAGCGAATCCCGTGTTCGCGAAGCGGCGGCCCTCGCCGGCGTGGAGATGCTGGTGGTGGCCTGTCCGAAGGACTACGTGATGTTCACGGATGCCCTGAAGACCACAGGACTCGAAGGGCGTCTAGTCGTGAAAGATTTGACCGAGTTGGTGGAAGAGGCCATTGGCCCACTGGGATGGAGCGAACCCCATGACGCAGCCCAAGTCGAACGGTAGCGGTACGCAGAGAACCGGCGTGTACGTTTGCCACTGCGGCACGAACATCGCCGCCATCGTGGACGTGCACGCCCTGGCGGAGTACGCCGCGACGCTTCCCGGCGTCAAAGTGGCGCGCGAGTACAAGTACATATGCTCGGACCCCGGGCAAGAACTCATCAAGCAGGACATTCATGACCAAGGACTGGACCGCATTGTGGTGGCCGCTTGCTCGCCGCATCTGCACGAGAAGACTTTCCGCGGGGTCCTCGATTCTGCTGGTTTGAATCCCTATTTCTTCCAGATGGTCAACGTCCGCGAGCACGCCTCGTGGGTGCACACTGACAAGGAAGCCGCGCTCGAAAAGGCGAAAGATCTGATTCGCGCGGCTGTGCGCCGTGTCCGGCTTCACGAGCCGCTCGAGCGCAAACAGGTGCCCATCCATCCCGACGTGCTGGTCGTGGGGGCGGGGATCGCCGGCATCCACGCGGCTCTCACGCTGGCCAACGCAGGCAAGCACGTCTATCTGGTGGAACGCGACCCGACCATCGGCGGGCACATGGCGCAGTTCGACAAGACCTTCCCCACGCTGGACTGCGCGGCCTGCATCCTGACGCCGAAGATGACCGCGGTGCGCGCGCACCCTAACATCACCCTGTGGACGCTTTCCGAAGTCACGAAAATCGATGGCTACGTCGGGAACTACAAAGCGACCGTCCGGCGCAAGCCGCGATACATCCTCGAAGACGTCTGTGTGGGGTGCATGGAGTGCATCGAGGCGTGCGTTTACAAGCAAGGCAAAGTGTCCGACGAATTCAACGTCGGTCTGAGCAAGCGCAAGCCCATCTACATCTCCTTCCCGCAGGCCGTGCCGCAGGTGGTGGTGATCGATCCGGAGACGTGTATCGAGTTCAAAAGCGGCAAGTGCAAGAAGACCTGTGTCGAGGTGTGCGGTGACCGCAACGCAATTGACTTCAAGCAAGAGGAAAAGATCGAGCAGATTGATGTTGGCACCATCGTCCTCGCCACTGGCTTCAAGACCTTCGACCCCACACGCGTGCCCTACTACGGCTACGGCGTGTACCCCAACGTGTACACCAGCCTCGAAGTGGAGCGCCTGGTGAACGCAGCCGGACCCTCCAGCGGGGAAATCGTGCTGCGCGACGGCCGCAAGCCCAAGGCCGTGGGAATCCTCCATTGCGTGGGCAGCCGCGATGAGAACACCAACCGCTACTGCTCGCGCGTCTGCTGCATGTACTCGATCAAGCTGGCCCACCTGATCAAGGAAAAAACCGGCGCTGAGGTCTACAACTTTTACATTGACATCCGCACACCGGGGAAAGGCTTTGAGGAGTTTTACAACCGCGTGGCCGAAGAAGGGACGCACTTCATCCGCGGCCGCGTGGCGGACGTCTATCCCGAGGGCAACGGCAGTGGGCGGGTGATTCTCCAGGCTGAAGATACGCTGCTGGGCAAGATACGAAAGATCCCCGTGGATATGGTGGTCCTCGCGGTGGGATTGGAGCCGCAGGCGGACGCGCAGGATGTGCGGCGGATGTTTAACATTACCTGCTCCGGCGAAGGCTGGTTCCTCGAGCGCCACCCGAAGCTCGCGCCGGTCAACACCTTTACGGACGGAATTTTCCTCGCCGGCTGCTGCCAGGGGCCGAAGGACATCCCCGACACAGTGGCGCAGGCGGGCGCGGCCAGTGCCGAGGCTCTGGTGCTAATCGACACGGGCTACGTCGAAATGGAACCGAACACGGCCTACGTGCTCGAGGAGGAGTGCTCGGGCTGCAAGAGTTGTCTCGCGCTGTGTCCGTACACAGCGATTACGTTCCAGGTGGAAAAGAAGAAGGCCGTGATCAACGAGGTGCTCTGCAAGGGATGCGGGGTGTGCGTGGCCTCGTGTCCATCGGGCTCGATCATGCAGCATCTGTTTGAAGATGAGGAGATTTTCGCCGAAATCGAGGGAGTGCTGGCCCATGCCTGAACAGACGCAAGCGCGGTTTGAACCAAAGATTGTGGCGTTCTTCTGCAATTGGTGCACGTATCTGGCGGCGGATTCTGCGGGCACCTCGCGCATGAAGTATCCGCCAAACTCGCGGATCATCCGCGTGATGTGTTCCGGGCGGGTGGATCCGCAATTCGTGCTGGAGGCGTTCGCGCGCGGCGCCGATGGCGTGCTGATCGGCGGGTGCCACCCCGGCGACTGCCACTATCAGGAAGGCAACCAGAAAGCTCTCCGGCGCTACCACTTGCTCAAGCGTGTGCTGCGCGAGATGGGAATGCAGGACGAGCGGTTTCGGCTGGAGTGGATTTCCGCCTCCGAAGGAGAAAAGCTCCGCGCCGTGCTGACCGACATGGTGGAGAAGGTGCGCGCGCTGGGGCCGCTGCGATGGGAAGCGCCGGAAGAGACCTTTGCCGAAGAGGTAGAGGAGGTGACCGTCTAATGGCCGAGAAACCAAAAGTTGCATTTTACTGGTGCGCCTCCTGCGGCGGTTGTGAGGAAACCGTCGTGGACCTGGCCGAGGCCATTCTGGATGTCGTGGCCGCGGTGGACATCGTCTTCTGGCCGGTAGCGCTGGATTTCAAGCGCAAGCACGTGGAGGCCATGGCCGACGGCGCCATCCTCGCCACATTCCTGAACGGCGCGGTCCGCACCACCGAGCAGGAAGAAATGGTGCATCTGTTGCGGCGCAAGTCGCAGTTGCTGATTGCATTCGGAGCCTGCTCGCATCTCGGCGGGATTCCCGGGCTGGCCAATCTGAGCGACCGCGCGTCCATTTTCCATACCGTGTACATGGAGTCACCCAGCACCGTAAACCCGGATGGCGTTTTGCCGCAGCTCCGATACAAAGATAACGGTCACACGGTGACGCTGCCCGGCTTCTACAACACAGTCCGGACGCTCGATCAGGTGGCCGAGGTGGATTACTACATCCCTGGCTGCGCGCCGACACCGAAAATCTTCCTTGCGGCAGTACAGACATTGCTCAGCGGCGCGCTGCCACCCAAAGGAACGGTGCTGGCTCCCGACCGGGCTCTGTGCGACGAGTGCCCTCGGAAAGACAGCAAACCCGAGACACTCGCATTCACCGAGTTCAAACGGCCACACGAAGTGCTCATGGATCCGGAGAAATGCGTGCTGGCGCAAGGCGTGCTCTGCATGGGCCCGGCGACCCGTGGTGGCTGCGAGGCGTTGTGCATTCAGGGCAACATGCCCTGCACCGGCTGCTTTGGGCCCACCAGCCGCGTGCGCGACCAAGGCGCCAAGTTCCTTTCCTCCATTGCCGCGCAGGTCAGCAGCAACGAAGAGAAGGAAATCGAGCAGATCCTCTCCCGGATTCCTGACCCGGTGGGCACGCTCTACCGCTACAGCTTGCCCGCTTCCTTGCTGCGCCGGAAAAAACTGGAAGCCGCGTGAGGAGCCGCTTGCGGGCGGCGGCGAACAAAAGAGAGCGGCAACGTGGTGCTATGCGATCCATTGCCACCAAACTGATTGCAGCGTTTCTGCTGGTGATCATCGGCATCAGCGCCGTGTTCAGCCTGGTGGGAGTGCAGTTTATCGGCAACCGGATCCTCGCTGAGGCACAGACCAAAGTGCGCACGGATCTCAACTCCGCGCGGGAAATGTACCTGGCCAACCTGGGCAAGGTGTACGACATCGTGCGCTTCACCGCAGATCGCTTCTCCTTGCGCAGCGCCATTCTTGCCGGCAACCTCACGCCCGTGGCGGATGAATTGAGCAGGCTCAGAACGCGCGAGAAACTCGACGTGCTGACCGTGGTTGACCGTTCCGGCAAGGTCCTGCTGCGCGCCGGGAACCCGTCGAGGGCCGGGGACGACCAGAGCCCGGACGAAATGGTCCAGGCCGTGTTCCTCAAGAAGGAACCGGTCGAGGCCACTTCCATTGTGCCGGCTGCGCAACTGGCCAGCGAATCCGCTGACCTTGCGGAGCGTGCTCGCTTCGCCTTTGTCGAAACGCCGCGCGCCCGGCCCCGCAAGGACACCCAAGAAACGTCCGGGATGATGCTGCGCGCCGCGGCGCCCATCTTTGACTACAACGGGCGTCTTATCGGTGTCATTCACGGCGGCGTTTTGTTGAATCGCAATACCGAAATTGTGGACCGCATCAAGCAGACCGTCTTCCAGGACGTGAAGTACAAAGACGTGGACATCGGCACGGCTACCATCTTCCAGGACGACGTCCGCATCTCCACGAACGTGCACAGCAAGGACGGCGCGCGCGCAGTCGGCACGCGCATCGCCGAGGACGTGTATGACCGGGTGGTGCGGGAAGGCGAATCCTGGATTGGCCGGGCCTACGTGGTCAACAACTGGTACATCACCGCCTATGAACCCATCCGGAATCTCCGCGGCGAAATCATCGGCATCCTGTACGTGGGTCTCCTCGAACAGAAGTATCTCGATTTGAAGTGGAGTAGCATCGAGCTCTTCTTGAGCGTCACACTTCTCGGCGCGCTGGCTTCGATGGCGCTCGCGTATGTGATCGCAAAGCGCATCTCGGTGCCCGTCCAGCAGCTTGCTGCCGCCTCGCGCCAACTGGCGCAAGGCAACCTGGACGCGAACGTTCAGGTGAGCACCTCCGATGAGTTGCACGACCTCGCCGATTCCTTCAACCACATGGCCGCGGCCCTCAAGAAGCGCGACGACCAGTTGAAGGAGTTCGCCACCAGAAAAATCATGGAATCCGAGCGGCTGGCGATCATCGGGCAACTGGCCGCCAACGTGGCACACGAGCTGAACAATCCGCTCCAGGGCATCGTCAGCTACTCGCACTTATTGCTCGAGCGGCTTCCGACGGAGAGTCCGACTCGCATGTCGGTGCAAAAAATTGCCACCCAGGCGAATCGGTGCAGCTTGATCATCCGCGGCCTGCTGGATTTCTCGCGACAGCGCAAGCCGCAGAAGCGCCCGGCCAACCTGAATTCTGTCGTCTCCGAATGCGTGGCCCTGGTGCAGGACCAGGCGTTGTTTCACAACATCAGCATTCAGAAAAACCTGCAGGCGGATCTGCCCTCCACGGTCATGGACCCCTCCGAAATGCAGCAGGTGATGATGAACATGTTCATCAACGCAGCGGAGGCCATGGACGGCCACGGCGAGTTGCGCGTCTCCACGCGTGTACCACCCAACCAGGACGTTGTGGAAGTGGCCGTATCCGACACGGGCCGCGGCGTCCCCGTAGAAGAGATCGAGCACATCTTTGACCCGTTCTTCACCACAAAAGAAGTCGGACACGGCACTGGGCTGGGCCTCGCCATCAGCTTCGGAATCGTGAAAGAGCACAGCGGCAGCATCTCAGTCGAAAGCGAAATCGGAAAGGGAACAACGTTTACCCTGCGTCTGCCGCTCGCTGCAGTTGAAGCAGAGGTGGCCAGTGACTGACAAGGCCAAGGTGTTGATCATTGACGACGAGGAAGTCGTCCTCGACTCCTGCACGGATATCCTCGCGGGCGAGAACATGCAGATCGCGACCGCGCTCAATGGCCGGCTCGGCCTCGAGCGCGTCCGCGAGTTTGCGCCGGATCTCGTCTTCCTCGATTTGAAAATGCCCGGCCTCTCCGGCTTGGAAGTCCTGCAGCAAATTCTCGGGCACGATCCGGCGATTGTCGTCATTGTGATTACCGGCTACGCCACGGTGGATTCCGCCGTCGAGGCCATGAAGAAAGGTGCGTTTGATTTCCTGCCCAAGCCGTTCACCCCGGACGAGTTTCGCATAGTCGTCCGCCGTGGCCTCGAGAAAAGGAAGCTGGTGCTGGAGACGCTCGCCCTCCGGCGCGAAAAAGAGCTCTTGCGCGAAAACTTCGCCGCCATCGTGTCGCATGAGCTGAAAGCGCCGCTCGGCGCACTACAGCAGAACCTCTTTGTGCTCAGTCAGGAACTTGCCCGTACGCTCACCGAGGAGCAGAAACAGCGGCTCGAGCGCATGAAGGTTCGTCTCAACGGCCTGTTGAAGCTGATTCACGACTGGCTCCGCGTCCTCTCCGCGGACATCGGGAAAATCCGCCAGCAGTTCCATCCGCTTTCCATGGCCGCCGTGGTTGCAAACGCCGTCGAGTGCGTCCAGCCGCAAGCCGATCGCGCGAATGTGCAGATGGAAGTTTCGCTTGCCGACCCGTCCGTGCAAGTCCTGGGCGAGGAAGGCACGCTCGGCGAGGCGCTCATTAATCTACTGTCGAACGCGGTCAAGTATTCGCATGCCGGCGGCCGAGTGCTGCTGCGGGCTGGAGTGGAGGATGGCCGGTGCGTGATCCGCGTGCGCGATTGGGGCATCGGCATACCGTCCGAGGACCTGCCTCTCATTCTTGGAGGATTCGCCGGCGTGCGCGCGGGCCCCGGCGGCGAGAAAGGGTGCGGGCTGGGACTGGCCCTTACCCGGCGCATCGTTGAAGCCCATGACGGGAGCATTGCCGCCGAGAGCGAACCCGGCAAAGGGAGCACGTTTGTGGTTTCTCTTCCGGTGCTGCATGCGGCTTCGCCTGCCGCGCTGGAGCACAAACCGGAACTTGTAAGCCGGTCACAGAGAGGAAGTGCGGAATGAGCGAAAAAAAACGTCTGCTGATTATTGACGATGACCCCGACTTCGTGGATGCCATCCGGTCCATTCTGGAAGGGGCCAACTATCTCGTGGACATTGCCCACAACCCCAAGGACGGGCTCCAGGCCCTGAGCAGCCGCGAGTACGACCTGCTCTTGCTGGACATCATGATGGGGCGCGGCGCCGAAGGAATCATGATTGCCCGCAAGATGCGAAGGGATGCGCGGCTCCGCGAGATTCCGGTGCTCATCATCACCGGCATCCGCGAGCAGATTGCATTTCTCTTTCCGGGCCAGCCCCTCCACCCGCACTTTATGCCCGTGGATGAGCTAGTGGAGAAGCCCGTCGAGCCGCAGTTCCTGCTGGAACGCGTGGAAGCACTGCTCCAGGCTGCGGAGGCCCGCAAGGCGCACAGTGAGTAGGGAGTGATGTATGCCGAACCGAATTGACTTCCAGCAGGAAATCACCAACCTGCTCCACGCCGTGGACGGGCCCTCTCTTCGCAACTGCATGCAGTGCGGCACCTGCTCCGCGGTGTGCCCCGCCGCGCCGTTCATGGACTATTCGCCGCGCGCGTTGATCGAATTGATCGCCAGCGACCTCAAGCCGGAAGTGCTTGCCAGCAATGCCTACTGGACCTGCGCCTCCTGCTATCTGTGCACGGCTCGTTGTCCGAGGGGCATCAACGTCGCCGAGCTGATGTACGGACTGAAGCGCTATTCAATCTGGAAAAACCGGTACCAGCGAGGTCTGCTGGGGCCGGGTTTCTCCAAGCGCTTCGTGAAGATGATCCTCCGCACCGGCAAGTCGTTCGAGCCGTCGCTGGCCCCGGCGTACGTGCTGCGCTACGGCGTGCGCGGTTTCCTGCGCGAGGCGCTGATGGCGTTGCGGCTCCTGCGGCTCGGCAGAATGCCGATGCGCCCGCACCGGATCAAGCGCATCGCCAACTTCCGGCGGATGGTGAGCCGGATTGTGCCCATCCCGGGTGCCGCATGAAGACCTATTCTTATTTTCCCGGATGTTCGCTGCAGTCGATGGCGGAGAGCTATCAGATCTCCGCGCTGGCCACGGCGCGCGCCCTGGGTCTCGAGCTCGAAGAGCTGGACGACTGGAACTGCTGCGGCGCTACGGCCTATTTTCACATTGACGAACTTCTCGCCCACACGCTCTGCGCTAGAAATCTGGCCATGGCCGAGAAGGCCGGACACGACGTGGTGGCCCCGTGCAGCGGCTGCTTCAAGAACCTCTTCTTCACCAATGAGCAATTGAAAAAAGATCCCGACCTCGCCGAACATCTGAATTTCGCCCTCAAGGAAGACAATCTCACCTTTCAGGGCACCATTGCCGTGCGGCACCTGATCGAAGTGTTCGTGAAGGACGTCGGCGTGGAAGAAATCAAGAAGCGCGTCACGCATCCGCTGAAGGGTCTGCGCATCGCTCCGTATTATGGTTGCCAGCTCCTGCGCCCCCGCAAGAACGACGAGGATTTGGAGCAGGTCACATTTTTTGAGGACCTGCTCTCCTCCATGGGGGCCACTCCCACGGCATTTCCCTTGAAGATGCGCTGCTGTGGCGGGTCGCTGATTGTCACCAACCGCCCCGCGGCCCTGACGATGCTCCGCGACCTTCTGCAGTGCGCCACCGCCGGGCTGGCACACGTGATTGCCACGGTCTGCCCGCTCTGCCAGATCAACCTCGAGTTCTACCAGAAGCAGGTCAACCGCGAGTTCGGCACCCGCTTCGCCCTGCCAGTGCTTTACTTCACGCAGCTTCTCGGCCTGGCACTGGGGATTCCGCCCGGCCAGCTCGGAATCGGCAAGGAAGTCGTTCCGGCAACGTCCGTGCTTTCGTGCATCCGCGAGGAGGCGGTCCTGACTCATTCCTGATTTTTCTCGCCGGCCGCGCCGGCGAATCGAGAAACGAGGTTCACTCCCATGCCAGAGAAAACCACTGCAACAGTGAAGGAAACCCTAGAGCAGGGTGCCGCCCAAGCCAACCGCGAATACATGCGCCGGCGGATCACCATTGACCCCATCACCCGGCTCGAAGGCCACGGAAAGATTGACGTGTTTCTAGATGAAAGCGGCGAAGTCGAGCGGGCGTATTTTCAGGTGCCCGAACTGCGCGGTTTCGAGCGCTTTGCGCAGGGCCGTCTGGCGGAAGACATGCCCCAGATCACATCGCGAATCTGCGGCGTGTGCCCGACGGCGCACCACATGGCCAGCACGAAAGCGCTCGATGACCTCTTCAAGGTGGATCCGCCGCCGGTCGCCAAGAAGATCCGCGAACTCGTCTACTCCACATTCATGACCGAGGATCACGCGTTGCACTTCTACTTCCTCGGCGGGCCGGACTTCGTCGTGGGGCCAGAGGCGCCCGCCGCCGAACGAAACATTCTCGGTGTGATCGGCAAGGTCGGCGTGGAAGTCGGGAAAAAAGTGATCGCGATGCGGCGGCGGCTGCGCGAGCTAATTGCGCTGGCCGGTGGAAAAGTCGTCCACCCCGTGCTCGGTTTGCCGGGTGGCGTGGCCAAGGCATTCACCGCGGAGATGCAGAAGCAGTTCCAGGATGTAGCGCGCGACGCAGTCGAATTCGCGCAATTCACTTTGCAGGTGTTTGAAAGCGTGGTGCTGAAGAACAGCGACTACGTGAATCTGATCCTTTCGGACACCTACACGCACCGTACTTACTACATGGGTTTGGTGGACATGTCTAACCGGGTGAACTTCTACGACGGGAATATCCGCGTGGTCAAGCCGGACGGGAAGGAATGGAGACAGTTCCGCGCGCAAGAGTACCTGGATTACATCGCCGAACACGTCGAGCCGTGGAGCTACGTGAAGTTCTGCTACCTCAAACCAGTGGGTTGGAAGGGATTCACCGAAGGGCCGGAAAGCGGCATCTACAGCGTGGCACCGATGGCGCGGTTAAACGTTGCCGACGGCATGGCCACACCACTTGCACAGAAAGCTTACGAAAAGTTCTTCGCCGCGCTGGGCGGCAAGCCGGTACACCACACTCTCGCCAATCACTGGGCGCGAGTCGTCGAGTTGCTCTACGCCGCGGAACGCATGAAGGAATTGGCGGAAGATCCGGAGCTGACAGATCCGCACGTGCGCACACTGCCAACCGAGAAGCCGAAGGAAGGCGTGGGCGTGGTGGAGGCGCCGCGCGGAACTCTGATCCATCACTACCAAACCGATGAACGCGGCGTAATCACAAAAGCCAATCTGATTGTGGCCACGCAGAACAACGCCGCCCGCATCGCCATGAGCGTCGAAAAGGCTGCCAAGGGTTTGATCACCCGCGGGCAGGTGCCAGACGGCGTGTTAAACAAAATCGAAATGGCCTTCCGCGCCTATGACCCATGCCATGGCTGCGCGACCCACTCGCTGCCGGGCAGCATGCCGCTCATTCTGCGCGTGCGTGACCAAAAAGGCGAGCCGGTGGCAGTGCTGAAGCGCGACCTGGACGGAACGATCCGGCGCAGCTAGGACTCCCATGCGAAAACGCGTGCTCTGCCTGGGGAATGACCTGCTGGCGGACGACGCCCTAGGGCCGCTGGTGGCCCAAAGGCTGCGTCAGCTCGCGCTTCCCAACGTCGAGGTGGTCGAAACTGCAGAGACGGGCTTCTATCTGCTCGAGTCACTCCTCAATTGCTCCTCATTGCTGGTTGTGGACACCATCGTCAGTGGCAACTTCCCGCCGGGAACCGTGCGCCTGCTGCGCGAGGAAGATGTCGCGACGATTCCGGGCACCTCTCCCCACTACGTGGGCTTGTTTGAGGCGCTGACCGTAGGCCGGGCACTCCAGCTCTCCGTGCCGGAGACGTTGACCCTCCTCGTAGTGGAAGCGGGAGATTGCCTCACCGTGGGCGGTGAGATGCATCCGGCGGTGGAGAAAGCCATTGCGAGCGTGGCGGAGATGGTGTGCGCACTGGTCGCCGAGCCCCCGGGTCCGCGCGCAGCGTGCACGGTAGGTGATCATGAGATTTTCTGACTCAGAATCACGACCTCTTTTCTGGCGCCTGGTTCTCATCACATTTATTGTGGGAGGCGTCTACGCGATCTACGTCCGGGCAGCATCGGGCTTGGGATCGGCCACCATGCTGGACGATCAGTTCACTTGGGGGTTTGTCGTCGGCTTGAATGTGCTTTGCGGCTTGAGCCTCGCAGTAGGTGGGTTCACTTCCGCTGTTGCGGTTCGGCTGCTGCACCTTGAGATCTTCCAGCCAATTTACCGGGCGGCGGTGATCACCGCCTTTCTGGGGTATCTGCTGGCGTTGCCTGCACTGCTATTCGACCTCGGAGCAACGGGCCGCGCATGGGCGATCTTGCTGGGAGGTTGGAGCACGCGGCATGTGCTCTCTGGAGCCTTGTGGTGCCTGGGGCTTTATGCAGCAGTCCTTCTGGCCGAGTTTGTGCCCGTCATCTTTCCACAAGTGACTCGGCGCGCTTCCTCGAAGTGGATTCGGCTCGTTCCGTCCCCGCTCCTGCTGGCAGCGGCAACGCTCTCGATGGTGCACCTCTACTCCCTCGTAAGGGTCATGCTTTCCGCTCCGGGGCGGCGATCACCTCTTTGGCAGACGGAATACCTTCCTGTGCTGTTTTTTCTTTCCGGGATCTGGGCGTTCCTGGCCTTGCTGGTGTTCATCTCATGGCACACTGGCCGCGTGCTGGGAAAGCGCTTTTCTACGGAACTGCAGCAGGAAATCGGCAAGGTGATGGTAGTGCTCTTGACCGTCTACCTGGTGGTCCGACTCGCTGACTTGGGCCAACGCGGTGTCCTTCCTATACTGTTGAAGGACAATCTGGCAACGGTTTTATTGGGCGTGGAACTGTCGCTCATTCTGCTCCCGACCGTTTTGCTCTTCCGTTCAGCCATACGGAGAGACACTGAGGCGCTGTATGCCTGCTCGGCGCTTGCGATTGCCGGCTTCATCGCCAATCAGCTCAATGTGACCATCACCAGCGTCGAGGTAGAATTGGGAATTCGCTATGTGCCCAAGTGGAGCGAAGTTCTTTTCTCCTACAGCCTGATTGCGGTGGGTGTCGCGTTGATGTACCTGATGGTCAAACACTTGCCGGTTTTCGACAGCGATACAATTCAGGGGTGAGTTGTGTGCCTTGCGATTCCAGGAAAGATCATCGTCACAATGGAGGAGAACGGCTCGCGGATGGGCCGCGTCCAGTTCGGCGGTATTTCCAGTCTTGTCTCTTTGGATCTCGTGCCGGAGGCGCAGCCGGGCGACTTCGTGCTGGTGCACGTAGGCTACGCCATCAGCCGCCTGGATACCGAGGAGGCCGAACGCACGTTCCGCCTGCTCGAGGAGATTGGTCTGCTCGAAGCGGAAGGTCTTGATGTGCTGAAGACGAGCAGCGTGGAGTGACCTTCGTTGAAGTACATTGACGAATATCGCGACCCCCAATTGGCGCGAGGCATCGCTGCGCAGATTGCGCGGCGCGTGACGCGGCCCTGGGTGCTTATGGAAATCTGCGGTGGCCAGACGCACACACTGGTGCGCTACGGCATTGACGAGTTGCTTCCACCGCAGGTCCGGTTGGTCCACGGGCCCGGTTGCCCGGTGTGCGTCACGCCGCTGGAGACGATTGACAAAGCCATCGCCCTGGCCGGGCACTCGGATGTGACGCTGGTCTCTTACGGCGACATGCTGCGCGTGCCGGGCTCGCGCACGGATCTGTTCCACGCCAAGGCGGATGGGGCTGACGTGCGCGTGGTGTACTCGCCGCTGGCTGCGCTCCGCATCGCGGCCCAGCAGCCCGGGCGCAAGGTTGTGTTTTTCGCCATCGGCTTCGAGACCACCGCCCCTGCGCACGCACTGACGGTGCAACAGGCGGCGCGCGAAAAGCTCCACAACTTCAGCCTGCTCGCTTCTCACGTGCTGGTGCCGCCGGCGATTCGCGTGTTGCTCGAATCGCCGCGCAACCGTGTACAGGGCTTCATCGCTCCGGGGCACGTGTGCACGGTAATGGGTTGGCGGGAATACGAAGTGCTGGCGAAGGATTTCCGGGTGCCGATTGTGGTCGGCGGCTTTGAGCCGGCAGACCTGCTGGAAGCCATCCGCATGCTGGTGGTGCAGCTCGAAGAAGGGCGCGCCGAGGTGGAAAACCAGTACGCCCGCTCCGTGAACCGCTTCGGCAACCTCACCGCGCAGCGCGCCATGCAGGAAGTCTTCGAAGTGTGCGATCGCAAGTGGCGCGGCATCGGGCCAATTTCAGGAAGCGGCTTGCGCCTGCGGCCCGAATTTGCCGCGTTTGACGCGGAAAAGGTGTTCGTGCTGGAGGACGCGGTGGTGCAGGAGCCGCCGGAGTGCATCAGCGCAGAAGTCTTGCAAGGATTCAAAGTGCCCACCGAGTGTCCGGCCTTCGCCACGCGCTGCTCACCGGAAAATCCGCTGGGTGCTCCGATGGTTTCCTCGGAAGGCGCCTGCGCCGCGTACTACCTCTACCGGCGGCACGACGTCTTGTGTGCAAAGTGATGAGCAAGCGAACCGATACCATCGAGCTTAGTTGTCCGGTGCCGCTGCTGGCGGGAGAAAAGATTTTGCTCGGCCATGGCAGCGGCGGCCGCCTGACAGCCGAGTTGATTCGGGACATCTTTCTTCCAGCCTTTCGCAATCCCGCGCTCGAACGGTTGGACGACCAAGCCGTCGTGAACATCAACGGCCTGCGGCTGGCTTTGACCACCGACTCCTTCGTCGTCAAACCTCTGTTCTTTCCCGGCGGCGACATCGGCTCGCTCGCGGTCCACGGCACGGTGAATGATCTGGCGATGGGCGGCGCGCAGCCACTGTACATGAGCGCAGCCTTCATCCTCGAAGAAGGACTGTCCATGGAAACTTTGCGGCGCATCGTGGATTCCCTGCAGCGCGCCGCCGCGGAGGCAGGCATCGAGGTCATCACGGGTGACACGAAGGTCGTCGAAAAGGGGAAAGGCGACGGCCTGTTTATCAACACCACCGGAATCGGCGTGGTGCCCGACGGAGTTTCGCTTTCGTCCGACCAGGCGCGGTCCGGCGACGCAATCCTGCTGAGCGGCCCCCTCGGCGATCACGGCATCGCTATTCTCGCCCAGCGCGAAGGGCTAGAGTTCGAGAGCGAAATCCGCAGCGACTCCGCGCCGCTGCACGGGCTGGTCGCTGCGCTGCTCGATGCGACCCGTGCGGTGCGCTGCATGCGCGATCCCACTCGCGGCGGGCTTTCCAGCGCCCTGAACGAAATCGCCGCGCAGTCGGGCGTGGGTATGGAACTGGACGAGTGCACGATCCCCGTGAGCGAAGCAGTGAAAGGCGCTTGCGAGTTGCTGGGTCTGGATCCGCTCTATGTGGCCAATGAAGGGAAGCTGGTGGCGATTGTAGCTCCGGAAGCCGCAGAGAAGGCGCTCGCGGCGCTGCGCTCGCACCCGCTGGGGAGAGACGCGCAAATCATTGGGCGCGTGACCGAGTCCCACGCGGGACTCGTCCTGCTGCGCACCGTTTTGGGAACGACTCGGATTGTGGACATGCTCTCCGGTGACCAGTTGCCGCGCATCTGCTGAAGGGAGTGCCCGTGCATGAGCTAAGCATCGCGCAGTCTATTCTCGACACGCTTGAGGCAGAAGCGTTGAACCGGCCGGGTGCCAGATTTCGCAAAGTCGGATTGCGCATCGGCGAGCTGGCCGGCGTGGACCCTGAAGCGTTGCGGTTTGGATTCGAGGTGCTGGTGAAAGAAAGCCGCTGGGATCCGCTGGAGCTGGAAATCGAGTGGTGTCCGCGGCGGCAGCAGTGCCCGCACTGCGGCGCGGCGTTTGCCGTGCGCGACCTCGATTGCACCTGCCCGCAGTGTGGCGAAGCGCGCACCACATGCGTAGCCGGAGACGAATTGGACATTGCCTACGTAGAGGTGGAAGAGCCATGCGCGTGCCAGTAGAGAAGAAAGTTCTAAACGAAAACCAACGCATCGCTGCTGTGCTGCGCGAGCGCTTCCGGTCCCACGGAATCCTCTGCCTGAACCTGATCAGTTCGCCCGGCTCGGGCAAGACGTCGCTGCTCGAACGGACGCTCGAGAACCTTTCCGGCGTGCGTGCCGCCGTGCTTACCGGCGACATCCAGACCGATAACGACGCGCGGCGCCTGGCACGGTTCGGGTTGCCGGTGCGGCAGATCACCACGGGCGGCACTTGCCATCTCGACGCGCGGATGATCGAGCGTGCGCTGGCCGAATGGAACCTCGCCGACCTCGACCTGCTGCTCATCGAAAATGTCGGCAACTTGGTTTGCCCGTCGAGCTACGACCTGGGCGAAGCGGCAAAGATCGCGCTGCTGAGCGTGACCGAAGGTGACGACAAGCCGCTGAAGTACCCGGGGATTTTTTCGAAGGCCGAACTCATGGTGCTGAACAAGATGGACCTGCTGCCGTACGTGCCGTTTGACGTGGCGCGGGCGCGGGAGAATGCGCAACGCGTCAACCCCGGCATCGAAATCCTGGAAGTTTCCTGCCTGAGTGGTTCGGGCCTCGAGGAGTGGCAGGGCTGGCTCGAACAGCGCCTTTGCCGGCTGCGTAGCGAAGTGCGTGTGCCTGCAGGATAGGTCCAGGATGGAAGTCCGAAACAAAGTCGAAGTCGCCGGCATTGTCCAGGGGGTGGGATTCCGCCCGTTTGTTTACCGGCTGGCGAATGTGTGCGGGCTGACTGGCTCGATCGCCAACACACCCGCGGGAGTCTCCATCGAAATTCAGGGTCCGCAGGGTGCGGTCGAGGATTTCCTTGCGCGCCTGCCGGCCGAGGCGCCTCCGCTCGCGCACATCACATCGGTGGAGACGCATGAGGTTGCCTGCAACGGCGACCTCGATTTCCGCATCTTGGCGAGTCAAACCGGCGCGTCACCGCGCGCGCTGATTTCTCCAGATGTGGCCGTGTGCGCGGATTGCCTGCGTGAGTTGTTTGACCCAGCGGACCGCCGCTACCTCTACCCCTTCATCAATTGCACGAACTGCGGGCCACGCTTCACGATCGTGCGCGCTATCCCCTACGATCGCCTGCGCACTTCCATGGCCGCCTTCCGCATGTGTCCCTTGTGCCAAGCCGAGTATGATGACCCGTTGAACCGCCGCTTTCACGCGCAGCCCAACGCCTGCTGGGAGTGCGGGCCGCAGGTCGAGTTCCGAGATGCACAGGGTAAGCCGCTGGATACAAGTGAGCCCATCGCGGAAGCGGCGGCGCACTTGCAGGCCGGTGCAGTGGTGGCCATCAAAGGCCTGGGTGGGTTCCACTTGGCCTGTGATGCAACGAATGCAACAGCCGTCACACGTCTGCGCGAACGCAAGCGGCGCGTGGAGAAGCCGTTTGCGGTGATGATGCCGGACGTCGCAACGATCGAGCAGTTCTGCAACGTGGACGATGTTGCGCGCGAACTGCTCCTGCGTCACGAACGGCCCATCTTGCTGCTGCCCAAAAAGCATCCCCATCTGGCGGCCAATGCCGTTGCGCCCTTCAACCGCTTCCTCGGCGTCTTCCTGCCGTACACCCCGCTTCATCATCTTCTCTTCGCTGCCGGGCGCTTCCCTGCGCTGGTGATGACCAGCGGCAACCTGTGCGAAGAGCCCATCGCCATTGAAAACCTGGAGGCGTTTGAGCGGCTGGGCAGTCTGGCGGATTTCTTCCTGGTGCATGATCGCGACATCCTGCGTCGCTGCGACGATTCCGTGCTGCGCGTCGCCGCCGGACGTGCCCGCCTGCTGCGTCGCTCGCGCGGCTACGCGCCCGTGCCCGTTTTTCTGCACAAAGAAGTCCCCACCATTCTCGCCGTGGGTGGCGAGTTGAAGAACACGGTGTGCGTAACACGCGGCTCGGAGGCATTCCTCAGTCAGCACGTCGGGGATCTGGAGAACCCGGAGGCCTACCGGTGCTTCGAGGAAGCTGTACTGCATTTCGAGCGCATCCTCGAAGTCGAGCCTCGCATCATTGCGTACGACTTGCACCCGGACTACTTGTCGACGCGCTGGGCGCTGGCCCGGACCGGGGTGCAACTTGTTGGCGTGCAGCATCACCACGCGCACGTGGCGGCGTGCATGGCGGAAAATCATCTCAAGGGCCGCGTCATAGGCATTGCCCTCGACGGCACGGGCTTTGGCACAGACGGGAATACTTGGGGAGGCGAGGTGTTGTTGGCTGACTACCGGGACTTCGAGCGCGTCGCTCACTTCGAATATGTAGCCATGCCGGGTGGTGCCGCAGCTATCCGCGAACCGTGGCGCATGGCCGTCAGCTATTTGGCGCATCACTTTGGCGGCGAGCTGCTCGACCTAGAGATCTCCTTTGTGAAGCAATTGGACCGCCCACGCGTCGAAACCATAATGCGGATGATAGAGAAGGGCTTGAACTGCCCGCTGACATCGAGTTGCGGTCGCTTGTTCGACGCCGTTGCTGCGCTTGTCGGCGTCCGGCAGAAAGTAAACTATGAAGGCCAGGCCGCCATCGAACTGGAAATGTCGATGGAGGACCCCAAGGACGACTCGTACTATCCCCTGTCTCTCAGGCAAAAGAATGGAGGCTGGATTATTAATACAAAAACCTTGTTTGAAGCCATCATCGGCGACTTGCGTAATCGCGTGCCCACGGACGTGATCAGCCAGCGATTTCACAACGGCCTGGTGGAAGTCTTCACGCAGCTTGCCATGCTCTTGCGCGAGCGGACCAGCGAGAATCGAGTTTGCTTGAGCGGTGGCACCTTCCAGAATGTTTATCTGCTCGAGCACCTGCAATCGCGCTTGCATTCGAATGGCTTTGAGGTCTTCACCCATTCCCAAGTGCCTGCTGGCGATGGCGGTTTGAGCCTCGGGCAAGCCCTGGTCGCCGCCCACCGTTTACGCTAGATCCCGTCCATCGGCGCAGCTTAGCAGAAATATCTATAAGTTATGAACAAAACACTAGTAGTCCCTTTCTAACCGGGGGAGTCGGAATATGCACGCCCGTTAATTCTGAGCAGACAATCATACTCACCTGGCCAACCTTTTCTCTGAGGTCAATAGACGCAAGTAATCTTTCCTGAAAGGAACTACCCGAAAGCAACGGGCTGGGGTCTCATAATCCCTAGGTCGTGGGTTCGAGTCCCACCGCCGGCACCATTGCTTCGCCTTTCCCTTGACCTCTTGACACTTTTCGGCGAGCGGCCCATCCTGTGGCCCGCCGACCCGTATGCATCCACCCGCGCGGACTCTCGTGCTTGTCAACCCGACCTCCGGCGGTGGCGCCGCCCTTCGCGTGCAGCCGGTGATTGAAAATTATCTTCGCCGGCAGGGCATCGCTGCCGATTTTGTCCACACCGTGTCTGCTGCGGATATGACGCAACGAGCGGCCACTGCCGCATCCGAAGGCTATTCCTGCGTCGTTGCCTTCGGTGGGGATGGCGCATTTCATTACGTTTTGGCCGGAGCCTTTGGCACCAGCGTCTCTATTGCGTGCATCCCCGCCGGCAGCGGCAACGACATCGCCATGGGCCTCGGCATTCCCCTCGACCCCATTGACGCTGCTCACCTCCTCGTTCACGGCTCTCCTCGCCCGGTGGATGTTTTGCGCGCGCGCTTTTCCGGACACCCGTCGCGGATTTTCATCGGTGCCGGTGGCATGGGACTCGACGCCGAGGCCAACCAACTCGCCACCGGCAGATTCCGCCGCGTTCCGGGCCTGCTGAAATATGTCACCGCTGCGCTCGCCGCGCTCACCACTTCGCAGCCTCTCTACGTCACCGCGGAAATTGACGATGCCTCTTGGAAAGGGCCTTTGCTGTTGGCGGCGGTGGCCAATTCCCCCACCTACGGCGCGGGCTTCCGAATCGCCCCAGCCGCTCGAATGAATGACGGATGGATGGATTTAACCTTCGTGGAAGATCTGCACTGGACGCGCATCTTTGAGGCCCTGCTCATTCTTCTTCGCCATGGCGATCTGCGCTGGCCGCAGATTCATCGCTTCCGCGCGCGGCGCATTCGACTCTCCGCCGATCGCCGCTCGCCTTTCCACGGGGATGGCGAAATTCTCGGCCAAGCACCCGTGGAAATCGAAGTCCTGCCCGGAGCAGTGCGCGTGATTGCTCCTCCGCTTGGGCCGTTGGCGCTTGAATAAGCGAGTGAATTTGAATGGCAGATTTTTCTGAAACGGATTTTGTTGCGGTGAGATCACAATCGGGGAAGGAGAAGAACTCTATTCTTTTTTCTTGTCCACTTTCAGGTTGACCACAATCTGTTTCCGGCTGTCGAAGCTTGAAATCGTCCGCTTCGTGGATGTCATTCCTTCTTTTTCCGCATGGATTTCATAATCCACATTCGGGTCGAGGCCGCTGAAGCGGAATTCGCCCTTTTCTTCTGCAATGTATGTTTTAACGGTCTGTGTCTTCGTATTTTTCAGATACACCACTCCGCCGGGCAGCTCATTTTCTTCCTTATCCACTACCGTGCCGTGGACGGTGCGGAGCTGCGCTTCGCGCTTCCTATCCTGTGCGACAGTTGCCGCAGGCCAAAGCATGCCCACCAGCACGACCGGGAAAATAAAGCTTCGCATCTTCACGGTTTCTTTCCTCCCGTTCACGGGTGCTTTTCACCCGTCGCCGGTGTCATCCGGAAGACCAGGTTCTCGTGCGTACTCGACTTTCCATCCACTTTCTGTGTCTGCGCCTCGTAGCCCTTCGCGTTCACGCGGACCTCATATTCGGCGCCTTGCGGTACGCGCACTCCGAACTCGCCCCGCCGGTCGCTCGCGGCTTCCCACTTCGCCTTGCGTTCCCCCACCCGGTTCACCCGGATGGTCGCCCCCGCTAGCGAGAACCCTTTTTCTGTGAACACCGTTCCCATGATGACCACCTCTGGCGGACGCTTCTTCTGCTCCTGTGCCGCTACTTTGGCGCTCACTCCGGCCCATCCGGCCAGGCTCATCAGCAGCAGTAGTGCCAACGGCCTCACATAAGTTGGATGAAATTCGCCCTGTAAGGGATGCCGGGCCGTCTTTCGATGTGCTTGAGCGCTCACTCTTCTGCTTCATCCTCCGCCTGCTCTTCTTCCTTTTCCTCCTTATCCTTGTCTGCGCCCTCTTCAGACTCCTCCTCTTCTTCCTCCGCTTCCGCCTCGTCCGAAATCACATTCAGATGCACCGGATTGATTTGTACCACTTCCAGCTCCACTTCACATTCCGGGCAATTCAGGATCTCGCCTTCTTCCACTTCGTCTTCATCCACATCCAGAACCGCTGCGCATTCAGGACACTTCAGCACCCGGCACCTCCTCCCCCGTTCGGTGGTTTCTTGCAGGCGGGCGTATTATATAACGCCGGTGTCAAGCATTTCTCCTCACGGGAGTCGGACCATGGATGGCAGGCGCGAATTTCCGGATCGCCCGGTAGTGGGCGTAGGTGGCGTGGTTATCCTCGACGGCCGCGCTCTGCTCATTCGCCGCGGCAGTGAGCCGCTCAAGGGCCAGTGGTCCATTCCCGGCGGCATCCTGGAGCTCGGTGAGACTCTCATTGAGGCCGTGTGCCGCGAATTGCGCGAAGAAACTTCTCTCGATGTGCGTGTCCTCGACCTGATCGAAGTCTTTGAGCGCATTTTCTCAGGTGCGGACGCGAATCCGCCCGTTCCGCTGGCTGTGCCGCCGCGCCCTCAATACCATTTTGTTATCGTGGATTATCTTTGCGAGGCCGTCGCTGGCTCACCGCGCGCCGGCAGCGACGTCACCGATGTCGCCTTTGTGTGCGAGGAAGATCTTCCTGCTTACAGCCTCACTCCCGCCGCTACTCGTGTCGTGCACAAGGCGTTCGCCATGGCCCGAGACCGCGCTCAATCCGTCTTGTAGCCTGTGGTCGGAGTCGCACTTCCTATGTCCTGCTAAGCAGAGCGATGGGTTCGTTTTTCCGTCTTCACTTCCAATTCCGTGATTCCTATTTCCTGACTTCCGAGCCCTTACTTCTAGTTCTTTCCCACTACCGCTTTCGCCGATTCCAATGCCAAGTACACCTTCTTGTGAAAAAAGCTGTTTTCGTGCCCGATCAGCAGCCAGTTCACCGGCAGAGGATCGGTCAGCCACAGCCGCAGGTTTTTGGCGTCGCTGGGCAAATCGAACACGAATGTCGTTTCGTATTTGTCCCCTGGCCGCAACGCTTGATCCAGCGGCACCATTTTGGCAGCCGTTGCTTCCAGTACCTTGAGCCCCTCGAGCGAAGGGGCATAACTCTTCCCTGCATCATCCAGAATGCGAATCATGCGCAGGTTGGGTTGGAGTATGCCGTTTCCGCGGTTCACTGAAGTCGTCTCCGGGTCAAAAAACGTCTGCAGCGTCACCACATAAAACATCCCCGCCGCCGTCGCTTGCTTCTCTCCGCTGCCCAATCTCTTTGCAGTCTGCACATTCGTTACCGAATACGCCAGGTGGCAGTCCAGCTCACAAAAGTATTTTCTCCCGCCGGCGCGCAATATTTTCTCGTTGCTCGCCAGCGACGCCGCCAGCACCGTCATGCCGTACAGGCACGACAGGGCAACCAGCGCGATGAATATTTTTCTCGCCGGCTCCCACCGCCGCGTCAGCAATGCCCCGAACATCAGCACGGTACCCACGAACCCCACAAATCCCGTCATCAGGAATGCCAGCGCCACAAAGTGCGCGTGATTCGGTTCGTAGAACTCCGTGTTTCCCTCCCATCAAGAATTTCTCGCCCTGTAGTACTCGCTGCGATCATCCAGCTTTTTGTTCTGGTAACCGCCCGAATCGCCGCGGCCGAGTGTGGTATTCGCGGATGGCTGCTTCCAAGTCCGCCGCGCCGAATTCCGGCCACATTTTCTTGCTGAAGATCATCTCCGCGTACGCGCACTCCCACAGCAAAAAATCGCTCAGCCGCTGCTCGCCGCCGGTTCGGATGAGCAGATCCACGTCCGGAAAATCTTCTCCCGCGTGGCTCATACGTCCCAGCATCTGCCCGAACGCTTCCTGCGAAATTTCCAGCGTGGTGTAGAAGCGCGTTGCCGCGCGCAGAATTTCTTCCCGTGCCGAGTAGTCCACGGCGATGCGCAACTGCATCCCCTCGCCGGTCGCCGTAGCCTCCTCAACCGACGCAATCACCGCACGCAGAATTGGCGGAAGTCGGTCACGGCGTCCGATAACCCGCAGGCGGATTCCCCGCGCCACCCAGTGCGACGCCTGGTCGAGCAAAAACTGACGCACCAGCGCAAAGAGCGCGTCGACTTCGCCCGGCGGCCGCTCCCAGTTGTCCGAGGAAAATGCGAAAAGGGTCAGCGAGCCAACGCCTCGTTCCGCTGCCGCGTCCACCACGCGTCGGATGGTCTCCGCGCCGGCTTGATGTCCCGCGCGGCGGGGGCGGCCACGCTGCACGGCCCAGCGGCCGTTGCCGTCGGGGATGATCGCAACATGCAGGCCGGCGGAGGTAGCAATCCCGTTGGACATGGCTGGATGGTATGCAAAGCCGGCGCCATTGTCAAGTACTTTATATTGTGAAGTTACTGCCGCCGCGCGCCCTGGTACCTCCCGGCCGCCCAGTTCCACCGGATTTTCAGTAGTTCCCAGAACATCTGCAGGCTATCTCGCACCATGTGCACCCGCGAATCTGGGTCATGCGCCCAGCGCACGGGCACTTCCACAATGCTCAGGCCATTGAGCTTCGCTAGAAAGAGGATCTCCGGGTCGAACCCGAAGCCCTCAATCCGCTGCTGCTCGAACACCGGCTTCATCTTCTCCACGGCGAACGCTTTCAACCCGCATTGCGTATCCACAAACTTGAGCCCGGTCACCAGTTGCACCATTTTGTTAAATATGATTCCAGCGACTTCGCGGAAGCGCGACTGGTGCACGGTAATCATTCTCCGGTCCACCGCGCGCGACCCGATGGCCACTTCATACTTCCCTCCGCCCATCACGCCCAGCAGTTTGTCCGCTTCTTCGATCGGCGACGATAAATCTGCATCGGTAAAAATCGCGATGCTTGCTCTCGCCTCCAGCATCCCGTGGCGCACCGAAAACCCTTTTCCGCGATGCTGTCCGTTCTGCACAAGTCGCAGCGTGGGGATCTGTTTCTGCCACTCCGTCACAATCCGCGCGGTTTGGTCCGTGGATCCGTCGTCCACGACGATCACTTCTCCATCCCAGCCGCGTTTCTTCAGGTAGGCGCAGATGCTCTCCAGCGACCGCGGCAGTCTTCGCTCCTCGTTGTACGCCGGAATGACAATGGAAATCGCGGGCGTGGAAATGTTCATCACTCTACGAGTGCGGGCTCGACCAGCCGTAGCGTCCCAACAGCGGAACAAACCGGCAATAGTGCAGCGTCTCCAGAGTCGCTCGCCCTTCCAGCTTGCGCACCAGCACAAGCTCTTGTTCGGTTGCCGGCCCCACAGGAATCACCAGCCGCCCGCCCTCGGCAAGTTGCTCAACGAGCGGCGGCGGAATCCGCGGCGCGGCCGCCGTCACAACGATCGCGTCGTAGGGCGCGGCTTGCTCCAATCCGAGAGTTCCATCGCCGCAATGGACCGTCACGTTTCTGTATCCCAGCTTCGCCAGCCGCACCTGCGCCGCTTTCGCCAGACTCACCACACTTTCCACGCTGTGCACTTCGCGTGCTAAAAGCGACAGCACCGCCGCCTGGTAGCCGGAGCCGGTGCCCACTTCCAGCACGCGCTCCTGACCCCCGAGGGTCAGCGCTTCCGTCATGGCGGCCACCATGTACGGCTGTGAGATGGTCTGTCCTGCACCGATGGGCAACGGCTGGTCGGCATAGGCGCCGGCCATCATGTCTTCGGAAACAA
>CAZIWR010000012.1:0-27245 GCA_964542805.1 uncultured Acidobacteriaceae bacterium
TTCGCAGCGTGAAGACTTCGCCCATCACCGGCGTGCATTTCTGGTACGACCGCCCAGTCATGTCCGAGCCGTTCCTGACCCTGCTCGAACGCACCACGCAGTGGATTTTCAACAAGTCGCAGCTTTTCAGCGAGCACGCGCCGGGTGGCCCGGCTGAAACAGACGGCCAATATTTGCAACTCGTCATCAGCGCGTCGTACGGTCTGCTGGCTCTATCACGACAGGAAATCATTAACCTGTGCAGCAGTGAATTGCTTGATGTGCTGCCGGCCACGCGCGCGGCGCGGCTGGTGAAAGCCACCGTCATCAAGGAAGCCCACGCCACGTTTTCGCCGGAGCCCGGCTGCGATCGCTGGCGACCCCCGCAGCGCACCGCGCTGAAGAATTTCTTCCTCGCCGGCGATTGGACAGCGACCAGCTGGCCCGCCACCATGGAGGGCGCCGTCCGCAGTGGCTATCTGGCGGCGGAAGCGCTGTTGAGCGCCTGTGGCGAGCCGCAACAATTTGTTCTGCCCGATCTCCCCGCCGAGGGGCTGGCGCGGCTCCTTTCCCGCGCATAGAATTTCAATTTCTTCTGTTCACGAGCTTGGACTCTCCGGAGTCGAATCACACGCGCTTTGTGGAAGAACTGCTTTCGACTTTGCGACGCTGCATCCAGGCGCGCACTTCCGGTTCGCCCAATGCCAGCAGCACCGCGTCGAAGTTGTAGTTGAGCAGGCCCATGGCGTTTGTTGCGCCCATGGTGAGCACGGGCCGCATCGTGCCCCACGCTCCTTGGAAGGTGAGCGGAAGCCGCAGGCCGCCGTGCGCTCGCGCAAACTGCCTCGCAAAATAAACCGCCAGAACGGCATCGCTGGCGAACTTCATCACGGGCACCCACACAACGTGCGCCGGGTCGCGCACCAGGGCGAACACGCTTCCCGCAAACACAAGCTGTGCCAGCACCAAGCCGCCCGCCACGCGCGCCATTTTTTCCTGTCCCATCAGCACCCATTTCAGGCTGGCGGCCTGGGCGAACAGACTCAAGCCGAATAAGACCAGCACGGTGCGCAGGTACGGGTAAGGCGGGAGCAGCGGGAGCATCCCCAGCAAGACCGCGAATGCAAGTCCCGCCGTCAGGAAACGCAGCGGCATCACTCGCCCGATCAGACGGCGAATGTCGCTGGTCTGCGCCGCTTCCCGCGTGCTCCAAATTTCGAGGCCGGCATCGGCCAGCAGCAACAGGTAAGTCAGCAGAGAGTTGGCAAATTCCAGCACGCCATAGGTGTTCACTCCCAGCACGCGAGCCAGATACACGAAGGAAAAGAAGTAGAGCGTCTTGGCGAGGAAATCGCCTGTGGCGAGCTTCAGAATGTTGCGGAACGGGTTGGTCAGGGAAGAACCTCGAAGCCCAATTGAATCTACCATCCGCGTCGGGGTTCAGCCCGTCTCAGATCCACTGGTGGGGTAACTGATTGACCGCAAAAGACGCAGTCGTACAGATTGACCGCAAAAGACGCAGTCGTACAGATTGTCTGCAAAGTTCGCCCCGGAGTTGCTCGGCGCGCACGGCGCGCGGCCTGATTTCCACAGCGCAGCGAAAATTGCCTTGTGCCGTTGCGATTCGGAGTATGATGATTTATTCCCCCGGAGGCGCCTATGTCGGACCGCAAGTACGGCCATCGGGGCTATCAGGACTCAGACAAGCGGGAACGTAAAGAAAAACCCAAGGAACGTTCTCCGGAGCCACGCCCCCGCCAGGATCAAATGGGCCCGCGCACGCCGCGCATGGTCGGCTCGATTACGCGCGCGCGCTGCTCCCATTGCGGTGCCGTGTTGACTCCGGGCTTTGACGTGTGCGGTCAGTGCCCGCGCTGCAAAGCGGCGTTACACTCCTGCAAGCAATGCCTCTATTTCGATACCGGCGCGCGTTTCGAGTGCATGCAGCCGATTCCGGAGCGCGTCCCCAAAAAAGACACGGCCAACAAATGCACGTTTTACGTCTTTCGCACCACCGTGGAGAAAGACACTGCCCCCTCGGCCCCGGCTTCGTCGGCTTCCCCTACCGTGGGCCTGCGACCCGACTCCGCGCGCAAAGCCTTCGACGACCTCTTCAAGAAGTAATTCAATAGCGAATCGCGAAATTTTCCTGCAAAGTTGGTCTACCGTTTTTCGATTTTCGAATTTCGGTTTTCGTCTTTTCGGTTCAGCGGGGAGGATTTGGAAAGAGCGTCGGTTCTTGCGCTGGCTTGTCGGAAATCGCGTCGAGCTGGGGATAGTGGTGCCGCAGAGGCTCCGGCACTTTCACTTTGTTGCCGGTCAGCAGGCGGATGAGTTGCAGCGCGTTGACGATGGCCTTCCCCTGGAAGTGGTTGTTGGTAATTACAAACGTGGTCTTTGCGCGCGCGCGCACTTTCTGGATGCGTTCCGCCCACGGTTCCAGCTCTTCGTTGGTGTAGAGGTAGTTGTAGCGCTCCTCCGCGGGCACCGTGGGGTCGTCGCTGAACCACGTGTCGTAGCGCCGCCCGTGCAGGCGCACGTAGCCCACCAGGGCGGTCGCTCTTTCCGACGGCTTGATCGACTTTCCGATGAGCGGCTGGTCGATATTACAGAATCCCACGCCTGACTCGTGCAGCATTTCGTAGAAGCGCTTGTCGTTCCACGTCGCATGGCGCACTTCCACAGCCAGCGGATACTCCCGGAAACGCTCCACGAGCTTCTGCAAATAGTCGCGGTTCTCCGGGATGTTGTGGAACGAGAATGGAAATTGCAGCAGAACCGCGCCCAGTTTCTCCGCGCCCATCAGCAGATCAAAACCCTCGCGGACCGCTTTTTCGTCCGCGGAGGTCGCGCCAGTCTCGTGCGTGAAGCGCTGCCACAGTTTGGCGGTGAACAGAAAGCGCGAGTTTCTCGCCACGCGTTCCAGCCATTGCCAGCAGACCGCCGCCCGCAGCGGCTGGTAGAACGAAGTGTTTATCTCGATGGTGTCGAAGTATTCGGATAGGTAGGCAGCTTCGTGAAAGTCGCGGGGCCGCTTGGCCGGATAGACGATGCCCGCCCAGTCCGCATACGACCACCCGGCCGGCCCGACAAACACTTTCCCGGGCTCCTGCTTCGCGGACTTTCGTGCGGGTCCCACGGACGCCTCTTCCTCCACCGCGCCTCAGGCAGCAGGCGATTCACCCGGCTGGAAGTCTCACGCGGACGGGGGAAGCGCAGCCTATGACGGCTTTCCCTATGCTGTCAACAAATCGTCAGGCAAGCAGTGGAATCCGGACGCGGATGTCTCTGCCGTTGCATCCTCCTGCCGGTCTTGCTACTCTAGAGATGCAAGATGGGCCCATGTGTTTACCTTCGGTGGCATCCTGTTCCACACTCCCGCAAGCAAAGGTGCGCTGATGAAACTTTCGCTCAGCTACAAGAATGTGGATTTGCGTGAACCGATTGAGACCGAAGTCGCGCGTCACCTGGGAAAACTCAAGAAACTTTTGAAAACCTATACACCGGACTTGGTGCAGGTCCACGCCTCGGTGGAAAAGCACGCCCGCAAAATTGCCTTCGACTTCTCCTTAAACCTCGCACTTCCCACCGGCAATCTGCATGCTTCTGGCGACGGCCCGGACGTCCGCCAGAGCATCAAGAACGCTTTCACGGACCTTTCCTCGCAACTCAAGAAGCATCAGGCCAAAGTCCGCCGGGACTACCAGTGGAAACGCAAGCGCGCCGTGCCCGCGCTCGTGGAACGCTAGCGCGACGCCAAGTTGCGGCCGCGCGCTTCCGCCATTACAATGAAGTGCTGCGCAGGGGCGTAGCTCAGTGGTAGAGCAGCGGCCTTTTAAGCCGAAGGTCGTGGGTTCGATCCCCACCGCCCCTACCATTCCTACCCGACTTGCGCTGCAAGATAATTCTTGCCAATGCGCTAACGGCTCACTTCTACAATCCCCACTTTGTTGACGCCGCTGCAAGCGAGATAAAGTTTTCCGTCCGGCGTCGCCACCATGTTGCGCACCACGCCGCCGCCGGAAGGTATCGGCCAGGTTTGAAATATTTTCGCTTTGGGATCGAAGGCGACAATGGTGTTGGGCTGCACGCCGGACTCGCTATACCAGACCACGCCGTCGCTGGTGGAAGCAATCCCGTAGGGCCGTTAGGCAGGCCCGCCAGGGGAAGGCCACTCCTCGACTTTGCCGCTCGCCAGTTGCAGGCGGCCCAGATAGCCTCGCGCAAAATCGCTGTAGTAGATGAAGCCGTCCGGATTGGTGGCCAGGCGGCGGGGCCGCGCGCCTGCCGGCAGCACGAATTCCGTGATTTCCATTGTCTTCGGGTTGATCGTTCCGATTTTGTTGCTGTTGAACTCGCAAAAGACGGGCGTGCCATGCGTGCCGATCACGATGCCGTACGGCCGCGCATTGGCCGTCGGCACATCCTTCGGCGTAACTTTTCCCGTGGTGGGTTCCAGTTTCCCCACCAGGTTTCCTCCCTGCACGGTGAACCAAATATTTCCACTCGCATCAAACGTCAGGCTGTGAGGATCGCGCGCGCGGCTGTCCGGCATGGGATATTCGGTCACTTCTCCCGTGCGCGGATCCAGCTTTCCGATGTAGGCCTTTGAATTCGCAGTGAACCAGATGTTTCCTGCCCGGTCGGCGGCCAGGCCGTGGGGACCCGAGCCTTCCGTTTTCATGGTGAACTCTTTGATCGCCCCGGTTTTCGGATCCAGCCGTCCGAGCTTATTGGCAAGCTGGCCGGTGTACCACAGCGCGCCGTCCGGGGCCATTTCCGGGTCGTGCGGGCGCGAATTGGCCGTGGGCACGTCCCACTCCCGGATAGTTACTTTCCACTCGCCGGAAAGCACCGGTTGAACCAGCAGCGATACCACACAAACCGCCAGAATAACTTTTCTGCGCATGCGACTCACCTCGCCAACAAACGTTTTCACCAGAGCGACTGCCTCCTGCCTGCCCAATTGCTTTCGGCCCGGAGAAGCCGCCTGTGGTTGCTTGGATAAGCGTAACTCTACACCAATCCAGCCGGTTCGTAACCCTTCACGATGAAGTCTCGGGATTGCACACGGCTTAGCGTGGAATGAGCCGCTTCGGCCACAGCCTGGAAAATGAAACGGGCGTCCCGGTGATTTGGGACGCCCGTTGCTTTCAGGTACTGAGGTTGCCGCTTAGAACTGGAACCGCACGCCGACCTGCATTTGGAACGGCAGTCCAGGAGTGTTGTTGGTGTCGTAGCACGATTTGTTTCCGCTGGGGTTCGTCGCCGTCAGACACTTGGCAGGATTATAGAGCTGCAGGAACGTCGAGCTCGGCGACTGCACGGCAGCGTTTGTCGCGCTAATGCCGTTGGAGTGGTTTTTGTTCGACGACCCGTAGAGGACGTTGTTGTAATTGAAGAGATTGAAAAAATCGACGGTGATGTCCACGCGCATCCCTTCCCGTGGCAGCTTAATTTCCTTGGCCACGCGAAAGTCTATGTTGTAGGTCGCGCGATCCCGGTAGGAGTTACGCGGGTAAGGCACACCGGGTGCGGAGAACGGCCGGTCGGTAAAGAACAGATCTCTGTTCGGATCGGTTGAAGCAGACGTTGTGACCGCAGCCGTGAATCCGGCGGGAATGCCGGTGACGTTGGCCGCAACCGGCGCCGCAAAAGCGACAACCGATCCGGTTGAAGCATCCACGGGACGCCCGGAACGGAGTTTCGCCAGCCCGCTGGCCTTCATTCCCCACGGGAACTGCAGCGTCGAGTTGAATACGAACAGATACTTCACGTCCAGACGCGAGTAGCTGTAATCGGACGTGTAGTCAAACGAGTTCGAAGCGGATTGTCCACCCGAGTCGCGCTCGTTGTCGTCGTCGGAGAGGTTCTTGCCTCTGGTGAAGTAAGCCTGGAACTGGTACTTCGGGCGCCGGAAGGTAGTGCGGAGCGTAAACGCACGGTATAGGGCGCGCGCGCTGGTTTCCCTTACCTGGATGGACCCCAGGGAAGGAATCGGCCGCTGCCGCAACGGCACGGCCACAGTGCCAGTCCTGGTAACGATAGGTGGGCCGGCCTGCGTCAACGTAACGGTAACAGACGGCGTGCAGGAAGCGCCCGCCGAAATCCCGAAACACGGCCGCAGAGATGCATCGGAAGGGAATGCCACTGAGATGCCCGAGAGGGCGCCCGATGTCACCGCTACGGTCGCACCGGTGAAGACAGTCGGCGCCGGCAGGTTCCAGTCGCGGTTGCGTTGCAGGTGGACCGTGTTGATGTACACCAAATCTCCGCCGACCGTCCAGCCACGGGCGATTTCATGTTCCAACGCCATGTTCCACTGCCACGAGCGCGGGCTCTCATAGTTGTTGGCCAGCGAAATCGTGCCCAGACCCGTAAACGGATTAAACGGCAGGCCCAAGCCCGCGGTGATGGCATTCAGTTGCGTACCCGTCAACGTCGGCAAGCTGCTGAGGGAAATCGTATTCAGGTTGATCCCGCCGTGCAGGAATTGCGAGTACACCGTGTTGCAGGCGTCCCCTGTGTACAGGGCCGTACAGACATATCCTGTGGGCAGGGCGAAAGGCAGTGATACGGTTGCGTCGCCGGGGGGATTCCGGAAGTTGTTGAGCGGCGTGGCAAACAGAATCAGCGGCGTAACCGCATAGTACATGCCGGCGTTGGCGCGGAGCACCGTCTTGCCGTTGCCCCACGGATCCCAGGCAATTCCCAAGCGCGGCATGAACTGATTCAGATTGTTTGGAATTTTCCCCGGGTCCAACTTGCCGCAGCCGGGACATGGGAACGTAGCGGCGGTGACCAGTGGTGTGATCGTGGTGTTGCTCGTGTTGGGCTGCGGATTGAGATAACCCTCCCAACGCCCTCCATAAATCAGAGTAAAGCGGGGAGTAATCCGCCAAGTGTCCGTGAAAAAGAGGGCCATGGTATCCATGCTCATATCCTGGAGCCCGTTGCCCACATTGATCCGGTAAGCAACCCCCGTGTCGTCAAATCGCCGGTCGGTTGCAACCGTCGGATCCAGCGCCATGATGTTCAGCACCGGACCCGCAGTGCCGCCGGAGACGTTGAAGAGCCCGAACTGGTTAAATTTGAAGAACTGGGTGGCGAAAAGGTGTTGATAGTCACCGCCAAACTTCAGGCTGTGCCGGCCGATATTCCAGGAAACGCTGTCGGCCAACTGGAAGCGCCAATCGTGCTGCGTAGTGGGCAGGAACGATTGCGTGCCCGTTCTTCCGATGACGTTCGTAATGTTGCCTTGCAAGGCATTCGCCAGCCGAGGCCGCTGCTCGCGGGAGTACTCGCTGCGGAATTCGTTCACCAAGCGCGAAGTGAAAATCCCGGTCCATTGCCCGGACACGGTATGCTGGCTGTCTCCCTCGGTCCCATTGTTGGAAAGGGCATCGGTGGTATTCGGAGAGAGCGCGCCACCCGCGGACACCGCGTTCTTGGCCGTGTTCGTGCTGTAGTGATACCTCACGCCGACACGATGGTTGGCCGTCAGTTGTTCATCCCAGCGGCCTAGCACGGTCCACCCGTCATTCGTCTGCGTGAACGGTGCCTCCTTGCCGCTTGAACCGCGATAGAAATCGTAGGCCTCCCCGTTCGCATTGGACCGGGTAACAGGATCCAACAGCGGGAAAATAACCTGGCGCGGGTTGCTAATCAACTGGTCCTCGCCGGACACAAAGACGAAACTCTTGTCCTTGCGCACCGGCCCGCCCATGGCGCCGCCGAACTGGTGCTGGGAATCGAGCGACTGCCGGTTGAAGGCGTCCTTCTTGGACAGGTCCTTGTGCCGGACGAAATAGAATCCGCTGCCGTGCCAGTCGTTCGTGCCGGATTTGGTGACGGCGTTCATGATGCCGCCGGAGGAGCGGCCGAATTCCGCCGAGAACCCGTAGGGGACGATCTGGAACTCGGAGATGGATTCCTGCGGAATCGTGAAGACACTGTTGGAGCGCTCGCCGCCGCGGATACCGCCAAAGAACGGCTGGTTGTAGTCGTGGCCGTCGATCGTGATGTTGGCATTAATGCCGCGCTGGCCGGCAAACGAGATGCCGTTGCGCGAGGGCTCGATCTGCACCGTCGGCGTCAACTGCACAAATTCCTGGAAACGCCGCCCGTTGATGGGCAGCTCATTGATCGAGCGCTGGTTGATCAGCGCGTCGGTCTGCACCGCGGTTGTTTCGATAATGGTCGTGGCGGTGACTTCCACAACCTCGGTGACTTGGCCAACCTGCAACCGCGCGTCCACCGTGATGGCCGAGCCGACGGACACATTGATCTCCGACTTGAACGACTTGAATCCGGTCTGCTTGACTTCCACCGAGTACGTTCCCGGCGGCAGCAGCACCACGCGGTAGCCGCCGTCCTGGTTGGTCACGACTTCGCGCGTCAACCCGGTGGCCTTGCCGGTTGCGCTCACTTTCGCGCCGGGAACGGAGGCTCCCGATGCGTCATACACCGTGCCTACAATCTGCCCGGTGCCCTGCGACTGCGCGTTGGCCATCGGTGCCAGCATCAATCCCAGCACGGCCACACACGCGACCACCCTAAATCCACGCCCACCCCACTGCATCAGGCTCATCATTACTCCTCCTGCAAAGTTCTCGGATTCAGTTGCGCAGAAACAATTTTTCCCCATCATAGGCAGGACTCCCGCACACCCCACCGCACGATTCCCGCCATGTATAGCGGACCGTGCAAAAATACTGTTGTCACGGGCTTGGCTGGCACCCCACCCCCAAGATGACGCATACTTTAAAGTGGCCCGGAACGCCTTGTCAAGCCTGCCCTTTGTGGATTACGCCCCAATGAACGCCGCATGATTTTTGTGTGACAATGGCCCCTTCTCCTTGTCCTCCCGCGTTGTCTGCGTTACTCTACCCGCCTTGTTCTCCCGAAGTCTCGGGACTAAGGATGCCATTCCGTGGTCCAGCGAAGCGAGGAACACCTCAAGGTTCTCATCCGGCACAGCGCCCTGAAGCGCCGCATCCGGGAAATGGCTCGCCAGATGGAGCGCGATCTCAAGGGCGAGCGCGTTCATCTCATCGGCGTCCTCAAGGGCGCGTGCATTTTTCTGTCCGACCTGGTCCGCAGCTTCAAAAGCACCGACGTCTCCATCGACTTCATGGCCGTGGCCAGCTATGGCAAGGGCAAGGAATCCTCGGGGCAGGTCCGATTGTACAAAGACCTCGACACCAGCATCGAAGGGCTGAACGTCATCCTCGTCGAAGACATTCTCGACACCGGCCTCACGCTGAATTATCTCTGCCGCGTGCTCAAACAGCGCAGGCCCAAAACATTGCGCATTGCCGCCCTGCTCGACAAGCCCGAGCGCCGCATTCAGGAAGTGAAGGCCGACTACATCGGCTTTGAAATCCCTAATGAGTTCGTAGTCGGCTACGGCCTGGACTACGCTGAGCGCTACCGCAACCTGAAAGACGTCTGCATTCTGACGCTGCCTCCGCAATAACGTGCCGCGAAACGTACTCACCGCGCAGGACCTCGAGGGCGTCGCCTCCGGCGGCGAACTCACCATCACGCCCGATACGCTCATCACTCCGCTGGCCCGCGAAGAAGCCGAACGGCGCAACATCACTCTGCGCGCGGTCGAACCGCGCCGCGGCGAAAGCGATCGCGTCGTGGCCATCGGCGCCGATCACGGTGGCTATCCGCTCAAGGAAGAATTGAAGGCGTATCTGCGCACGTGGGGCTACATCGTCCTCGACCAGGGCACGGATTCGGCCGACGCCGTTGATTATCCGGACTTCGCGGAAGCAGTTGCCAACGCCGTGGTGCGCGGCGACGCCTGGCGCGGCGTGATCATCGATTCCGCGGGCATTGGCTCCGCAATCGCCGCCAACAAGGTGCCCGGGGCGCGCGCAGCGCTGTGTTATGATCGGCCTTCGGCGCGCAACAGCCGTGAACATAACGACGCGAACGTTCTTTCGCTGGGCGCCAAAATGATTTCCCCGGATGCGGCGCGCGAGATTTTGGCCCTGTGGCTGGAAACGCCGTTTGCCGGTGGCCGCCATCAGCGGCGCATCGACAAGATTTGTTCCATTGAATCGCGGAGCAGGGGCGGGTCTTCAGACCCGCCGAAGCAGGATCTTATGCCTTCCGATTCCTCATCCCTCAACCCGCGCCATCTCGAGCGCATCATCGCCGCCATCACCGACGAGGTGGTCCACTATTTGAGTGGCGCGGCGCCTGCAGCGGCTTCCCCCAGCGACGCTGCCATTTGCCCCGATTGCCAGGCACATTGCAGTGGACTTTGCGCCGAAAAAACCCGCAAAGGCATTGCTGCCGGGGCTGATCGCATTTCTGCCAGCGACTCTGTCCAGCAGTGCGAAGCGGCCATCGCTCCCTACATTGATCACACGCTGCTGAAGCCGGAAGCCAGCCGCGATCAGATTATCAAGCTCTGCCAGGAAGCCGTGCGTTTCGGCTTTGCCTCCGTCTGCATCAATCCGTGGAACGTGCCGCTGGCCGCGGAACACGTGCGCGGCTCCGCGGTAAAAGTCTGCACCGTCGCCGGCTTCCCGCTCGGCGCCACGCTCCCGCAGGTCAAAATTCAGGAGGCCGAGGAAGCCATCAAGCTCGGCGCGCAGGAAGTGGACATGGTGATCAATGTCGGCGCGCTGAAGTCCGGGCAGGACGAACTGGTCGAGCAGGAAATCCGCGGCGTTGTGGAGGCCTGCCATCGCGGCGGCGCCATTTGCAAAGTGATTCTCGAAACCGCGCTGCTCACTACCGAAGAAAAAGTGCGCGCCTCGGTCGCCTGCAAGAATGCCGGCGCGGATTTTGTGAAGACCTCCACCGGCTTCGGCCCCGGCGGCGCCACTGCTGAAGACGTGGCCCTGATGCGCGCCGCCGTTGGCCGCGAAATGGGCGTGAAGGCCGCTGGCGGCATCCGCAGCATCGAAGACTTCAAAAAAATGGTCAGCGCCGGGGCCACGCGCATCGGCGCATCGGCCAGCGTGCGCATCCTCGAAGAAGCCTGCGGCCCTTTGCAGAGTTAACGCTCCGCTCCTGCGTCCTCACGATGCCTCCCCGCGCCGTTTTCCACCACCTGCTATAATAGTCAGTCGCCATTGCGGTGCCTTCACGTAGCGCGCTGCGTGCCGCTCAAACAAAATGGACCCCGTCGAAACGCCATCATCGTTGGCTGTGCCTACCGAGGTGCTCGCCACCCTGGCCGAAATCGTCCAGGAGATGAGTGCCTCGCTCGACCTTGACGAAGTCCTCGTCACCGCCGCCGACTTCATCCGCCGCCTCATCGACTACGAAATCTTCGCTGTCCTGCTCCTGGACGAACGCACGCAGACGTTGCGCTTCCGCTTCGCCATCGGCCACCGCAGAGAAGTGGTGGAGAATTGGCAATTGGCTTTGGGGCAGGGCATCACCGGCCGCGCGGCGGCCACCGGCAGGCCCATCCGCGTCGGCGACGTCTCCCGCGAGGAGAATTACCTGAATGCCGTGGAGAGCGTGCGTTCTGAACTGGCCATTCCGCTGATCCTCAAGGGCAAGTGCATCGGAGTGCTGGATATTCAGAGCCGTGAGCTCGACTATTTCACGCGCGACCAGCAAAACATTCTCACGCTTCTCGCCGGCCGCCTGGCCATCGCCATCGAAAACGCCCGCCTCTTCGAGCACGAGCGCGACCAGGCCGAGACGCTCATCCTGCTCCACGAAGTGGCGCAGGACGCCGGCGCCATCCTCGACGTCGAAGAGCAGCTCCGTCGCGCCGCCGAACTCGCCAAGCGCGTGATTGATTACCAGATTTTCAGCATCTTGCTCTACGACGAGCGCGACAACACCTTCCACCATCGCATCACCGTGAAGTTTGGCGAACGCATCCAGGAAAAATTCGCTGTGCCTGCCACCGAGGGTATTGTCGGCGCGGCCGCGCTGACCCGCAAACCCGTGCTCGTCCCCGACGTGAGCAAGGACCCTCGCTACCTGCCGGTCAATGCGGAGACGCGTTCGGAAATGGCCATCCCCATGGTGCACAAGGGCCGCGTCATCGGCGTCATGGATTTGGAAAGTCCCCAGCTCAACTACTTCACTGAAGACCACGTACGTACGCTCTCCATCCTCGCGGCGCATCTGGCAGTCTCGCTCGAAAACGCGCGGCTGTACCAGGAAGTGGCCCGCGGCGAGGCCCGCATGGAGCGCGAGCTCCTCGCCGCCCGCCGCATCCAGGGCGCTCTGCTCCGCAAAGTGCCCACCGAGGACTACGGCCTGGACATCGCCGCGCGCTACGACTCCGCCCGCGAGCTGGGCGGCGACCTCTATGATTTTCTCCGCTACGGCCCGCAGCAACTCGGCGTGGGGCTGGGCGACGTCAGTGGCAAGGGCACGGCGGCCGCGCTTTACTGCGCCGTGGCCATCGGCATCCTCCGCAGCCTGGCGCAACAAAAGCTGCAGCCCGCGGAAATGCTCCGCGAAATGAACCGCCTGATTTGCGAGCGCCGCATCGACGAGCGCTTTCTGACCATGTGTTTTGCCACCTGGCAAAAGGGCCGCAACCGCTTGCGCATTGCCAACGCCGGGCAATCGCAGCCCCTGCTCTGGAAACGCGGCCGCTGCGAAAAGCTCAACCTCGTGGGATTACCGCTGGGTCTGTTTGATGAAGTTTCCTACGACGAATGGTCCACCACGCTTGACCCGGGCGACATGCTCGTGTTCTATTCCGACGGCGTCACCGATGCCGCCAACGGCCGCGGCGAGCTCTATGGCACGCAGCGCCTTGCGGACCTCCTCGCCGCCAACGCGTCGCTCAGCGCTGGTGAGTTTGCCGATCTCGCGCTGGCCGACGTGGAGCGCTTCGCCGAGGGCACTCCCGCCGGCGACGACATCACGATGGTGATTCTCAAGGTCAGGTGATCGTGGGCACTGCCCGGGCCACTTCCAAGCGCTTCGCCAATCCCGCGGACTTCACCCCGTTCTTCAACCACCGCGCGGGTGCGCTGCACTGCGAGCGCGTGCCGCTCGAACGCATTGCTGCGCGGCTGGGCACTCCCGCCTACGTCTACAGTCACGCCGCCATCTCCGCCGCTTACCGCGCTCTGGATCGCGCATTCGCCGGCCCGCTCGGCATTCCGCACACCATCTGCTATTCCGTGAAGGCGAATTCCAATCTTTCCATTCTGCGGCTGCTCGCGCGCCTCGGCAGCGGATTCGACATCGTCTCCGGCGGCGAGCTGCATCGCCTGTTCCGTGCTGGCGTCTCGCCGAAGAAAATTGTTTTTTCCGGAGTAGGGAAGACTCGCGAAGAAATTCGCGAAGCGCTGCGCGCAGGCATTCTTCTTTTCAACGTGGAATCCGCGGTGGAGCTGGAAATCCTCGCCGCCGAAGCCGCCCGCCTGCGGCGTCCGGCCGCGGCTGGCATACGCGTCAACCCCGACGTCCAAGCCGGCGGCCATCCGCACATCTCCACCGGCCATCACCGCCACAAGTTCGGCGTGGATTGGGACGACGCCCGCCGCCTCTACCTGACGCACAAGGATTCGCGCTGGATTCGCTGGCAGGGAATCAGCGCGCACATCGGCTCGCAGATTTTGAGCGCCGCGCCGTTTCGAAGCGCCATCGAGCGCCTCGCGGCGTACGTGCGCGAACTGCGCCGCGCGGGAATTGCGCTAAAGTATCTCGACTTTGGCGGCGGCCTTGGCGTGCGCTACGCGGAAGAAGACCCGGTCGAAGTCCGCAACTACGCCGAGATTGTCGCCCGCGCCCTCCGGCCTCTCGGCTGCCACCTATTACTCGAGCCCGGCCGCGTGATTGTCGGCCAGGCAGGCGTACTGCTCATGCGCGTGCTCTACACCAAAACCAACCACGGAAAAACTTTTGTCGTTGTGGACGCCGCCATGAACGACATGCTCCGCCCTGCGCTCTACGGCGCTATTCATCCCATCACCGTGGCGGATGCTTCAAGCCGCCGCTCATCGGTGCGCGTCGATGTCGTCGGCCCGGTCTGCGAAACCGGCGACTGCTTTTTGCAGGATTGGCCTCTGGGGGAAGTGAACTCTGGTGACCTGCTGGTTCTCTGGGGCGCCGGCGCTTACGGCTTCGTCGCCGCGTCCAACTATAACTCCCGTCCGCGCGCGCCGGAAGTTCTCGTCGCAGGCTCTCGTTTCCGCCTCATCCGCCGCCGCGAGACAAGGCATGACCTGATTCGAGAGGAAGTGCGATTCATGGGCTGAATTAGGATTCGATCTTGTGTTCGCCAAGTGACCCAGTGCGCTTCAGCAGATCGGCTAGGAAGGGATGAGCGCGATAGAATTTATCTTTTTTGGCAATAAGGCCAAAAGTGAGAAGTCTTTGAAGTACGTCTGCATATTCCTGCTCAAAATCCTCATCGAGCTCAACTGGCAAGTTGCCACTTCCACCAAAGATGCTTTTCATCGAATTGAGCTGGTCAGGAGAAAGCGCACGAACGACTTCTGTCCATAGACGTTTGGGCATCGATGCTTGCAACTCCTCTGTATGAGGCGCAGTTTCTCTTGCTCGCGTCTCAGTACGCACCAAATTTCGCTCGAGGTCTCTAATTCTAGTTAATATCTCTTCCAAGATTTCCCGCTGCTCACGCCGCGGAGCTCCGCCCCCAACAGCAGCCAATCTTTTCATCGCGAGATTTGAATCGCGTTCGATGTCGGGCCACCATTTCTCAAAAATCATGTCTAGCTGCTTGGCTCCCAATTGGTTTGGCAGCTTCGCATTCATGTCTTGTAAAAGCGCACGAAAATCGTCTTTGTGAAACGTTCTGTTCTGAAATTGCGCGAGCGGTCCGCTAACGCTTGCGGGAGTGAGTCCGCTGAAGAGTAGAGCGCATGCGCGCCCTTCCAAGTGCTTCGTAAGCGCACCAGCTTCGAACAAGAGCCATGGACTCTCCAGATTCTCTGGTGTCAAGCAGACGATTCCAAAATTAGTCTGCTCGAGCTCTGCAGCCAACTGCAGACTCCATCGTGCTCCGGACTCCAAATCATGCTTCGACATGAAAACATCGAGTCCTTGAATCATGCATGGCAAATACTGCCGCATTACTTCGGCTAATGACCGACTGAGTGTGCCCGACCAACTGATGAAAACTTTCATCCTTGGCTCCAAAGCCATTTCTCTACTTGGTGCCTTGACTCATGCTCCCAACCTCGGTTGCTTTGCTGGATATACTACAAATATGTGATTTCCGTTACTTGTTTTCCTTATGATGCACGACCTTGCCGCCGACAACCGTGCTCACCACTTTTGCGTCTTTGATTTTCTCCGGCGCCAGCGCAAACAAATCCGAATCCAGCACCACGATGTCCGCCAACTTTCCAGCGGCGAGCGAGCCTTTTTTCCTTCTCCGCAAACTCTGCGTACGCCGAGCCCATCGTGTAGGCCTCGATCGTTTCGGCCAGGGATATCTTCTGTTCCGGATACCATCCGCCAGGATTTTTTCCGTCGAGCGTCGCCCGCGTCATCGCCGCGAGTCCTTCTCCGAACTCTTCCACGGCGAATAGGTGTCCGTGTTGCGATCCCGCATCGGAAGACTTGGAATGATGAACGGCCTTCTTGCAGCTCAAACGGCTCAGCGGCCGCCCCACTTCAATTTGTTGCGCAAGATTTGGAAGTAAGTCTTCTTCATCGGGCGGACGACGCGCAGCTTGGTAGGCGCCTTGCGAATGGCGACGCGATCGCCTTCTTTCAACTCGATGCCCACCTGCCCGTCAATAGTGAGAAAAACCGACTCGTCGCCGCAGTGGAAATCAATCTCGATGCGCATGGTGTCCGGCACGACCAGCGGCCGGTTGGTGAGCGAATGCGGGCAGATCGGCGTGATGACGAACGCGTCGAGCACGGGATAGACAATCGGCCCGCCCGCGGCCAGCGAATACGCCGTGGAGCCCGTCGGCGTGGACACAATCAGCCCGTCTGCTTTGTAGCTGCAGACATAGCCGCCGTCGATGAGCAGTTCGAGGTCAATGATCCGCGCCAGCGCCGCTTTATTCAGCACCGCGTCGTTCAGCGCGCGGTGCGTTTCGAACACTTTTCCGTCGCGGAGCACTTCGGCTTCCAGCATCCCGCGTTCGCTGATGCGGTGATTTCCGGCCAGCACTTCCTCGAGGACCGAGTACAGTTCCTCCAGCGTCACACTGGTCAGAAAGCCGAGCCCGCCGAGGTTCACCGGCAAAATGGGCACCGTGGAATCTCCCATCATGCGCCCCGCGGCCAGCAGCGTGCCGTCGCCGCCCAGCAGGATGATCATGTCTGACTTCGCGGGGAGTTCTTCGCGTGGCACTGCAGACCCGCCCGTCGCAATGCACGCCGCTGTTTCCTGGTCGTAGAAAACTTCCAAGTTGTGCGCGCGCAGCCATTCGAGCAGGCGCGGCACGACCGCGGCAATATTTTCCTTCTGGGGTTTCGAGATGATGCCGACTTTGCGAATCATTGCGTTCGGGTCACTGGCGGCTGATTCTACTCTACTGGCTTCCCCGGCGAAACAGCGGAACGCAGCAACTCGCGCCGCGCGTGCAGGAAATACTCCTGGTTGCCGCCCGCCCCGGTCAAGCGGCTGGGCGCCTCCCCGAGCACGGTTAGCTCCATGAGTCCCGCGGCCACGCGTACACGCTCGATGGCGCGCTTGTGCAGCGCGGGGTCGCGCACGATTCCGCCTTTGCCCACGTCGCCGCGCTCCAGCTCGAACTGCGGTTTCACGAGGATCAAAAACTCCGCGCCCTGCCGCGCCACCGCCACCAGCGCCGGAAGCACCTTGGTCACGGAAATAAACGACACGTCCACCGTGACCACGTCCACAGCTTCCCCGATATCCTCCGGCTGGAGAAATCTCGCATTGCACTCCACCGGCACGACGCGCGCGTCCTGCCGCAACTTCCAGTCGAGCTGGTCGGTGCTCACATCCACGGCGAAAACTTTCGCCGCGCCATACTGCAGAAGGCAGTCCGTAAATCCTCCCGTGGACGCGCCCGCATCCAGGCAAACTTTTCCGCTCACGTTTACGTCAAAATCCGCCAGCGCGCCTTCCAGCTTCAGCCCGCCGCGGCTCGCGTACTTTAGTTTCTCGCCGACAAATTCAATCTCCGCATCCGCCGCAACGGGCATGCCCGCCTTGGCCGCCTTCTGCCCGTTGACCGTCACCTCGCCTGCCAGAATCATCGCCTGCGCCTTCTGCCGCGACTCGGCCAAGCCGCGCTCCACCAACAGCACGTCCAATCTTGTTTTCGCTTTGCGTTTGGATGTCGCAGTCATTGAGGGAGAATAATAAGATGTAGGGGCGCTGCTCGCTGCGCCCTCTTTAGACTTCAGGCGCGCCGCGCCGCCAGAAATTCCGCCAGCTGTCGAAGCCTCGCCGCGCGTTCTCCGTACGGCACCAGCTCAGCAATCGCTTTGCCCACCAGCTCTCCGGCGAACTCGCGCGACTTCTCCAAGCCGAACAGCGCCGGATAGGTGGCTTTTTTTTGCGCCTGGTCTTTCCCCGCCGTCTTGCCGAGGGCGGCCGACGATTCCTCCACGTCCAAAATATCGTCCACCACTTGAAACGCCCAGCCGATGCTCTCGCCGAAGCGTCGCAGCCGTTCCACGTCCGCCTCGCCGGCGCCGCCGCAGATGGCTCCCGTCACCACCGATGCACGGATCAGCGCCGCCGTCTTCGAGCGATGGATGTACTCGAGCATCTCCGGCTGCACTGGTTTTCCCTCCGCCTCCAGGTCCGCCACCTGCCCGCCGACCATGCCGCGCACAGTGCCCGCCGCGCGCGAAACTTCTTGTACAGCGTTCACGCGGCGCTCCGCTGCGAGTGGCGTTTCCGCCAGCGTCTGAAACGCAAGCGTCAGCAAAGCATCGCCCGCCAGGATGGCGGCCGCCTCGCCAAACTGTTTGTGGCACGTCGGCTTGCCGCGGCGCAGGTCGTCATTGTCGAGCGCAGGCAGGTCGTCGTGAATCAAAGAGTAGGTGTGAATGAATTCGAGCGCGCAGCCCGCGGTGATGGCCGCCTCGACGTGCGCCGAAAAAATCCGCGCCGCTTCCATGCACAGGATGGGTCGCACGCGCTTGCCGCCGGCAAAGACGCTGTAGCGCATGGCGCGGTGAATCGAGGGCGGCGGTGTGGTTTCCGCCGGCAGCAGCCGCTCCAAAGTTTGCTCGACTGCTTGTCGGTCCTCTTCAAAAAAGTCAGGAAGTATCATTCGTGTGTGTTTTCTAAGTTGAACGGAGTGGGTGTGCCTGCTTCGGATTTCTTTCTTCGATCACTCATCTTTTCCGCGGGCGGTTTGCCCGCGAATCACCATTCACGCAATCACTCAAACTTTTCAGCCCTTGACCTCGTCGTCCGGCTCGAAGGGTTCCGCGGCCAGCTTGCCGTCCGCTTTCTTCAGCAGGATTTCCACGCGCGCCTCGGCTTCCGCCAGTTGCTTCTGGCATTCGCGGGAGAGCTGTACGCCTTCTTCAAACAGCTTCATGGCGTCATCGAGAGAGAGGTTCGCGCCCTCGAGTTTCTGTACAACCTCTTCCAGTCGCGCGAGCGAGCGCTCGAAATCGGCTTTCTTTCCCGGCTCGGGTTTCTTGGTAGTTGCTTGCGTCATGAATTCAATTTCACCGCGCAGCATTTTAGCGCATGGCGGGGAATCGCCAACAATTTCTTTATGCGCCCGCCGTGCCGCGATGCTCGCTCTATTTCGCTGGCGCGCCCCCCGGCAGTAGCAGCAGGCGGTTCACGCGGGCCTTGTCCTGGGCCGCATCGCTGAACGAGGAGCTGATTCCATGTCCCTCGTACCAGTCCGGAAACTGGTCTTCGTAGTAGCGGCTCAGATATTGTCCGGATTGTCCCATGGTGATGTTCATCAGCGAATTATCGAGGTTGGCGAGGTCAGCCACGAAGCGCATCGCCGGGCCCAGCGACTTGCCGGTCTGCTTCACGCTAAAGCTGCTGCCGGACTGCGCGATGGGGCCGATGCTCAAATGGCGGCGGAGGAATCCGGTCCGTGCCAGCGGGTGCATGACCGTGAGTTGCATGAAAGTGCCCCAGGTCCATTGAGCTGCTTTGTCGCTGCCGCTGGCCCGCTCCATTGCCCGGACGGCCTCGTCGGCGCTGCGGCTGAGCAGTTCGTCGTAGCCGTCGGAGACGCTCCCCGCGGCCGCAAATTCCTTCGGCAGCCAATGCGCCGGACGGTCGCGCAGCACGTTTTGCAGAAATACTTCGCTTCGCCACCAGCGATACATTTCCACGTCACCCAGCTTTGCTTCCAGGATTTTCTTCCGCAGGATTTTCCGCGTGAATTCCAGCAGGGACATCGCCACGGAACCGGCGTTCGCGCGTCCATTCCACTTGGGGAATTGCTCAATCAGCCAGCGCGCCCGCGCGTCTTTCGGCGGATGCTTCACGGCGGCCTTCTGCAAGTGCTCCGCCAGCATGCGGTGCGGCAGGGAGAACAGGTCCGTCTGAATCTCGATGAAGTCCTGTGCACGGAATTTCTTTTTGGTGTTGAGCAGCGCGTAAATACGATCGGTGCGGTAGGGAGACATCCAGTTTTCCGTCAGGAAGCGCTGGTAGCCGGGCCCCACCGCCCGTGCATTGGCCGTGGCGATAATTCCGCCCGGCGGGTTGAACGCCACCGGCAGTTCTTCGAACGGAATGGTGCCCGTCCATTCGTAGTCGTCCGTGTCGCCGGGGACAGGCACTTCGCCATGACCGTTTTTCCGTACAGGAATGTTTGCCGCCACCTGGAATCCGATATTGCCGTCTACGTCGGCATACACGGCGTTCTGCGCCGGGCCGGTCACGCGGCGCATGGCGGCGCGGAATTCCTCCCAGTTTCTTGCCTGGCCCAACCACGGATACGCGAAGGAAAGTCCCCCGGGATCCGTCGCGGTCCAGCGCAAGGCGTAGCCGCGCGTGCCTTCGCGACGTACCACCGGCCCGTGCCGCGTCACCGCCACGTCCAGCGTCAAGTCGGCCCCGCCCTTCACGCGAATCACTTCCTTGCGGATTTCGGCGGCCACCCACGTGCCGTTCACTTTGTACTCGCGAGGATTTTCCGGGTTGAACGTTTCGATGTACAAGTCCTGCACGTCTGCGCCGTTGTTCGTAAAGCCCTAGGCGATGCGGTCGTCGTGCCCGATGATCACCAGCGGCACGCCCGGCAGCGCAAACCCTTTGACGTTCCAGCCGGGCGCCGTCAGATGCGCCAGATACCAGATAGACGGCACTTCCAGCTCGAGGTGTGTATCGTTGGCCAGCAGCGGCTTGCCGGAGTACGTGTGTTCGCCGCTCACCACCCAGTTGTTGCTGCCGAAGGCGAATTCCGATTCGTCCTCGAACTGCAGCAAGGTTCTCTCGGCGTTTGCCCATGCTTGTGTTTCAGCGGTGCTGCGACTCGTTTTTTTCGGCGCGAGGGGTGCAGCTTTCCGCTCGGCCGGAGCCGCTTGCTCCGTCGGTTCAACGCCCACGATGGGGTGGTCCAGCGGCGAATCCGCCACGTACAATTCGCGCGCCAGCTCCGGCCCGAGTTTTTCGGTGACCTGCGCGCGTTTGATCTCCCACTCCCACGAACTGGTCAGCACCTTGTACATGTACGCGCCAACCAGCAGGGAATCCGCCGGGGTCCACGGTCGCGGAGTGTACCTCAGCGCTTGGAACTCCACGGGCAAGTGCTCGCGCCGCTCTTCCATGTAGTGGTTCACTCCGCGCGCGTAGGCTTGCAGGAGAGCCCACGTGTCCGCGTCTGTTGCCGCGAAGGATTTCTCCGCCGCCAGCCGTAAGCCCAGCATGCGGTTCTGGAGATCGGTTGCGATTGCCGCCGGCCCGAAAATTTCGGAAAGTTCGCCCGCTGCCGCGCGGCGGAGGATATCCATCTGCCACATGCGGTCCTGCGCCACCACGTAGCCTTGCGCGATGAGCAGGTCCTCCAGCGAACCCGCCTGGATGCGCGGCACGGCCCAGCGGTCGCGGTCTACCGTCACGGGTTGTTTCAATTCGGGCAGGGAAACTTCGCCGTCGAGAATCGGCAGCGTGGCATGAGCAATCCACCAGACGGCCAATAGGGAGACACTGGCCGCCAGCAGGAGAATTGCAGCAAGGAATCGGAGCGCGCGAAAAGTTCTCGTCACAGGCGTGATGAGCGGGCAGCGCAGTATAGCCCACGGCTTGTTTTTCGCGCAACCGCGCGCGGTTTCGTCCCGCGGGCGGCTATGGAATACGCGGCGCTCCTGCTAGAATCCGTGCGCAGAGAGAGAATTGGCTCGAAGAGGCGGGGCTGCAGACCGCCCCTATCAACCTGATGCTCCTTGCTTTGCGCATGCTCGGCGTCGTTTTGCTGGTAGGCCTCAACGCATTTTTTGTGGCCGCCGAATTTGCGCTGGTCGCCATGCGCGCCTCGCGCGTGCAACAACTCATCGAGGAGGGCGACGCGCGCGCCCGCGTGGTAAAGGTCTTGCTGGGGGACCTCGACCGCGTGCTCTCCGGTGTGCAGGTGGGCATTACCATCGCTAGCCTTGGCCTGGGGTTCGTCGGCGAAAGCGCGCTGACGGAAGTTTTCCTCCCCTTGTTCGCATGGCTGCCGGGACAGCGGGGTGTCGTCGTCGCTCATTTTGTCGCACTCACCTTTGCCTTCGGCATGATTACGTTTTTGCACGTGGTCCTGGGCGAGCTGGTGCCCAAGAGCCTCAGCCTGCAGCGTACCGAGCAGATGGCCTTGCTCACGGCGCGGCCTCTCAATTGGTTTCTCAAAATTTTCAAATGGGTCATCGCTTTACTCGACGGCGCCTCGCGCCGCTTCGTCCGCCTGCTCGGCGTGGCCAATCCGCAGAGTCACTCGCTGGTGCATTCCCCCGAGGAATTGCAGATTCTCATCCAGCAGGTCCGCGAGCGCGGCCTGTTGGACGTCGGTGAAGAGCGCTTCATCCAGTCCGCCATCGAGCTGGGCCAGGTACAGGTGCGCGAAATCATGGTGCCGCGTCCGGACTTGCACCTGCTCCCCATCGAAGCCGGGCTCGACGAAGTCCTGGGCAAATTCGCCACCACGCAGCGCTCGCGCATTCCCGTCTACCAGGGCACGCCGGACCACATCCTCGGCTTTGTGCACATCAAGGACATGCTCTGGATCCTCCTGGACCGCGAGCGCCGCGCCGAAGAGGGTGTGACCGCCTCAGAGTTCCAACTGCGCCGCATCTTGCGCGACGTCCTCATCGTGCCGGAAACCAAGCCCGCCAGCGAGCTGCTCGTCGAGATGCGCGCACGCTGCCTCGCCCTGGCCATGGTGGTGGACGAGTTTGGCACCATCCTCGGCCTGGTCACGCTGGAAGACATCATCGAGCAACTGGTAGGCGAAATTCACGACGAGTTCGACGTGATCGAGCGGCCGCTCACCCTCGCCGACGGCGCCATGGTCTTCGACGCAGCCCTCAACGTCCGCGACCTCGAGAGCCAGTTCAACATTGTTTTGCCCGATGACCCCACGTATCAAACCATCGGCGGCTTCGTCTTGGCTCAGCTTGGATTCATTCCTCGCGGCGGCGAAAATTTCGAGTTCAACAACCTGCGCTTCACCGTTGTGGAAATGGACCGCCGCCGTGTGGCCCGCGTCAAGATCCAGCGCCTGAAGAGCACGGAATCTCCCGGCGCCGCGCCGGCTACGGAATCCGCATCCGCGCCCGCCGGCCGCATGGGCACGCTCGAATGATTCGCCACCTGGCCTTGCGGCTGGCGCTGGCCTTGCCCGCCTTGTGGCTCGTCCTCACTATGGTTTTTTTGTTAATTCACATGGTGCCTGGTGACCCGGTGCAGCAAATGCTCGGCGAAGGCGCTCGCGCGGAGGATTTGCAGCAGCTTCGCCACGCGCTGGGTCTCGACCAGCCGCTGCATGTACAGTACGGAAACTATCTTTCCGGACTCGCGCGCGGCGATTGGGGACAATCCTTCCGCTTTCAACTGCCGGTGTTGCAAGTGGTGCGCCAGCGCTACCCGGCCACGTTGGAGCTGGCCTGCGTGAGTTTGCTGGTCTGCATAGCCATCGGCATCCCCGCCGGAGTGCTCGCCGCGCACCGCCGCGGCCGCGCCGCGGACCGCGCCGTCGGCGTCTTCACACTCTTTGGGCTCTCCGTGCCGAATTTTGCGCTCGGCCCGGTGCTTGTGCTGATTTTTTCCATTCAGCTCGGACTGTTTCCTGTCTCCGGCCGCGGCAGCTTGCTCCATCTCGTCCTTCCCGCGCTGACGCTGGGCGCCGCGCTCGCCGCCATCCTCACGCGCATGGTGCGCACGGCCATGATGGAAGAACTCTCCAGTGACTACGTGCGCACGGCTCGTGCCAAGGGCCTGCCGGAATCCGCCGTGCTGTTGCGTCACGCGTTTCGCAACGCGCTCATCCCTATCGTCACCATTCTGGGCCTGCAATTTGGCACGCTGCTCGCCGGCACCATCGTCACCGAAAGTATTTTCGCCTGGCCGGGCGTAGGCCGCCTGGCCGTGCAAGCCATTCAAGCGCGCGATTATCCATTGCTGCAGGGTTGCATTCTGTTCATCGCGCTGTCCTATATTGTGGTCAACCTGCTCACGGACGTTGTGTACGTGCTGGTGGACCCGCGCGTCCGCGTGACATGAACGCACTGGCCCAATTCGTTCGCCGCAACGCGCTGGGCCGCTGGGGACTCGCCGCCGTTGTGCTGCTGGCGCTGTTGGCGATACTTGCGCCGTGGCTGGCGCCTTTTGATTCCGCCGCGCAGGAACTTCCCGGGCGCCTTGCGCCGCCGGGCGCCGTGCACTGGATGGGCACCGACGAGCTGGGTCGCGACGTCCTTTCGCGCACCCTCTTCGGCGCCCGCGTCTCTATGACCGTCGGCGTATGCGTCGTGCTGGGCAGTGGCTTGGTCGGTTTGCTTCTCGGCTCGCTGGCTGGTTATTTCGGCGGCTGGCTCGATCGCGTGGTGAACGTTCTACTCATCAACGCCTTTCTCTCTTTTCCCGGCGTGCTGCTAGCGATCGCCTTCGCCGCGTTCCTCGGGCCGGGCATGGAGAAAGTGATCCTCGCGCTGGTCATCACCGGCTGGGCCGGCTATGCGCGGCTGGCGCGCGCACAAGTGCTTAAAGTGAAAGAAATGGAATTCGTTCTCGCCGCGCGTTCACTGGGCGCATCGCACGCGCGCATCCTGCTGCGCCATCTGCTGCCCAATATCTTGCAGCCCGTGCTCGTGCAGGCCACCATCGGTTTGGCCGGCGCGATTCTCGCCGAATCCACCCTCAGTTTTCTCGGCCTCGGCGTGCTTGCGCCCATGCCCAGTTGGGGCGCCATGCTCAACGACGCCCGCGGCCACCTCTTCGACGCGCCCCACCTCGTCGTGTTTCCCGCGCTGGCCGTCATGTTCGCCGTCTTCGCTTTCAATCTTCTCGGCGACGCCCTCCGCGACTGGCTCGACCCGCGCACGCGCGCACACCTGCTCACCCTCGACCTCGCTCGGTAGCGCCGTCATTCTGAGCGCAGCGAAGCTATTTTCCGCTGCGGTTTCCGCGGCGAATCCCTCTTCTCCGTCTCCGAATATCGAATATCGCTTTTCGAAATCGGAATCCGCATAAATCCGCGTTCATCTGCGGTTTCAAGGTTTCCCGCTTTTCGCTTTTCGTATTTCGATTTTCGTTTTTCGTGCTTTGCAGGGAACTACCCGAGGGAAATCAGCACTTCCGCGCCGCGCTGCATGTTTAACGACTTCGACGCATTGCCTTTGTTGACGGAGATTTCCAGGAAGCCGCTGGACCCGATCACCGCCACCACCTCGCCCGGCGCGCCATAGGAATAGGTTTGCGACAGCTTGTCAATATCCCGTCCGCCGGCGGTAATCTTGAATTTCCCGCCGGAGATTACTTGCGGCACGTCTTCCGGCGTCAAGTTGGTGATCAGGTTGCCGAAGTTGTCCACCTTCAACACCACGCCTTTGATCGTGCTGCCGGCTACCTTGGGCTTGGGCATCGTGAAGCGGACGTAATCGGTGACTTCGTCGCCGAAGCTCGGCGTCTGCCAGTTCTTGGAGAGCCATGCCGCCACGGGCGCAAAGATGTCCCTCCCGTGAAACGTGTTGCTCAGCGGGTTGAGGAAATAGTGTTCCGCTGTGATGTGCCGTACGGTGACCTTGGGCTCGCGCTCGTACACCATGGAGAGCACGCCATTATCCGGCGCCACGTAGTAGTGCTGGTCGCCCGTCACCAGAATCGGCCGCCGCGCCGACCCTACGCCCGGGTCCACCACCACCACGTGAATTGTCTTCGGCGGAAAAATGCTGTACACCTGCCCAATCACCAGCGCCGCATCCAGGATGTCGAACGGCATCACGTCGTGGGTGATGTCCACAATCCGCGCTTCCGGGTTCAGCTTCAGGATGACGCCCTTCATCACCCCTACGAGGTGATCCCCCGTGCCGTAGTCCGTGGTCAGCGTGATAATCGGTTGTGCCAACGCTCGCTCCGTAAAAAGCTGCTTTCCTTCAGCAGAAAGGCAAACTATCGGATGCCCCTCCGCTTGTCAAGGCAATAGCTGGACGGGGCCTAGTAAATATCTGAAAGCGGCAAGGGACAAATGGCATGTACTCGCTGCCATAAGTATCTGCATGGAAAGTTGCTGCAAGCTTACGGTATCGCTACAATTCAATCTGAGAATTAATGGCTACAACAAAGACACTTTATCTCATAGAGACACGGGCCAAACGTGATTACACTTGTCCTTCATGCCAGCGCGTTATCTATCGGGGTGATTTGCATTTTCGCCATGACCCGTTTCCGGCTGCTCAGAGCTTCCGCGGCGAGAAGACCACTCACTGGTGTCGCGACTGCATTATCAGTTCCGCCACCGGTCCGAAGGATCCGATTACTCGTCGCCTGAGAATTCCAGTCGTCAGAGTCGTGCCTGCGATTCGAATCGGCGACTCACAGCTCCCTCTATTCAGACCGCTTCGCGTAAATCTCGTCGGCGTCGGCGTGACGCTCGCCGAGCGGCTCTCAGGGGAGCCATCTCTAGTACACAAACTTACGCCGGAAGAATTTGAAGAATTCATATGTGACCGCTTGTTTGCCATGGGTTTTGAGCCGCGACGCGTCGGCTCGAGTAACAGGAAGGACGGCGGTATCGATATCCTGTTTTGGTCCCGGTTGCCAGCAGCCTTTCCGTTTCTAGGTGCTGCCCAAGTCAAGCATCATCGTGACGCCAACCGGAGCGAAGGCTCCGGAACCGTCCGCGATTTCGCGGGCTCGATCGCCGGGCATCCTTTCAACGCAGGCTTGCTCGTAACGAACACTCAATTCTCGCCCGACGCAGAGTGGTTCGCTCGCGAGCGGGCCAAACTCGTTCGTTTACGCGGATTTGAGGATATTCGCCGATGGATTTTCGGCAACTTCTCTGATGAGGCGGAGTGGCGGGAGATCCCCGACTCGATCGAGTTGTGCCCCGGAGTCATCATCAGGATTCGATAGCTTACTGGCATATGGGTATCATGGATTCGACGACGATCACAGTGTTCCGAACCAGTCGATAAGGAGCACTCATGGAGGTTTGGGGAGGACGATGAAGAAGTCTATGAAAAAGCGCAAGCCTTACGACGAAAAATCAGACGTTGAGAAGATTAACGCGAATTGGAAAAAGATAAGGGGCCTTCTCGACCGCGAGGAATGGTCAAGCGCCATTGTTCGTGCAGCGACAGCCACGGAAATTGCTGCCAATCTGGTCGTGCGTGAAGAATTCGTCGACGATCGTGGCCTCAAAAGCGACCTCGTAGACCATCTCCTGAAGTGGGCGAATGGCATCCAGGGCAAATTCGACAAGCTCATACTTCCTGCAACGAAAGGGCGAAAGCATCACGAGACCTTTCGCGCGCTTAAGAAGCGAATTGAAGACATCAATCTCCAGCGCAACTCAATCGTTCATTCGGGCAATTTCAAGAACAAGAACCAAGCTCTGAAGGCAGTATCGGAAGCGGACGCCATCATTTGCGCGCTCCTAAAGCCCTACCGGGACGGGTTTCAGCTTAGAAAGTTGACGTAATGGCAATCGCGAGGCACGGTTGGCGAATACCTGATAGGACTTGACAGCGTGCATTCTTTTAGTTAATATGTGGCTCATGGATTTGCATATGGCTAAGTCGCTTGCAAACCGCCTTGCGCTGTCTCGAAACGAAACCCCGAGAGGCTCGTCGCGGCTCCATTTTTCGAAGTTAACACATAACTTTTCTCCAGTTCAATCAAACCCACAACTCTTGTCTACTCAATCACTTCCAGGTTTGATTAAAAA
>CAZIWR010000013.1:0-26283 GCA_964542805.1 uncultured Acidobacteriaceae bacterium
CGAGCCCTTGCAGCACCGCTTCCGCGTCGCGCACCAGTTTTTCGTGCTCCTCGTAACTCTGCTCCGGCTTGGTGAACTTGAACAGCTCCACTTTGTGAAACTCGTGCTGGCGCATGATGCCGCGCGTGTCTTTTCCCGCCGCGCCGGCCTCTGCACGAAAGCACGCCGTCCACGCGCACACGCTCAGCGGCAGTTGATTTTCGTCCAGCGTTTCTTCGCGGTAGAGGTTGGTCAGTTCCACCTCCGCCGTTGGCGTCAGCCACAGGTCCGTCCCTTCGATGTGAAACATCTCCTCGGCAAACTTCGGCAGCTGTCCCACGCCCACGAGTGCGCCCGTATTCACCATGAACGGCGGCAGGATTTCCTCGTAACCGTGTTTCTGTGTGTGCAGGTCGAGCATGTAATTCGCCAGCGCCCGGCTCAGCCGCGCTCCCGCCCCGCGAAAAAGCGCGAAACGCGCCCCCGCCATTTTCGCCGCAGCCTGCAAATCGAGAATTCCCGCACTCTCCCCGACCTCCCAGTGCGGCCGCGGCTTGAAGTCGAATTGCGGCGGCGCGCCCCATCGCCGCACCTCGACGTTTCCTTCCGGCCCGCCACCCACCGGCACGTTCGCATGCGGCAGGTTGGGCACGGTGAGCATGAACTCGCGCAGCTTCCCGTCCAGCTCACCCACGCGCTCATCGCCCCGCTTGATTTCGTCCGAAACGCGTTTCATTTCCGTGATCAGCGCGCTGGCGTCCTGCTTGTCTTTCTTGAGTCGCGCGATTTCATCGCTCGCTTTGTTGCGCTCCGCTTTCAGACCCTCCACCGCGGTAATCAGTTGCCGCCGCTCGCGGTCCAGCGCCGCAAACGCTTCGAGGTCCAGCGCTACGCCCCGGTTCCGCGCCATCGCCGCGAAGGTGTCCAGGTGCTCCCGGAAATAATTCAGGTCATGCATGAGCGAAAGAGAATACCTTACTTTGTCAGTTCGGCGAAGTGCCCTTGGCTCCTTTGGCCCTTCCGCACAGCGGCACGATCGAGTCACCAGCCACGAGTTACTGTTTTTTGACTATCACGCCGTTCTGTACTAATGTTTTCACGCCATGATGAAACGCTCAATTTGTATTGTTCTCGTAGCTTTGCTTGCCTCGCTCGCTTCTTGCGGCGTGATCGGGGAAAAACAAAAAGACCGCTCCGAAATCACTGCCGCGCTTCAGAAGTACCTCAACGAGCGCAGCGGCCTCAACCTCTCCGCGATGAACTGGGAGATCAAAAATTTGAATACCGACCGCGACACCGCCAAAGTCCAGGTCACCTTCACCGCCAAACAGGGCGGCGCTTCCATGGTTATGGATTACCAGATGAAGCGCGAAAACAACCTCTGGACAGTGCAAAAATCCGGACTGAGCGGCAGCGAGGGCATGCCCGCCCATCCCGGTGCCGAAGCCGCCCCCACAATGCCTCCGGCCGGGTCCGGCAGCGGTGCGCTTCCTCCCGGCCATCCGCCGCTCACGTCGCCGCCGCCCGCGCCGGCTAAGGCTCCACCTGCCCCAAAGAAATCTAGCTAATGCGGGATGTTTTCCATGGTCCCTTGTTATTCCCTACCGCGCTTTCGCCACTTTCAAATCTAGGCTTTTCGCTTCATTCGGCTTGACGGTAATCCTGGTCGCGCTCTCGCGGTTGCGCTCGGCAAATTCCAATTGATAGTAGATGGCGTCATCCGACGGCGTGACCGCGAATGCGTAATAGTCCCCCGGAATCACGCCACGCAATTCAAACGCGCCGCTGGCGTCGGTCTGCGCTGTGGAGATGTGCCGTGACATTTTCCGCCGCTCCATTTCCACCGGGAGGAGCACCACAGCCATTCCTTCCGCGGGCTTGTCGTCATGCTTCACCGTGCCGATGACTCTCCCCACATCTCGCGCCAATTTCAGCGTGCAGTCGTCCAGCACTTCCGCGGAGTTCAGAGAGATCAGGCTGGCCATTGCGTCCTGCCCGCGGCAACGCGCCTCTTTCAGATAAGTGTCGAGGTCGCGGCTGGCGAGAGTAATCGAATACTTGCCGGCCGGGACGCTGGACACGGCAAAGTGGCCCTTCTCATCAATCACCCCGCGGGGTGATACGTTTCTTTCTTCCGCCGGCTGCAGGCTCACCACCAGTTCCTTGAAGCTCATGGGCTTGCCGTCGTCCGCCTGCACTTCGCCTTGCACCGAGGCCACCGCGCCGATTTCGATCACCACTTGCACATCGGCATTCGCAATGCGCACGCTGCGATAGCCGCTGCGCGGCGGCCCGTCGCTGTCAAACACCTGCCCGATCAGGTTGTATTCGCCGGGCTCCAAGCCGCGCAGCACAAACGTTCCATCGCCGCGGTCCGCGGTGGTTAGCGCCGTGCCTCCGCCGCTGGCAAAGCCGATGTTGTAGCGCCGCGTCGAGCTGCTCGGCTTGGCGTCCACAATCACGCCGGTGATCGAATAGGTCGGCGTGGACCGCACGGCTAGTTCGACGCGCGACGTCTCATTGCCGGACGTCACTTGCAGGAGCTGCGCTTCCGCGCGGGTGGCCACGCCCGGATAGAACGTAACCGTGTAACCCACGGCCGAGGTCGCTCCGCCAATGCGCACGCCTTCGCCGCGCCCTCCGGCTTGCACGTAGTACATCCCCGGAGTCAAGCCTGGGATGCGGTAGGCGCCCTGGTCGTCGGTGCTCGCCCTGCGCGAGGTCACCAGCCGTTCGCGGCCGCCCGGCGAAAAGCGCACGCGCATCGCGCGTACTTCCACTCCCTCTACCGGTTCATTGTCCTCATCGATCACCATGCCGCTGAGCACTCCCGCGCGCTCCAGGCGAAAATCAATCTTTTCCAGGCTCTGGCCCGGCTCAACCGTAATCGTCAATCCTGGCCCGCTGCCGCGCTGGCCGTGAATCTGCGGCACATACCCATTTCGTTGCACGCGAGCTTGGTATCGTCCCGGTGCCACGTCCGCAAATTCAAACTTGCCGTTGCCGTCCGTGCGCACCGCGACGGCCTCCATCTGCCGCCCTTCCGGCGCCAGCGTCACCATCGCTTTGCGCAGCGCGCTGCCGTCGTCCGCGCGCCGCACCGTGCCCGACACCTTTCCCGGCGGCCCGCTCGTGGGGGCCGCCCCTCGCTGAGAGATGCCGCCCGTTTGCGCTTCCGCCGGGCGCGACGCAACAATAAAAATGACTGCCAACAAAATGGAAACCAGGGAACCCGGCCGTAATTTCATCGGGGCCTCCTCACTTCCTCTTTTCCTCGTTTTCACTACACCCTATCGCCTGAACCCTACACCCTTTCCTTCAGTCCTGGCACACCCGCCAGTGTTTCCGCCTGCGTGACCCCGCGGACGATGGCGCGCGCCACAGCTTCAGCGGCCGCCGCGCCGACGACGCTCACCTCCGCGCTTTTGTCGCCGGCAGATAACACAAACACAATGTCGCCGTCGAACTTCGTAAATGCCGGCGAAATCGTCCGCTCCATCCCTTTCGACGCCATTTTGGCCACGCGTTGCGCCTCATCCTTTGTCAAGGACGCATCTGTCGCGACCACGACCAGCACCGTGCTCGTTCCGCCAAAGTTGGGCCGCACCGTTTCACGCTTCATCGTTTCCGCCGTGTCCACAAACTCCCACGAGTCCTTCGCCGCCCGCGCCCCGGCGATAATCTTCCCTTTCGTCGGATCGCGGACATCACCAAACGCATTCACGGCCGCCAGCGCCGCCACCCTCGTCCCGCCGCGCAATTCCTCCGTCCAGCAGCCGATTCCTGCCTTCATGGCTCGTTCCATCCCGAATAATTTCCCGACTGTCGCTCCCGTGCCCGCGCCGCAATTTCCTTCTTCGACAGGACCCTCGTTTGCTGCCTGCGCTGCCACATAGCCCATGGCAGCGTCCGGCCGGCTCGTCGCGCTGCCGATGGCCAGGTCAAATAGAATTGCTGCGGGAACAATCGGCACGCGCGCAACGCCCGTGTCAAAACCGATGCCGCGCTCTTCGCACCAGCGCATCACGCCCGCGGCCGCGTCAAGACCGAACGCGCTGCCCCCGGCCAGCACCAACCCATGAATCTTCTCCACAATGTGTCCGGGGCGCAGCGTTTCTAGTTCGCGCTCACCCGCCGCCCCGCCCAGCACCTCGCATGCGCCCACCATTCCGTTTTCGCACAAGAAAACTGTGCAGCCCGTCACGCCTGCATCATCCTGGGCGTGGCCCACGCGCAACCCTGCAATTGGTCCAAATCCTGGCGGCATCTCGCCGATGATACCGCGAATTTTCACGCGCGTCTGTGGTTCCGGGTTTCACTTTTCGATTTTCGCTTTTCAGTGTGCTAGCATTCGACTCTCGCTCGTATGACTCGTGCCGCCTACATCGTCAGCGCCGTGCGCACGCCGATCGGAAAATTCGGCGGCAGCCTCGCGGAACTCACTGCCGCGGACATCGGCGTTATCGCCGTACGCGCAGCGCTCGACCGCGCCTTTGGCGAGCTTCCGCCCGAGCGCGCTCCCGGCGACCGTTCGCCGTCGCCAGCTTTTACGCGCTATCACGTGGACGAACTTCTTTTCGGCAACGCCCGCCAGGCCGGCGGCGGGCCTAACGTGGCGCGCCAGATTGCCTGGCGCTCAGGACTCGGCGACGACGTTCCGGCAATGACCCTGAACATGGCCTGCGCCTCCGGCCTGCGCGCAATTACTTTGGCTTGGCAGCAGATTCTCCTCGGCGAAGCGGAAATCGTCGTGGCCGGCGGCGTCGAATCCATGTCCCGCCTTCCGTACTTCGTCGAGGCCCGCTGGGGCGTCAAGATGGGCCATCAGCCGCTGGTGGATGCGATGTATCGCGACGGCTTTCTTTGCCCGATTTCGCAGATGATCATGGGCGAGACCGCTGAAGTGCTCGCTGAGCAGTACAAGATTTCCCGCGAAGAGCAGGATCGCTACGCCTGGGAGAGCCAGCACCGCGCCTCCGCCGCCATGCGCGAATGTCGTTTCCAGGCGGAAATGGTCGCTGTCGAGCGCACTGACAAAAAAGGAAAAACCGTTCGCTTTGCCACCGATGAGCACGTCCGTGCCGACGTCACTCTGGAGGGCATGGCCAAGCTCCCGCCCGTGTTTTCCAAGTCCGGCACGATTACTGCCGGCAACTCCAGCGGTCTGACAGACGCCGCCTCTGCGCTCGTCCTCGCCAGCGAAGCCAAAGTTCGCGAGTTGAACTTGCAGCCGCTCGCGCGTGTTGTGGACGCCACCGTCTCCGCCGTGGCCCCGCACGTCATGGGCATTGCGCCAGTGCCCGCCGTCCGAAAACTCGAACAGCGCACCGGCTGGAAACTTGCCGATTACGACGCCGTCGAGCTAAATGAGGCTTTTGCTGCGCAAGTGCTCGCCTGTGACCGCGAATTGCATTTCGATCGTGCGCGGCTCAATCCCAGCGGCGGCGCGATTGCTCTTGGACATCCCATCGGCTGCACCGGCGCGCGCATCGCTACCACGTTGCTCCACGAGTTGCGTCGCACGGGCGGCAAGCGCGGCCTGGCCACACTGTGCGTTTCCGGCGGCATGGGCCTCGCCGTCGCTTTTGAGGCGGCATGAGAAAAAACGCTTCAGAAACACGGAGAATACGAAAAGAGAAAATAGAAATCAGGAAAGAGAGAAACCGGAGTAGGCTGGAGACGCGCTGTCGCAGGCTGGAACCTAGTTTCTATTTTCTCTTTTCTGTTTTCTAGGAGAGAAGCCATGGCAAATGAAGAGGTCCGCGTTGACGAGTTTTCCGCCGCTGCCGCGCTCACCCCGGCAGACTTTCAGTTCGTGAAGTTCAAGCTGGATGGCGCGGTCGCGCGCATGACGCTCAACCGTCCAAAGTACAACGAGCTGAACGAGCGCATGCTGAAGGAGATCTCCGTCGGCATCGAGAGCCTGAGCGAGAAAGACGACGTGAAGGTGGTTGTCTTGGACTCGGCGCTGGATATGTTTTGCGGCGGCATCGAAATCCGCGAGTACACCGCCGAGCGCGTTTTTCAGGTGCTCGACGCCTTCCACCACATTTTTATCGCCATGCTGGACATCGGCAAGCCGGTGATTACCGTCATCAACGGCAAAGCCATTGGCGGTGGCTGTGAGCTCGCCGCGTTCGGCGACTTGGTCATCGCCACTCCGAAGGCCGTCTTCGCGCAGCCGGAGATTAAGCTCGGCGTGTTCCCGCCTCTGGCCACTACCATCTTTCCGTTTATCATCGGCCCCAAGCTGGCCCTCGAACTCGTCCTTACCGGCCAGTCCATCTCTGCCGAGCGCGCCCGCGAATTGGGCCTGGTCAACCGCCTTGTGGCCGAGGACCAGCTCGAGAAAACAGTGAAGGAATTGATCACCCAGATCACCTCGCAGTCCGGTGCCGTCCTCGCCATGGCCAAGAAGGCTATCCTCGACGGCATGGGCATGTCGCTTCGCGACGGCCTGCGCAATTCCATGAACATTTTCCTGAACGAGCTCTATCGCCTCGAAGATTCTCAGGAAGGCTTGCGCGCCCTGCTCGAAAAGCGCAAGCCCCAATGGAAAAACCGCTGACTTCTAGCACAGGCTCCCGATCCCGAAGCCTCGGGACTCGGGATAGCCTGTGCCTTGATTTGGCTCAGGGACCAAAGCATTTCTCATGAGCGATTCGCCGCCCCTTTCGCCGTACGACTCGCATCTCCAGTGGGACGCGCCCGACCCTCGTGAGGAGCTCGCCCGCGTGGCCCGCGCGCAATCCTTGCGACGTTTGAAGCGGCTTCTCATCTTTGGCTGTGCTCTGTTCGCTCTCACCATCTGGCTATTCGTTCGCCTGGAAAGCCCGGGGAAATTCTCCCCGTTTGCGCCAGGGCCCTCGCGCATCGTCCGCCAGCACCTCGAAGCGCTGAACCGTGGCGCGTTCCGCGAAGCGTACCTGCTCTTCTCGCAGCACTACCGCGACGAAGTTTCCTTCGAGCTGTACCATCAGCTCGTCGTCAGCCACTCGGCGATGTTTCGCACGCGTATCGTCTCCGTACGCCATCAAGAATCGGCCGGCAACCGCATCGTGCTCGATACCCGCTTGCTCGCCGTCAATGGGGAGCGCTACCTGGCCCGCTTCACTTTGGTGCAGGTGGAGAATCGCTGGTGGATTGACGATCTCCGCTGGGGCACCGACACGGATCGCCGCAACATCATCTCCGTTTAGCGAAATACAGATTTCAGTTTCCGAATTTCATTTTCTTCTTCCTGTCCAGTTGACAGTTCACCATCGCCGCAATAGACTGCCTTTCGACATTTAGCAGGCCCGTGCTGTGGGGGAAGGCCGTGAAAATCGGCCACGGTCCCGCCACTGTGATGAGCGCCACGCAAACGGCGCTCTGAGTCAGGAAACCCGCCCGGGTCGTTGTCAGCTGGCACTCTTCGCGAGAGAGAGTGTGGCTCGAAGCCCCATTTTCTCGTGGGGCTTTTTTGTTTCTCGCTTTCAAAATGCTGAAGCTTCCATTTCGCCGATTGGTCCGTTTCGCTCTGCTGGCCTCGCTCGTTGTGCCTGCCTCTGCGCTCGCCGGCACGCAAGCGCCCGCGTCACCCCCCTCCGCAGCGTCGCCGTCGAAGATCGAAGTGACCGACGAAGTTGGACGTCGCATCTTTGTCCCCGTACCCGTGCGACGCATTGTTTCGCTCGCGCCGAATCTTACGGAAACCGTTTACGCCCTCGGCGCGCAGGATCGTCTCGTTGGCGTCACCGACTTTTGCGATTACCCGCCCGAAGCCCGCCAGAAAACGAGCGTGGGTGGCGCCGTGAATCCCAGCATCGAGCAAATTGTTGCACTCAAGCCCGATCTAGTTTTGGCGCAGGCCATCACCATGAACCGCCGCGAGACGGTGGACGCACTCGAGCGCCTCGGCATCGCCGTGTATTCCGCCAATTCGCGCTCCGTGGAGGGCATCCTCGATTCCACGCGTCATATCGCCGATCTAATCGGCGCCAGTGAATCATCCCGCGCGCTCTTGAAAAGCTTGCGCACCCGCCTCGACGACTTGAAGCTCCGCCTCGCTGGCCGCCCGCTGCGGCGGGTGCTCTTCGTCGTCTGGACCGAGCCGCTCGTCTCCATTGGCCGGCAGACGTTTATCGCCGACGCCCTGCGCCTCGCCGGCGCCGAATCCATCATTGAGACCGAGCAGGACTGGCCGCGCCTGAGCCTCGAAGAAGTTGTCCGCCTGCAGCCCGAATTCCTCGTCTTTGCCAGCTCGCACTCCGAATCTGTGCGCACCACGGTCGAGGACTTGAGTGAGCGTTCCGGCTGGCGGAGTCTCGATGCCATCCGCCAGCGCCGCATCGCCGCCATCAGCGACGCCATCAACCGTCCTGCTCCTCGCCTGGTCGATGCACTTGAAGACCTCGCCCGCCGGCTTCATCCGGAAGCATTCGCTGATAAGCAGGTGCCGCGATGAAGCCGCCCACCCCCAAGCGTCTGGCCTGGATTTGCGGCGGGCTCGCGTTCGTGCTGCTGATTGTGGTCACTGTTTCTCTGAAAGTCGGCGCCGTTCCGATCTCTGTGATTGACCTGGTCGCCAGCCTCGGACGCGTGGCCATCGGCCAAAGCGACCAGCTTCCCAGCGAATACAGCTTGATCGTCTTTGATATCCGCCTCCCGCGGATTCTTCTCGGCATTCTGGTTGGTGCGGCCCTTTCCGTGGCCGGCACGGGCTTCCAAGCGCTGTTGCGCAATCCGCTCGCAGACCCCTACGTCCTCGGCGCCTCCAGCGGTGCCGCGCTCGGCGCGATCCTTTCTCTGATTATCACTTCGCGCGCTTCCTTCGCCATGCCTCTCGCCGCGTTTGCCGGTGCGCTGGCCACCATCGCCGGCGTGTATTTCCTCGGCCGCCGCGGTGGCCAGATCGACACGCACACGCTCCTTCTTGCCGGCATCATCTCCGCATCGTTCCTTTCCGCCGTGATCATGTTTCTGATGACCACGCTCTCCGGCGGCGAGCTGCGCGGCATCGCCTTCTGGCTGATGGGCGACCTCACCTCGACGAAGACGCCGGTCGGCCTGGGATGGCTCTTCACGGTCTTGCTGTTGGCTATCGGTGCCATTTACTCCACCGCCGCCGACTTGAATCTGCTCCTCTCCGGCGAGCAAGAGGCCATGCACCTCGGCGTGGATGTGCCGCGCGTCAAGCTGGTGGTCTACGTTTCCGCTTCTCTGCTGACCGGTCTCGCCGTTTCCGTAAGCGGCGCCATCGGCTACGTTGGCCTGCTCGTGCCGCACGTCATGCGGCTGCTCTTCGGTTCCGACCATCGCCTGCTGATTCCGGCCACTGCGCTCGGCGGCGCCATCGCCATCGTGGTCGCCGACACTCTCGCGCGAACCATCGTCTCCCCCACTGAGCTTCCGGTCGGCGCGATGACCGCCATGGCCGGCGCGCCCGTGTTCATCTACCTGCTTCGCCGGAGGCTGCAGTGAGCAACGCCACGCTCAGCACGAATGCCGCCTCTACCGCGCGTTCCCCTGCTCCCGCGGAACTTCGCCTCAGCGTAGAGCAGGCAAGCTATTCCTATGCTGCTGCCGATCGCCCTGCGCCGCTTTTCACCTTGGAGGCCACCAGCCTTCACGCCCGCCGCCAGGAGCTGGTCGCCATTGTCGGACCCAACGCCAGCGGCAAATCCACTTTGCTGCGCTTGATTTCCGGTGCCCTGCGCCCGCTTTCCGGCCGTGTGCAGCTCGACGGCTTCGAAGTCGGCGCGCTCGATCCCCGCACGCGCGCGCGACGCATCGCCGTCGTGCAGCAGGAAAGCCCTCTGCTCTTTCCCGTCCGCGTGGATGAATTCGTTCTCCAGGGCCGCCACCCCTACAGCCAGGCGCTGCGTTTCGAAACAGCCGAGGACCTGGCCATCGCGGAACAATCGCTCGCCCAGGTCGGCGCGGCCCATCTCCGCGGACGCTGGATGCACCGGATTTCCGGCGGTGAAAAGCAGAAAGTGGTGCTGGCCCGCGCGCTGGCCCAGCAGCCGCTGCTGCTTCTGCTCGACGAGCCCACGCTGCATCTCGATATCGGCGCGCAGGTGGAACTGTTGCAGCAGTTGCGCTCTCTCGCGCAAAGCCACGGCTACACCATCGTGGTCGTGACGCACGAGCTGAATCTCGCCGCGGAGTTCGCCGACCAGGTGGCCCTGCTCCATCGCGGCAAGTGCCTTCGGTCCGGCACGCCCGCGGACGTCTATCGTCGCGACCTGCTCGAGCAGGTATTCGGCGCCTCGCTCGAAGTCGAGACGCGCCCTTCGGGCCGCCCGCACGTGACCCCGTTGGCTCGTCGACAGGATTTGCCTTTGTAGGGGCCGGTCTTTAGACCGGCCCGCTGTCCCTGCGACGCATTCCGCGCGGTGCTTCGTGCCGCGCAGCGTGCGCTGCGTTGATCAACCCGCAGACTCCGTGCACGGGAAGACGGTGAAAATCCGTCGCCGCCGCGCGACTGTAACGCGGCACTCGATCCCGGCGCGCGCCACTGTCCCGACTCCTCGGGATGGGAAGGCCGCGCCAAGTGCCTGCCGCCAAGCCAGGAGACCGGCGGAGTCCGCAGTCGAATTTCTGTGAATTTGAAATTCGGCCAGCCTTTTTCTCCCGCGCGAGAGGGAGAAAGGAGACCCCATGAAAGCCCGCTTCGTTCTGACGCTTCTCCTGGCTGTACTTTGTTCTGTTTGCCCGTCCGTTCTTGCGCAGTCCGCTGCCAACATCACCGGTGCTGTGACCGATCCCTCCGGCGCCGCCGTTTCTGGTGCGGAAATTTCCTCCCAATCGCTCGACGATCGAAAAGCCGCACCGGTCCGCGTGCTCACCGATTCCTCCGGGCGCTACACATTGTCCCAGCCTCCCGGCCGCTACCTCCTGCGCATCGCGGCGAGCGGCTCATTCGCTCGCATCGAACGCGAAATCTCCATTACCTCCGGTGATAATTTGGACTGGAGCCCGCGGCTCCAGCTCGAGCGCCTCTCGGCCACCGTCGTCGTCACGGCGCAGGCCGAGCCGGTCACTGCGCAGTCGGCCAGCGCCTCCGTCAGCATTCTCACCCGCGATCAGATCGAGCAGCGGCAAACTCTGTGGCTCGCGCCTCTGCTTTCCACGCTGCCCGGCTTCAGCCTTTCCCGCCTCGGCCGCGATGGCGGCGTCACTTCTCTATTTCTGAACGGCGGGAATTCCAACTTCACCAAGGTTCTGGTGGACGGCACGCCGGTGAACGAACCCGGCGGCGCCGCCGATTTCTCCAACTTCGCGCTGGATAACGTCGAAAAGATCGAAGTCGTGCGCGGCGCAGAAAGCGCACTCTTCGGCTCTGATGCTATGACCGGCGTTGTGCAGATCTTCTCGCATCGCGGCTCGACGCGCCGTCCGGCGCTCACCTTGCTCGCCGAAGGCGGAAAGTTTTCCACCGCCCGCGGCGCTGCGCAGTTGAGTGGCCTGCTCGGGCGCTTTGATTACTCCGCTGCTGCTTCGACGTTTTACACATCTGGCCAGGAGCGCAACGATCACTTCCGCGTTACTTCCCTCGCCGGAAATTTTGGCTGGCGCTTCAGCGACACCGATCAACTGCGCCTCACCGTTCGCAGCGCTGCCAGCGACGCCAGCACGCCCGGTCAAACGCTTTTCACCCCAACAAACCTCGACCAGCACAATGGTTCGAGAAATTTTTCCACAAATCTCGCTTGGGACTTCAATTCCTCCGCGCGCTGGCGTCACCATGTCTTCGGCACGGAAACTTACATCCGCCAGCTCTTCGACAATCCGGCCAGCGATTTCTGCGATCCCAACCCGCCGTTCATCTGCGATTTTCCATTCACCGTGCGCAACCAGTACAACCGTGCCGGTTTCGCCGCGCAGTCCAGCTACATCGCGCCGCGCGCCGGAATCACGCTTGGCTACAACGCCGAAGTCGAAAACGGTTTTCTGAATACGTTTCACGCGCGCCGTAACAACCAAGCCGGTTACGTAGAGCTTCGCGCGCAGCCCTGGCACCGCCTGAGTGTAAATCTCGGGGCCCGCGCCGAAGCCAACGCCAGTTTCGGCACGCGCGTAATTCCCCGCGGCGGTTTTTCCCTGCTGCTGCGCGATGGCCGCCACTTCTGGGGCTCCACGCGCCTTCGCCTCTCCGCCGACCTCGGCATCAAAGAGCCCACGCTGGTGCAGTCCTTCGCCAGGGACCCCTGCTTTCCCGGCAATCTGGATCTGCGCCCCGAGCGTTCGCGCTCGGTCATTATCGGGCTTGACCAAACGCTGGCATCCGATCGCGTGCGCGTTTCCGCCGAGTATTTCGACAACCGCTTCCGCGATATCGTCAGCTTCACCTTCTGCTTTCCCGGCGGCCCGTGTCCCATTGCCCCGCCGCCCGGATGTCCTTTTGGCTTCGGCACGTTTTTCAATACGGACCTGGCCCGTGCCCGCGGCGGAAATTTTTCCGTCGAGGCCCATCCCGTCCGCTGGTTGCGCATCGCCGGAAACTACAGCTTCAGTCCTTCGCGCGTACTGCAGTCGCCCAACGCGTTCGACCCCGCGCTGCAGCCCGGCAATCGCCTTTTCAAGCGCCCGCTGCATTCCGGCAGCCTCGTGCTCAACGCCGATTTCCTGCGCATGAACTGGAATCTCGTCGGCACATTCGTCGGCCGTCGCACTGATAGCGACTTCCTCGGTCTGGGCTTCACGACGAATCCCGGATATGTGAAGGTAGATCTTGCGGTGAGCTATGATTTCGGCCGTGGCGTCAGCGCTTTCGGCCGAGTCGAAAACCTGTTCGACAAGAACTACCAGGAATCGCTCGGCTACTCCGCTTATCGCCGTGCGTACCGCCTCGGCATGCGCTTCCGCCTCGCCGGCGAGTAGCACAGGCTCCCGATCCCGAAGCTTCGGGACTCGGGACAGCCTGTCCAACTGTGTTGCGTTTGTCGGCAGGGCACGATAGGTCGTGCCCTGCCGCCCATATTCGTCTGCTCTTAAAAGTGAAATGGTCTGAGTTGGACTCCTGAGGATTGGGGAATCCGTGCGGACACGTGATATTCGCAACCTTCCACGACAACCCAACGGACACCTACCAGCACGCGAACGATTCCGTTCGGCACGCCTCCGCTACCCGAGTCCCCGCATGACTTGAACTCGACCTCCTGGCCGGGTGCAAGACCCGTGGAGATTCTTCTTCCTCCTCCGACCCCTGCGCCGAGGCTGTCTCGAACACCAACAAGCACATCAAAGCCTTGAATGGTGCGGTCACTGTGGTTGCGAATTTTCATCGTGCTCCGACAATCCCATCTGAATTTCTCGTCGTAAACGGAAAGCGCGGCATTCTTAAAATCGACCGACAGTATCTCGAGCGGCGAATCCGGCTGTTCGATTACATGGACTCTCGACACCACTTCGTCCGGGCCAGTGACAGCAGGCTTCGCCGTGCTTTCCTGGATCGTAAATTTGCAGGCGTCAGAATTTTCCTGCTGACTTTGCAATGCTCCATTTGCGAAAAGAAGAAGAATGCACAGGAGGAGTGCCAAAACGTGGCGTGTCTTCATGGTGACCACCTTTTACAGTCAGAAGCGAACAGTTGAATTTCATTCTAACCCCAAACCGAAGGGATAGCGCTCTGCCGATGTTATAATCGGCGCTTCGCTATGAGTAAGACGACGCAAGAAGGCGGCATCGCATCGGAGGTAATCGCGCGCTACGAGCCCGTCATTGGTCTTGAGGTCCATCTGCAACTGAAAACGGCCTCCAAGATTTTCTGCTCCTGCTCCACGCGCTTCGGCGACGCGCCCAACACGAACACCTGCCCCGTCTGCCTCGGCCTGCCCGGTGCGCTGCCCGTGCTGAACCGCGGCGCGCTTGAGCTCGCCATCCGCGCCGCCCTTGCGCTGCATTGCACCGTCCAGGAGCGTTCGCGCTTCGCCCGTAAAAATTATTTTTATCCCGACCTGCCCAAGGGCTACCAGATTTCCATGTACGAAATGCCGCTGGCCACGGGCGGCTGGCTGGAAATCCCGCTCGATGGTTCCACGAAACGCATCGGCATCACCCGCCTGCACATGGAGGACGATGCCGCGAAGAACCTGCACGAAGGTTTTTCCGACTCCGACCGCAACTCCTACATTGATTTCAACCGCTGCGGCGTCCCGCTGGTCGAAATCGTCTCCGAGCCGGACATCCGCTCACCCGCGGAGGCCTACGCCTACCTCACCATGCTTAAGCAGGTGCTCGAGTACACCGACGTCAGCGACTGCAACATGGAGGAAGGTTCTCTACGCTGCGACGCCAATGTCAGCGTGCGCCGCCGCGGCGAAGAAAAATTCGGCACCAAGGCCGAGGTGAAAAATCTCAACTCCTTCCGCTACCTCCAGCACGCCCTCGAATTCGAAATCGAGCGGCAGATCGGCGTGCTCGAATCCGGCGGCCGCATCGAGCAGGAAACGCGCCTCTGGAACGTCGCCGCCGGCCGCACCGAATCCATGCGCTCCAAGGAATTCGCGCACGATTACCGCTATTTCCCCGAGCCGGATCTGCTGCCGGTCCACGCGAGCGAAAATCTAAAGGCCGAAATCCTCCAATGCATGCCGGAGCTGCCCGACGCCAAGCGCGCCCGCTTCGTACGCGATTACGGCATCACCCCCTATGACGCTGGAGTTTTGACCGAAACTCGCGCCCGCGCTGATTATTTCGAGGAAGTGCTCCGTGCCGGCGCGCCAGCGAAGGTTGCAGCAAATTGGATCCAAACAGAACTTTTCCGGCGGCTTAGAGAGGCCGGAAAGGACATTGCGGAAGCTCAGATTCCCCCTGTCGAGCTTGCAAAGCTCCTTGCAATGGTAACCACTGGTGAAATCACCACCTCAAGCGGAAAAAAGTTGCTGGAAAAACTTTTTCAATTGCTTTTGGTCGGATCAGGGGTGGGTATTGATGTCATCTCGCTCGCCAGAAGTTCCGGCCTTCTGCAAAAGGTAGACGCTAAAGAAATCGAGCGCATGGCCCGCGAAATCATCGAAAAAAATGCCGAAAACGTAGCCAAGTACAAGGCGGGCAACGAAGGCGTGTTCAAGTTTTTTGTCGGTCAGGTGATGCGCGCCTCGCGCGGCCAGGCCAATCCGCAGCTTGTGAACGACATCTTAAAGCGCCTGCTGTCCTGAGTGCGCGTGCGTGGAAGGAGCACACTTGCCCGCGAAGCCCGATCTCATCTTGTGGCGCATCATGGAGGACTATCGCCGCGCCTGGGAACACCAGGACGCGAATCTGCTTCTCACGTTGTTCACCGAGGACGCTACCTATCTCGAGAATCCGTTCAACGAACCGCTGGCCGGCCACGACGCCATTCGCGATTACTGGCAGCACGTGGTCATGGCGAATCAAAAGGACATTCGATTCCGCTGGCGCCCTGTCTTTTCCTCCGGAAATGATCACAGCATCGAGTGGGAAGCCGAGTTCACGCGCCTGAAGCCTTCGCAGCGGGTCGAGCTGCGCGGCATGATGTTTCTTGCGTTTTCCGGCGAACGCATCGCGCGGCTGCGTGAATACTGGCACAAGCGCGAATCATCGCAATGATGCCCTTGCGCTTCGCGCCGCTTCATTCTGGATTTCTAGTTTCTCGGAGAATTCCATGGCCTCTTTGAAGGAAGGTGACGAAGCTCCCGACTTCCGCCTGGCAGCGGACGACGGCACGCACGCGTCTCTGGCCGATTTCCGCGGCAAATTCGTTTTGTTTTATTTTTTTCCCAAGGCTCTCACGCCCGGTTGAACGACGGAAGCGTCCGAGTTTCGTGACGCCAAGGCAAAGTTCGACAAGTTCAACACCGTGGTGCTCGGCTGTTCGGCGGATGCACCGGACACCATGGCCAAATTCCGCGCCAAGCACAAGCTGAACTTCCCGCTACTGAGCGACCCCGAGTTCAAGACCATCGAGGCCTACGGGGCCCGTCGGATGAAAAGTTTTCTCGGAAAGAATTTTCTGGGAATTGTCCGCAGTTCCTGCCTCATCGGCCCGGACGGAAAGATAAGAAAAATCTGGGAGAAGGCCCCTTCCAAGGGTCACGCCGCCGAGGTCCTTGACCTTCTCAAGTCCTTCACCTCAAATTGACGATCCTGAAGGGGCGCGCGTTCCCGGCGTTTCGGGACGCCACGCCCCCAGCCAATCCCCGCTTTATTGCACGGTCAGCGCGGTCTTCAGTTTGAAGGAGACCTTCTGCTCGGCGCGGATTTCCACTTCCGTTTTTCCTGTCATCGCCGCTGCGCCGGTTCCTGCGCCCGCTCCAACGACTGCGCCGATGGCCGCGCCGGTTCCGCCGCCTGCAATCGCGCCAATCACCGCGCCGGCGGCCGCGCCGCCGCCTGCGCCCACTGCGGTTCGCTTGCCGCGCGAAGCGCCCGTTTGCCCGGCCCAGTTCGTGCTCGCGGCATACGTTTTCCCTTTTACTTCCACCGACACCAGCTTCAGGTATAGCTTGGGCTGGCCCTTGAATTTTCCCGCCGATGCCACGCTGGCTACCGCCAGGTTGGCCCTCGCGCCCTTGGGGATTGCCACTTTCCCGTTCACCGTGACGTTTTCCGCCACGCTCCCCGCTACTTTCTGCCCTACCGCCGCGTTCTTCGAGCTCACCGTTTCGTCGACGGTCACGGAAATCGTCGAGCCGATCGGCAGCGTTCCCTGCGCCTGCACCGAAACCGCTGCACACAGCAGCACCGCGGCGAAAAGTACCATCCACTTTCTCTTCATGTCTCACCTCCGCCTGAATGTAGGCTGGCCCGCCAATTTTAGCAGAACTGCGCCGTACCTGTGCCTTCTTCCAATCACAGGGTGACCACAACCGCTCCGTCCTGCTCCTCCATCGCCATGTTGTCGATCAGCCGCGTCTTTCCCACAAACACGGCCAGCACGGCCAGACAGCCCCGCCGCAGCCGCGTCACCGGCTCAAACGTATCGGCATCCACGATCTCCGCGTAATCCACCGACAAAAGCGTTTCCCCGCTGAGCACGCCGCGCATCACACTGGCAAGCCGCATGGCGTCCCGTTCTCCACCGGCGATTTCCTTTTTCGCCGCCGCTAGCGCCTGGTAGAGCGCGGTGGCCGCGCGTCGTTCGTCCGGCCGCAGGTACGCATTCCGCGACGACATGGCCAGCCCGTCCTCTTCGCGCACCGTCGGGCAAGTCACCACGTGCGTGTCCAGGTTCAGGTCCGCGGCCATCTGCCGGATGATGCGCGCCTGCTGCGCGTCCTTCCGCCCGAAGAAAGCGTAGTGCGGCTGCACGATTTCAAACAGCTTCAGCACCACCGTGCTCACGCCGCGGAAATGTCCCGGCCGCGACTTTCCTTCCAACCGCTCGCTCAATCCTTCCACATGCACGAACGTGCGGAAGCCATCCGGATACATCTCCTTCGCGGTCGGCGCGAAAAGATAATCCACCCGCAATTCCTCCAGCGCCGCACCGTCCGCCTCCATCTGCCGCGGATATTTTTCCAAATCCTCGCTCGGCCCGAATTGTGCGGGGTTGACGAAAATGGACGCAATCACCGGCGAGCACTGCTGCTGCGCCGCGCGGATCAGAGAGAGGTGACCCTCGTGCAGCGCGCCCATCGTGGGCACGAACCCCACCAGCCGCCCGTCGGCGCGCGCTTGTCGCGCCACCTGCTTCATCCATTCCAGTGTGTGGATGGTTTCCATTCCTGGCTTGCTGACCTGCTCAATCCTCCGGATGGCCCGCGAGCCAATCGAAGTAGCGCAGGTAGTCCGTCGCGCGCGGGGTCGCGCCAAGCTGGCGAAGCAGGGTGATCAACTGCCCGCGATGATAGGTGCTGTGATTCACGACGTGCTGCAACATCCTGCGCAGCAAATACGCACATTGGTTGCCACGCCGGCTGCGGTATTCGATGACGCGTTCGAGGTCCGCCGGAGTGAGCGCATCAAGAAAGCGCCGGCGCTCCTTTTCGAGCTCGGCCCATCCGGCGCGCACGCTAGCTAGGTCCGCAAGCTTACCCTCATAGCTTTGAGCGTCTGCGGCGGAAAAGGACCTCCCCAGCCAGAGCTGGAACCAGATCCATTCACCACTTACGATGTGCACGAGCGTATCGCGCACGGACGGAAAACTGGAGACAATCGGCCGCGTAAACTGCTCCTGCGTCAGCGCTGCACACGCGTCGAAGACCCGCTGATTTGCCCAGCCGTTGAAATCGTAAAGCTCGCGGATCTGCTCAGGGGTCATCGGAAGATCTTCTTCCGCTAGCGCTCGGCGGCGGCGCCCCGCTCGCGGTAGAAAAAGCTCAGGTCCGTGGACACGGATTTTGCGCCGAGTTGCCGCAGTAGGGTCGTCACCTGCCCGCGGTGGTATGTGCCGTGATTGACGAGGTGCTGCAGCATCTGCCCCAGGGGGCTTTGGAACGTTCCCGCCGTCAGCGTTTTGTATTCGCTGACCGCCGCAATTCGTTCCGCAGTCAGTCCCCGTACGAAAGTCAGCAGGTCCGCTTCGATCTCCGCCCAGCGCTTTCGCAGGCTCGGCAAGTCGGGGAAATCTTCTACTGCTGGCAGTTTGGTGGGCGTGCGCCCCTGCCAGCGCTCCAGCCAGATCCACTGTCCGCCCATGATGTGCGCCAGCGTATCGCGCACCGACGGAAAGCTGGAGCCCATGTCGCGCGTGAATTGCTCTTGCGTCAGCGCTTTCGCTGCATCGAGCAACCGGTGATTGGCCCACGCGTCGTATTCGTACAGCACTTGGATTTCTTCCGGAGTCATGATTTGCCCCTCGATGGCTTCGGCGTTGTTCAGGCTCTTTTTTTCACAGGCACTTCGCGGATTCCTCCCGAGGCCTCGGGACGGGCATGATAGCACTCCGCGTCAGACGGGTAGCGTCCCTCGCGCACGTCGGCGCAAAACTCTTGCACCGCGCGAGTAATCGTCTCGCCGAGGTTGGCATACTGCCTCACAAATTTCGCCGGCTCTGCGAACGTGAGCCCCAGCATGTCGTGCAGCACAAGCACCTGGCCGTCGCACTCCGGGCCCGCGCCGATGCCGATGGTCGGGATGTGCAGATCTTGCGTGATGCGCGCCGCCAGCTCCCGCGGGATCGCCTCCAGAACGATGGCGAACGCGCCCGCCGCTTCCACGGCCCGCGCGTCGCGCAGCACCTGTGCCGCGGCGTCGCGCGTCTTCCCTTGCACGCGGTAGCCGCCCAGCGCGTGCAGCGACTGCGGCGTTAGCCCCACGTGGCCCATCACTGGTACTTCGGCTTCGACCAGCCGCGTGATGATTTCCAAGCGCCGCTCGCCGCCCTCGATTTTTACGGCTTCCGCGCCGGCTTCTTTTACGCAGCGGATGGCGTTGCGCAGCGTCTCTTCCGCGGACGCGTGAAAACTTCCATACGGCATGTCCGCCACCACCAGCGCGTGTTTCGCGCCGCGGCGCACTGCCCGCGTGTGATGCAGCATCTCCTCCATGGTGACCGGCAGCGTGCTCTCGTAACCAAGCACCACCATACCCAGCGAATCGCCCACCAGCAGAATGTCCACGCCGGCCTCGTCCAACAGGCGCGCGGTGGGATAGTCATACGCGGTCAGACAAGTGATTCTCTTATTGGGTTGATTTTCGAGACTGGAAAGAGAAACTTTGCGGCTCAGGATGTCGGGCACGGTAATTTTCCCGTTGCCCGCATGGTTTGCGGCGCTCATATTGCCTCCGGTGCCGTTCCCCGAAGCAACAGGGATACAGCCCATCAATCACAGCCTAGCAGATTGCTGCCTCGTGTGCCAGCCCAGAGGCATTGGCATGGTTTCCTGGCTGGCACTGTGCTCAAATGGTGGAAGACTGAAATGGTCACCATCGTCATTCTCGCCGTACTGGCTGCCGTCGTCGCGATCATCATCGGAGTCACCTCCGGCAAGGACCGCTATGCCGAAATGTCCGAGGAAGAATTTGAGGCCGAAGCGAAGCGCGCCTCCATGCTCGGCGCCGCGGTGATGGGACTTCAGAAAGTCTTGGAGCCCAAGCACGTCGAATACATGATGCAACGCGACAAGAAGGTGGAGGGCGACCATTCTGTCTCCGGCGATCCCCCCTCCACGGATATTCCTCCCCGCAAAGAGTGAGACGCACTTCTGCGCGTTTCGAGTTCTACTCCCTTGCTGCTCTTATTGTTTATTCCCCGCCTGATAGGCCCCCGTGGCCACCGCCGTCAGCAAAAACACCAGCGCTCCCTTGAGGAAGCTGTTGTACGTCAAGGTAAGGACCTGCTGGAGTGATTCGCCGAAGTATCCGGTCGCGCCTGCCGCCCGCCACACCACGGCCACCACCACGCACGCCACGCCCAGCCAGTACGAATACTGCAGGATCTTTTTCTCCATGAAGACCTCCACCAAACCTCCCAGATGTGTTCGGCTGCGCTTTGTGCAGCCATTCGGCCTTGCCCGGGAAGCTTGCTGGCGCACACGCTACCCCTCGCCATTCCCCCTGTCAATAACGCATCTCGAGTCCCAAGGCTTCGGGAGCAAAACAAGGCAGCACGTCCTTGTACAAAAACAAGAACGGGCGCGGCGATTGTTCCGCGCGCCCGTTATTCCTTCTACGAAATTCTGCTATTGCGCCTTCATTCCCTGACCGTGCCGCATCTGTTGGTAGGCTGCGATCTGCTTCGCTGTCAGGATTTTCCTCGCCGCAAGGTGCGTGGCCAGGTGCACCCAGCGCAGTTCCGCCCGCAACGACGCCACCCGGTACGTTTCTTCGCGCAGCTCGTCTTCACTTTTGCCCTGCGCGAACAATTCCTCCAGCCGCTTCTCCGCCAGCAGGACATCCTTGCCCTTGGCCAACGCCTTTGTTTTCATTTCAGCCATCAGCTTTTCCATCGCGCCTTCCTGGGCGGGTGTGAGCTTTAATTCCTTTTTCATATCCAGTACGTGTTTCGGTCCCGGATATCCGTTCTTGTCCGCCGCCAGGGCCATCCCAAACCCCTCGCCTCGCTCGATGGCTTCGCGTTCCGCTTCCAGAAAAGCATGGTGCTGCGCCATCGCCTGCGGTGTCTGGCTGGCCGCCGCCGGGCTCTTCATGTGTTGCTCGTGCTGCGCCGCCAGTGGCAATGCCAGCAACATGAGAAATCCCCCGCACAACTTATTCATTGGTTTCTCCTTTACACATGACCGGCCGGGGTGGGCACCTGAGGTTCCACCCGCTGGGTTTCGATGGGGCGTCTCGCCGTGCCGGATGGGCCGGTCCAGCCGACCGCGCCTCCCTGGACGGCGCGCATGACGGCGCGAAACAACACCCAGTACATCATTTGACGGTAGACGAAGCGTTGGGGTAGCAGCGGGGCGAGCAGCGTCCAATCCTCTTTTTTCTCCAGAGCAAAGGCCACCACGCAGGTCAAAAAATCAATCACCATGAAGCCGGCAAAAAAGATCAGCGAGCGCAACACGTCATCGGCGGTCCACAGCTGCGGGACGCGCGTGAAGCTCGTCTGGGCCAGGACCCACAGCACCAGCGTGCCGAAAAACATCAAATCAATCACCGGCGAAAATAGCGGCAGTAAAATTTGAAACACGAAGACGTTGGGCAGCGCCACCCAGCCCAGCGCGCCATAGCGCCAGCGGCCCAGCGTGTCGCGATGCTTCCACACCGCCTGCATGGTGCCGAACGTCCAGCGAAACCGCTGGTTCACCAGCTCCCGCACGGTTTCCGGCGCGTGAGTGTGGGCCACGGCGGTATCGTCGTAGAGGATGCGCCAGTTCCGCCGCCGGAGCGCGATGGTGAGGTCAGTATCTTCGGCCACGGTGTCCGCGGAAATCCCGCCCGCGGCACGCACCGCCTCCGCGCGCCATGCGCCCAGCGCTCCGGGCACCACAGCGATGCAGTTCAGCAGGTCGAACGCGCGCTTTTCCATGTTCTGGCTGGTGATGTACTCCAGAGCCTGCCAGCGCGTGAGCCAGCGGTCGCGGTTGCCCACTTTGACGTTGCCCGCCACCGCGCCCACCGTGGCATCCCCGAAATGCCGCGCCAGTGTAACAACGGCATCCGGCTCCACGCAAGTGTCCGCGTCAATGGTGATAAATACCTCGCCTCCGCCTTCTTCGCGGGCGCGGTTGAGTGCCGCGGGCTTGCCCATGTTGGGCTGCTCGATGATGCGCACGCGGGAATCGCGGCCGAAATTTTCGCGCAGCCGCTCGCCGGTCGCGTCGCTCGAGCCGTCATTCACCACAATGACTTCGATGCGTGGCCAATCCGCCGGCAAGCGCGTATTGAGCGCCGACTGCACGGTGCCTACGATGGCTTCTTCTTCGTTGAACGCCGGGATGAGCACGCTCACGCGCGGGGAGAAGTTCGGTCTTCCCGCGTCTTGCGGCAGGAATTTTTCAATGAGCGCCAGCATCCCGACAATCAGCACCCGCGCCGTCACCAGAACGATTCCACCCAAGAACACCCACACGATCGTCAGCCGGAAGCCGTGGTACAGGTCAAAGATGAAGGCGTCAGCGCGCGCCTGCAGTTGTTCCATCGCGGTCAGCACCGGCATCATCTCTGCTCGCGACTTGCCCAGAAGATGGGAGACGCCCACCAGCTCGAACCCCGCGTCGCGCAGCCCATCGATAATCTTTGGAAGTGCTTCCACAGTCTGCGTGCGGTCGCCGCCGCCATCGTGCAGCAGCACGATATTGCCCTTCCCCGCCTTCGCATCCCCGAGCACCTGGGCCACGATGGCTTCGGCGGGCGGTTTAGCCCAGTCATGCGGGTCGATCCGCGAGCCCACCAAAACGTAGCCCAGCTCCTGCGCTTCCGGCAGCATGGCGATCTCTTCGGCGGTTTCCGGCTGGTGATCGATCCCGTACGGCGGCCGGAACAATATGGACTTGATCCCCAACCGGCTTTCCAGCAGCCGTTCCGTCAAATTGAGCTCGACACCAAGCTGTCGGCGCGAAATCCCTGCAAAGTGCGGGTGCGTGTAGGTGTGATTGCCGATTTCGTGTCCTTCGTCGTAGATGCGCTTCAGTAGTCCCGGATGATCTCCGGCGGCCTGGCCGGTCAGAAAAAATACTGCCGGCGCTTTTTTCTGCTCCAGGATGTCGAGGACTTTCGGTGTGTATCCCGGATCGGGCCCGTCGTCAAACGACAACACGATCTTGTTTTTCGCAGCGCCAACCTGGTTCACTTCATAGGAAAGTGGAAGGGTCACCAGATTTTCCTGCACGATCAGCTCGCTCGTCGCGTCGTAATGAAATTCACGCCGCCCGTTTTTCGGTCTGGCGATGATGCGCCAGATGTCGCCGTCGCCCTCCAGGATCAAGTCGTTGCCCGGCGGCATGGTGGCGAGGCGCGCGCGAATCGCGTCGTCCGGTTGGGTGGTATCCCACACGCTCCACAGCGACGCATCCTCCGAGCCCAGCCGCCACAGCGCGGTGCCGTGAACGCCGGCGCGCTCCGCGGCGCGGAGTTGGTTGTAACCCGTCACCCCGTCCAGCAGCCACACCTGGTGCAGCCGGTTTGCTTCATCGTAGTAGGAGTAGTGCGGATTCAGTGCGTCGGGATCGAATTCCACCGTGCCTTCCGATTCCTTCGCCGTGACCACTGCTTCTTGAAAGCTCTTGTTGACCGCCCGCTTCCGAGGCTCGCCGCGTCGCGGTTCCGTCCAGTCGTAGGCATATCCGCCCACCGCGACCACCAGTTTTTCTCGCGGGACTTCGCGCAGTGTATTTTCGAGATTGCGTGCGAACCACTCCTGCGCAGAAATCGGCCCGGGCGCCGAATTCAGCCAGTGCTGGTCGTAATTCATCAGGATGATGGCGTCCGCCAGCGCCGCCACCTGCCTGTACTCGTACACAGGATCTGCGGCGGGCAACGCCACCATCAGCTTCAAGTTCACGCTGTGCAGCGCGTCGGCCAGTTCCTTTACGAATTGGCGGTAATCTTGCTGGCTCGCGTCGGGAATATCCTCGAAGTCGAGTACCAGCCCCGCCTGGTGCGTGCCGGCCGCATAATTCTTCAGCAAATGCACCAGCCGCTGCCGCGCTCCCTGCTGCGCGAGCATTTCTGCGAGCTCCTGGATGTACCAAGTGTTGCCGTCCGAGTTGTTCAGCAGCGGCATCATGGGGAGTTCCGCGCCGCTTGCTTCCATCCATGCTTTCAGCTTCGGGTCGGAATCCACGCGCAGGCGGCCATCCGCGCTGACGGCGTGCAGCGCCTCCGGAATGAGCAGGTCGAGTTCCCGGTAATGTTGTTGCAGCGACGCCAGGCTGGTCGGGTCCCAACTCACATAGAACGCCGCGCGCAACGGATCATAGTGTGCGGGGGTTTTGCCGATGGCCGCGATGCGTTTGCGGCGGTCCGTGCGCACCTTGGCCAGTTTTGCTTTGCGTTTGGACGTCGCGGCGTGCACGCCCGGCCGCGTTTCGGTCAGGACGAACTCGGGCAGCTCGGGCTTGATGAAGACGCTGGCTATAAAGTTAAGCAGTAGCAGCGCCACGAGCACGCCGGCGGCCTCCATGACCCGGCGCATGCGCCGCCAACGGCGCTGCTGTTCGTCATAGAAAATGGGCTTGCGTTCTTTCATGGCCTCAGTTCAAGCTAACTCGCCGCCCGCGGGGTGTCAACGACGCCCCCACATACAATGCGCAAACATTTGTTTGGTGCCGTCCTGCTCGGCCTCGCGCTCCGCCTGTTTTTTGTCTGGCGATTTCCGCTGGTTGCCGGAGATACGGGCATCTATGAAGAACTCGCCCGCAACTGGCTCGACCACAGCGTCTACGGCCTGTGGCTCAGCGGCCACCTTACGCCGGTGGACATGCGCGTGCCGGGCTATCCCGCGTTTCTTGCCGCAGTTTTTTCCGTGTTTGGCCGCTCGCAGCTCACTGTGATGCTCGCGCAGGCTTTCGTGGATCTCATGACCTGCCTGCTCGCGAGCGCCATCGCCGCCTGGCTGGCTCCCAGGGACTCGCGCGCGCGCGTCGCGGCCGCCGCCGCTTGGCTCGCGGCGCTGTGTCCCTTTGTCGCTAACTATGCCGCCACACCTCTCACCGAAGTCCTCGCTACTTTTCTCACCACGGCTGCGCTGCTGCTCCTTCTTCTGGCGTTGGACTCTGTCGAAACCGCGCCGAACCGCTCGGAATCGGCACAGCTTCTTTTTTTTGGCGCGTTCATTGCTGGACTGGGCACTCTGGTTCGCCCCGAAACCCCATTGCTCCTCGCCGCCGTGGGGCTCGTGCTCTGCATTCGCTGGCGCCGTGTGCGCGATTGGCCGCGGCTGCTTCGCGCCGGAATGCTCATGGCGCTGGGACTTGCGCTGCCCTTACTACCCTGGGCCGCGCGCAATTATGTCGCACTGAACGAATTGCAGTTCCTCGCTCCGCGTCACGCGGAGTTGCCCGGCGAACTGGTCCCGCGCGGCTTCTACGCCTGGACCAACACGTGGCTTGTCCGTTTCCGCGACGTCTATCTGGTTCCCTGGAAGCTCGACCACGAGCCCATTCCCTTCGAGGACCTCAATCCGGCCGCCTTCGATTCCCTTGAAGAACGCGCGCGCGTGGCCGCGCTCTTCGAGCTGTACAACGAAAACACCACGTACACTCCTTCGCTGGACGCCGAATTCGCCGCGCTGGCCCGCGCGCGCACCGCCCGCCATCCTTTGCGCACGTTTCTGTGGGTGCCCCTCCAGCGCGCCGTCACGTTCTGGTTCACGCCGCGGACCGAACTCCTCCCTTACTCTGGCCACCTCTTCCCGCTCGCGGAAATGTGGGACGATGACCCCGTGGATTTTTCGGTGACCGTGGCTCTCGGCTTCCTGAATTTTCTGTTTGTGGGATTGGCCCTCTCTGGAGCTTGGTCGCTGTGGCAGTCCGCCGCCGCGAACACTCAATCCACTTCATCCAACGCCGCCCGGCTTGGCCTCTGGGTGATTGTCGCGTTCGTCGTTGTCCGTACTGCGTTTCTCACGCAGGTGGAAACGCCCGAGCCGCGCTATGTGGTGGTTTGCTTCCCCGCTTTGCTCGCCCTCGCCGCGCAACTTTGGTCTCGCCCATCGAACGCGTCGTAGGGGCGGGCTTCCGTGCCCGCCCTTTGCCGCCAGTGAATATGAACGTATTACGTAGCTTGAAGTTCCTTCTTAATCCACCCAATCCGCAATGAAAATATTCGTATCCCCGCGCTTGGCCGCATTGCGGTTGGACGCCCACACCAGTTTCTTCCCGTCGGAGCTCCACATTGGAAAACTGTCAAACTCCGGGCTGTAGGTCACTCGCTCGAGGCCTGTGCCGTCCACGTGAATCAGGTACAGGTCAAAATTCCGCCCGCGCGGATTTTCCAGGTTGGAGGCAAAAATAATCCGCT